>JABUFB010000006.1 GCA_013314775.1 Armatimonadota bacterium | reverse complement strand
AGCAGCTGCGGCACCGGCTGAAGCACCCGCGGCTCCGGCAGAGGCACCCGCCGCTCCGGCTGAAGCACCGGCCGCTCCGGCAGAGGCACCCGCGGCACCGGCTGAAGCACCCGCCGCTCCGGCAGAGGCACCCGCGGCCCCGGCTGAAGCACCCGCCGCTCCGGCTGAAGCACCCGCCGCTCCGGCTGAAGCACCTGCGGCACCGGCTGAAGCACCCGCCGCTCCGGCAGAGGCACCTGCCGCTCCGGCTGAAGCACCCGCCGCTCCGGCTGAAGCACCCGCGGCCCCGGCTGAAGCACCCGCGGCCCCGGCTGAAGCACCCGCCGCCCCGGCTGAAGCACCCGCGGCTCCGGCTGAAGCACCCGCCGCTCCGGCTGAAGCACCCGCCGCCCCGGCTGAAGCACCCGCGGCTCCGGCTGAAGCACCCGCCGCTCCGGCTGAAGCACCTGCCGCTCCGGCTGAAGCACCTGCGGCTCCGGCTGAGCCTGCATTTCCGCCGGTGCCGGTTACTTGCTCCTTCTCCTTCACCAACTTGGGCGCTTCCGATCTTGAGCGCGCCAAGGCGATTCTGACCTCGGCCAGCGTCGGCGGAAGCGTGGAGGTGTCCACCGCCGAAGACGGGGTCGTAACACTGATCTTCGTGCTGCCCGACATCACGGCCGTCCCGAAAGTCGTCAATGACCTGCGCTACAAGACCGCCACGGATGGCACCCAGACCATAGTGTTTGAGGAAGAGGGTCGCCAGGTCTCCAGCAGTTTCCGGACTGCACGTATCACCGGTTCCGTGAAGATCAACGTGACCTTCATGATCGCCCCCGGCGCGAGCTTGTTCTACTCCCCCGCGCCCGGCGAAGAGACCGCAGTCCCCGCGGAGAGCATCGACGAGACCGGCAAGGTCACCCTCGAAGCCTCCATCGCCCGAGGACAGGAGTTCGTCTACGGGCGCACCGTCCTGGGCGAGATCGAGCGCTGCATCAAGATCGACATCTTCACCGGCGAGGTCGCCGAGATTTCCAAGGCGGCTTACCAGGCACACCAGTAGGCGTGTGACGCCGGAATGTGAACTGTGAAGGCCGGGCGCCGCCAGGGTTGCCCGGCCTTCGCGCCTGTCGGGCAGATCACTCGCGGACACGGGAGATGCAGGCCATGCGGATCGGAATCATCGGGGGCACAGGCGTCTACGAGTTCGGCGACGTCGTGAGCCGCAGCCGCCGCGTACCCACCAGTTACGAGAGTGTGAACATCGCCGAAGGCACCTACGCCGGGCACCAGCTTGTGTTCGTCCCGCGCCACGGACTCGGCCACGCGATCCCACCCCACCGGGTGAACTACCGGGCGAACATCGACGCCTTCCGACGCGAGGGTTGCGAGTGCATCATCGCCACCAATGCGGTGGGTTCGCTGCGCGAGACCATGCAGCCGGGGGATTTCGTCCTGCCCGACCAGTTCCTCGATTTCACGAAGAACCGCCCGCTCACGTTCTACGATGGGGGCCTGTCCGGAGTGCGGCACGTGGACGTAACCGAGCCCTACTGCCCTTCCCTTCGCCGCACGGCTTTCACGCTCTTGTCCAGGGAGCCCGTGAACGTGCATCCGGCGGCAACGTACGTCTGCACCGAGGGCCCGCGCTTCGAGACGCCCGCGGAAATCCGGATGTTCTCTATGCTGGGCGGGGACCTCGTGGGCATGACCGGCGTGCCTGAGGTGGTGCTGGCGCGGGAGGCGGGAATCTGCTACATAAGCGTCTGCGTCGTCACCAACTTCGCGGCGGGGATCGCCTCCGAGCCCTTGACCGAAGGCGAGGTCTCGGAACTCATGGAACAGACCTTTCCCGCTTTGCGCGACTTCATTCTGCGCCTCGTCCAGAACATTGAGAGCGACCGCGATTGCCGCTGCCGGACCCACAAACCGGAAACGTGAGGAGTGCCCCATTGAGACCGATCCACGACTTCGCCGCGTATCTGTTCGACCTTGACGGAACCGTGTATCTCGGCCCCGAACTGATCCCGGGAGCTCGGGAAGCCCTCGAATCACTCAAGCGCGCGGGCCGCAAGGTCATGTACCTGTCCAACAAGCCCATAAGCACCCGCGCCGAGTATGCCGCCAAGCTCACGCAGCTGGGCATACCCACGCAGGAGGCCGATGTGCTCAACTCCTCGCAGGCCCTGGCGCACTACCTCGCGCGGGAGATGCCGGGCGCGAGAGCGTACGTCATCGGTGAAGCGCCAGTGATCGAAGACCTACTCGCCGCAGGCCTGCGCATCACCAACGAACCGGGCCTGGCGGAGGTAGTTGTGGCCTCGTGGGATCGCGACTTCAACTATCGCAAACTTGACGACGCCTTGCAGGCGCTGAACCGGGGCGCCCGTTTCGTGGCGACCAATCCCGACGTGACCTGTCCCATGCTCGGAGGCGTCTATGCGCCTGACTGCGGGGCTATCGTGGCAGCTCTTGAATCCTGCTCGCGCAGGAAGGTGGAGGCGTATGGCGGAAAGCCCTCGCTGGTGCTGGCCGAACTCGTGCGGTCGCGGGTGGAGGTGCCTGCGGGAGACTGCCTGATGGTGGGCGACCGGGTGGATACCGACATCCTCTTCGGGCACCGGGCGGGGATGGGCACGGCGCTGGTGCTCACGGGCGCGGGGAAATTGACGCCGCTGGAGGAAGCGCCTGTGCCGCCGGATCACATACTCGAGAGCGTGGCGGAACTCGCGATCCATCGGGCCTGAGTGGACCGGCCTCTCCCCCACTCAGTCCCCATCAATCAGCCGCCCGCGCTTGATCTTATCCGTCCCGAACTTCCGCCGGATTTCATCGAGCGCGTCATCCAGCGGCGAATGAGACTCCTGCTGCGCGTCGAAAAGCGCTGCCTGCGCCGGCTGGTCGAAGCCCGACACTCCCACGCCGAGCAGTCGCACCTTCCGGCTCTCCAGCGGGACCGCCCGCAGCAGGCTGAGAGCGGTCTGATAGATTACCGCGTTGGCGTCGGTGGGGTTGCTCAGGGTCTCGCGCCGCGTGATAGTCGTGAAGTCCCCGAAGCGCACCTTGAGCTGCACCGTTCTCCCGCGCAGGCCCGCTTCTCGCAGACGCGCACCCACCTTGTCCGACAGCCAGAGCAGAGTTCTCTCCATCACGTCCGGGTCCCGGGTATCCACCTGGTACGTGTGTTCATTGCTCACCGATTTGGCCTCGCTCTGGACGATCACCGGCCGGTCGTCGATCCCGTGGGCCAGGTCATGCAGTTGCCCGCCCATCACCCCGAACTGCCGCACCAGCATGTCCCGCGGGTACTCCGCAAGGCGCCCGATAGTATGAATCCCCAGGGTGCGCAGGCGCTGCTCCGTGGCCTTCCCCACTCCCCACAGACGCGAAATCGGCAATGGAGCCAGGAACTCCAGCACATTCTCCGGCTCGATGATCACCAGCCCGCCGGGCTTATCGTGGTCCGACGCAAGCTTCGCCAGGAACTTGTTCGGCGCTACTCCTACAGATGCCGACAGCCCGATCTCGCAAGCGATCCGATCCCGGATACTGCGGCCGATCTGGGGCGCCGGGCCGAAGAGCCGCTCGCACCCGGTAACATCCAGGAACGCTTCGTCTACCGACACCGGCTCCACCAGGGGGGTGTACTGCTGGAAGATCTGCATGATCTGCCGGGACATCTCCACGTACCGGCCCATGCGCACCGGAACAAAGATTCCTTCAGGGCACAGGCGCTTCGCCTGCGACGAAGGCATGGCGGACTTGACGCCGAAACGCCGGGCCTCATAGGACGCAGCCGAAACCACTCCCCGGGCATCCGGGCTGGCGCCGACGATCACGGGCTTGCCCCGCAGTTCGGGGTTATCCAGTTGCTCGACGGACGCGAAGAAAGCGTCCATGTCCACGTGGATGATATGGCGCATGGTGTATGGATATTGCCTGCGGTCTCAAAGGGCCAGGTCAGGGACAACAGCCCGGGGCCGAACCTTCCAAGACGCCGTCGGGTTCAGAGAATCCAGGGGCTTCCGTCCCCGGCTCTGGGCGCAGGGCCCCTTCCGGGGCCTGAAGGAAGACAGACGGCAACGTCAACAGCCGGCGGGCGAGAGGCCCGCCCCACGCGATCATGTGCCCGCTGCGAGGGACGTTGGAAGCGACGCCCGCGAAGGCGCTCGCTTCCAGTCCGGAGCGGAGGCCCCCGGAATCGCTCTCTCTCAGGGAACGGACCCCCGCCGGCCGCCTTTGCTTGCCTTCGCGCTCTGGCCAGTGGTATACTCTTGCAACGATGGGTTATCCCTCACAACACGGGGCGGTGGCTGCATGCCCAGGCGAAGCGGCTTCACTCTGATTGAACTTCTGGTCGTAATCGCAATTATCGCAATCCTGGCCGCGATCCTCTTCCCGGTCTTTGCCAGGGCCCGCGAGAAAGCGCGACAGTCCAGTTGTCAGAGCAACCTGAAACAGATTGGACTGGCTTTCGAGCAGTACAAGGTAGACTACGACAGCAGCTACATGCACTGCCGCTACTCCACGCTCCTCGCAGACCCGCTGGACGCCACGCGGCAGATCTACTACTCCTGGCCCCAGCTACTCCAGCCCTACATGGCCAACTGGCAGATTCTCTTCTGCCCCAGCAGTGGCGAGAAGGACCGGTTCGGCAACGGCAACACCGTGCGGATCTTCGGCTACGGCCGGAATCTGGGCTACTTCAATGGCGCTAAAGCCACGATCTACGATGTGGCCGACTCGTCCATCACTCAGCCTGCGCAGACTATCAACTTGTTCGACAATGAGTGGTGCAATCGCCCCGGCCCCAGGTATATCGCATGGCCCGGCGACGGCAATGCGCCCGTGAACTGGGGAGTTTCGAACATCTATGCGCCCCAGCCGATCCACAATGACGGCTCGAACTTCCTGTTCTACGACGGCCACGTCAAGTGGGGCCGGCAGGACTCCTTCAGCGCCAGCTATTATACCATCGAGGCTGACTAGCCGCGACCGCGAGCGAAAGGCTCGCCGAATGATACAGAACCCGGAGCGACGTCCATGAGAGCCCTGCTTTTCGTGTGTCTCCTGGCGTGTCTGAGCGCACTTTGCGGCGCGGTCTGGGCTGAGGACTGGCTCAAATACCCGGAGTTTCGGCATGTCTGCGGGCTTCCCGGCAGCGGCATTCCGGTCAATGAGTTCGGCCAGTTCGGGTTCGGCGGAGCGTTCCACATGAACGTCCCGTGCGCTTACACGCCCACCCAGGACAACTACGCGGTGATGTACAACTCCGCCAGTCGCGACACTCGCTTCCGCATCAAGCTCAGCGGCCACCGGACCGATGGCTCGGCCGCCGCGATGGTGGGTTTCGGAAAGCCCGGGCACGGCCTGGCAGCGACCTACTTCGTGGTGGACGAGGAATGGGTGAACACCGTCAACCTCCAGTACCAGCTCTGCCCCGAGGACGGTGACATTCCGGCGGTTGCCGTGGGGATCCTGGATATCTTCGACCAGCGCCAGGCGCAGGCCGGAAAGAATGGGGGCGCCCGGAGCTTCTACGTCACCGCTACGCGAAAGATCGAGGAAAGCGCAAAGCCACTCTTTGTCACCCTGGGTCTGGGCACCGAGAAGTTCCACGGGGTCTTCGGCGCGGTCTCTTACTACCCCGCCGAGAAGATCAACCTGGGGTTCGAGTACGACGGCCGGGTACCTCGCCCTCACGTAGCCTATAATGTCTACAGTAGCCCGGATGATACCTGGGATGCTTCCGTCCACGTGGGCTGGTCCAACTTCGACCGACCCATCTGGGGCCTGAACGTGACCTACAAGCGCTGAACCGCGGGCGGCTCCCTGCCCTTTGGAGGATGCTGCCCCCCCGTTCATCAAGCAAAAGGGCGGCCCTGTGACAGGGCCGCCCTTGCGATTCACTTCTCAGCTGCTCAGGTCTCGCCGCTTACTCGATGGGGACCTTCGTTCCCTTGGGCGTTTCGGCCGTCTTCGGTGCGGTGACTGTCAGGATCCCGTTATCGAACTTGGCCGTGAGTGCCTCAGTATTGACAGCGGTGGGGAAGGCGACAACTCGCCGGAAGGACCCCGTGCGGATCTCCTTGCGGTGGTAGCCCTCCTCCTTGACCTCTTCCTCCTGACGGGACTGGCCCTGGATGATGAGCCGGTCGTCCTGCACCGTCAAGTCAATGTCTTCCTTCTTGACCCCGGGCAACTCCGCTTTGACCACGACGTCCGTCTCGGTCTCGTAGACGTCGATGGCCGGCCCGAAATCAATGGGCTCCTCGTCGCCCCAGCGCACAAGCGGGGAGCGCAGGAAGCGGTTGAACATGCGGTCCATCTCGTCGAAAACAGCGGGCAGATCATGCGGCCTTCGCCAACGTACCAGAGACATAGTGGTAACCCCCTTTCGCATAGCCCTGGTTTAGTCGCACACGTATATATACCCTGAGCTTCATGCTGTCAAACCTCGATTGCCGGTTTGAAGCCCAAAATCTTCGCAAAATCGTGCTGCGCCTCACTCGGCTCTCGAATCTCGGCCCCTGGCCGGGTTCTCGGCCCAACGGAACGTCTCCGTGTAACAGTCGTGGCAGAGTAATGTCTTGCCCGGGCGCGGTTCGAAAGGCACCTTGTCCGCTTTACCGCAGCGCACGCAGATGATGGGATAGGTGAGGCCGTCTTCGTCGGGCTCATCCTTTGCGCGCGATACCTCACTCGCCCCGCTATAAGCCTCACTCGCAGGGTTTGAGGGGTCTGCAACCATGCGCGCTCGGTCACGGTGGCCACTTCTCAGGCGACGGACCCGGTGGAGGGCCACCAATATCAGCACCAGCGCGACCAGCGGCCAGCCCATCTTCAGCAGTGGCCAAAGGTTCTCGAAGACGATACGCAACAGAACGGAAGGCGCGAAGAAATCACAGGCGGAAGTCTGCAGCAAGGAGGGCCCCCCCTGTCGTGCGGCAGAAAAATCACGCGGCACACAGCCATCGTCCGTCTATCATGTTAGCACATCCTCTGACGTTGCCGCAACGACTACCTGACAGGAGAATCTGACCGCGAAAAGCGGGTGGGGGTCGTGCCGGCCCGGCACGATCCCCTCGTAAAGTACGCGCAGCAATGCCTCGGGTCGTTGCGGTAGCCTCAAAGCCCGCGAAGCAGGGAGCACAAGGCTAGCCAGGGGTAAGGACCGCGAGGCGGGACGCAGCCCCTGGGTACCGGCGCCACATAAAGGCCCAAGAGCCCCTGAAGGGAGTGACACAAGCGCGCCTCCCGCATTGTGCCGCCCACGTTCGGGGGCTCAGTATCACGATGAGGCCGGAACCCACGGGTTCCCTTTCGCTTCGCTCCACTCCACCCGTGGCTATAAGCTGCCGCCCGTTGCGCGGGCTATGGGGCAAAAGGCCCGGCAGCGAGACTCCTGCACGCTCCGAGCCAGTGGAACTGACTCCGGACAGGGAGACCGCCCAATCTCGGTAGGCTTGGAAACGCTCAGCCCGCGGAACTCATGCCCAACAAAGAGAGCGCCTCACTTCGACGGGTCCCGAACATGGTTGGTCCAGCGATGACATGATGCCCAGCTGCCTGACTGGGAGAGCAGATGATCCCGGTAAGTCCAGCCAAGTGCGGGACTGCGACAGATGACGCGCAGATGCCTGTGGAACTGAAAGTCGCCTTCACACGGCCGGAGGCCTCCGGCGGTTCCCTGCGGCCTGTGTCTTGCAGCCCTGAAGGTGCTTTGCAGGGCAGCGCTGAACATCACCCGTGTCGGCAGAAATCTCCTTCCGGGAGATGTCTCAGCATGTCCCGACCCGATATATCCTGGTTGCCTGTGCGCAATGTAGTTTCCCACGAGCGCTGCGGCTTCCCGCCACTTGAGGACTGGCTGGCCCGGGCGTATGTTCTCGGCCTGCGCCAGGTGGAATTGCCCTGGAGCGTCTTGCCGGGGCGTACGCCTGAGATCCTGCGCGCTGTAAGCAGGCGCATTGATCGCCACGGGCTTGCCGTTTCTGCAGTCAACTGCGCCACCCAGTTCGCCGGGCCTGATCCCGACGCTGTTCAGGCCGCTCACTTCCAGGCGCTCGAGGCGGCGAAGGCGGCCCGGGTGTTCGGCGCGCCCGTCTTGGTGATCACTGCCGGCTCCGTGCGCCCGGACGTGCCGCTGTCCGAATCACTTGCCACGGCGGCCGAGGCGCTCGCCCGCACCACCGACGAGGTGGACCGCCTGGGCGTGACCCCTTGTCTCGTAAACGACACCCGGCTCCGCGGAGAACAGGAAGCATCGGTCGTGACCCGTTCCGAGAGCTTCCTCGAGCTTCTCCAGCGCCTGTCCAGCGCGCCGGTGAGGGTCTGTTTCAACACCGGCTCACCCCTGTTCAGCGCCCAGGACCCCACCGAACTGCTGGACAGCGTCATCCACAAAGTGGCCTACGTGCACATCGCCGACCGTCTCCCGGGCGGCCTGCACAACACCACCTGCGGCCAGGGCGCGGTGGATTTCGAGGCGCTCCTGCGCAGGCTATCGGATGCAGGGTACCGAGGCTCCCTTTGCCTCGAAGACGACGACCCGTTGGCGCACACCCAGGCGTCCCTCACATTCCTGCGCCAGCGAGTTGCTCAGACCTGGAGGTGAGCCGTGGGTGAGATCAGGGTGTCGAGCGCCGGGCCCGAGAACATGGATACCCTCGTGGATCTGCACGAGAAGCTCAACCACGAGATGGCCGGTTACAGCCTGGTCTGCCCGCCGGAAGCCCTGGAGCACGGAATTATCGAGAAACTGGTGCACCGCCTGTGCTTGCGCGAGGACTACATGGTATGGCTGGCATACCATGAGCACAGGCCGGTGGGGTTCATCTCCGCTGCAGTCCTCGACAGTCCCCTCGCGGCGGTGGACTATCGCGTCGGCACCATCGCGAACCTTTTTGTCTTGCCCGAGCACCGTCACAAGGGAATAGGGCGACTGCTCGCGGATACTGCCATCAGCGTGCTCAAAGCGGCAGGCGTCCGGCACATCGAGTTGTCTTACATGGTCCGCAATACCACCGGTGCCCGCTTCTGGCAGGCCCGAGGGTTCCGTCCGGAGAGCGTCAAGGCCGTCCTGTTGTGGGAGCCCGATGCCTCCGACACACGCAACACCAGCGGGGAGTGACCTCAATGAAATACGTGAAGTTCGGCAATGCAGGCGTGCAGGTTTCCGCGCTCTGTCTGGGCGCGATGACCTTCTATGAGCGCTGCGATGAGAAGACTTCCATTGACATTATCCGCAAGGCCTTCGACAAGGGCATCAACTTCATCGACACCGCCGACGCGTATGGCAGGGGCGAGAGTGAGGTCTTCCTGTCCAAGGCCCTCGACGGCATCCGCGACGATATCTTCCTCGCCACCAAGTTCTGGGTGCCCATGTGGCCCAAGCGCATCAACGGCCGGGGCTGCTCCCGATTCCACATCGTCAAGGCCGTGGACGCCAGCCTGCAGCGTCTGGGGACCGACCGCATCGACCTGATCCAGCTCCACCACCCCGACCCTCTCGTGAGCGCCGAGGAGATCCTCTCAACCCTCGACAATCTCGTGAAACAGGGCAAGGTGCTGTACATAGGCGTTAGCAATCACTTCGCGTGGCAGATGGCCCACCTGCTTGGCGTGAGCGCCCTGCACAATTGGGAGCCTATCGTCTCTATTCAGTGCCGCTACAATCTCCTCGACCGCCCGGTGGAAATCGAGACCGTTCCCTTCTGCCAGCGTTTCAACATCGCCATGATGGCCTACGGCCCCCAGTGCGGCGGCATTCTCACCGGCAAGTACAAGCGCGGCCAACCGATTCCCGAGGGCTCGCGCGTGGCTCAGATCAAGTCCATGCAGCAAGACCTCACAGACGAGACTTTCGACGTGATTGACAAGATCCAGGCGGTCGCCGACAAGTACAACATGGGCATCAACCAGCTTGCGGTGAAGTGGGTCATGGAGCAGCCTCTGTGCGTCATCCCGCTCATCGGGGGCAGTAGACCCGAGCATTTCGATCCCCTGTATGACGTGGTGGACATGGAGATCGACCCGGAGGACATCAAGTACCTGAACGAGATCACCTGGCAGTACCGCTACCGGGAGTTCGCAAATCAGCCCATGGTCGCGGGCACCTCCCCGGCGCTGAACTGGATCTGAAGCGTCCTGAAGTTGTGGAAGAGACCAGAGAAAACCACAGCACGCCCTGCGTGATGCGGCTCTTTCTGGCACCGCCAATTGGGCCTCAAAGGCGACTTTTCGACAGTTCTCGGACTCGTGAACCATCAGCCGCAAGAACTTGAAAAAAACTCGCAGACAAGAAGGAAGCTTCTGACAGGCGTCGAACCAATACGCCAGGCAGGGGCGTAGGGCAATCCCCTCTACTAGCGTGACTGAACCTTAGACGACGCTCACCCCCGTGCGGCACCACGGGGTAGGTGGTTTGCCGCGCGGGCGCTTTCGCGTCCGTAAATAGACGCAACGGAGGGATTAGCAGTGAGATGGCTTGTATTTGTCGTATGGGCGGGCATGTTGTTGGCGAGTGGGGCATACAGTGCACCGATACAGTGGCAGCTGGCGGACGGCGGGAACGGGCACTGGTACGAGCGGGTGGACGCTTCTCTCTCTTGGTCGGATGCGAAGGCGGCCGCTGAGTCAAGGTCTTGGATGGGCATGACTGGATACCTCGCCACCATCTCGTCAGCAGGTGAGAACACCTTCGTCACCGGCCTTCTCGGAGACTTCGCCTGGTTGGGTGGCTATCAGCTTGATAACCAACCCACAACGAGCACGGGCTGGCGATGGGTCACGGGAGAGCCGTGGGACTTCACATATTGGGCACCCGGTTCCGGCTGGGTCGAACCCAACGACGCATCCAATACCATGCATATTGAGGACAACGAAGAGAACGGTCTCGTCATGGGCCTGGTGTATGGCCCCGGATGGAATGACTTGGACCTTGAGAACAAAGACAATACAGCCACAGCCTATATGGTCGAGTATGGGGAACCGGGCGAGGTAACGCCCGAGCTGTCCTCCGCCAGCCTGCTGCTCCTGAGCGTGGTCCCGGCGGGTATCGCCTGGTGGCGGCGACGGAGGAGCTGAGCCTACAGAGCGACCCGCCTAGAACTGGAAGCCACCGAGCGAGACTGTCGGCCGTCGCAAGATCAGCTATTCCCGCCGCAGAGGCCGAACGTCTCGCTCAGCCTCGTCCCCTGACGTTTGAAACTGCGTCCTATCTGGGTATGAACCTCCTGTTCGCGCGTTGCCCGGTGCGCCCGGTTGACGCGCGAACAGGAAACGCTGTAGGATGCTATGTAACGGCTGGTGTGCCGGGCATCGGTGCACCAGGAATTTTGCGCTGTACCCGGAGGCACGATCATGAGACTCGTGTGCCTGATCGGTCTGGCAGTACTGCCGCTCCTTCTCGCTCTTCCCTCGATCGGGGCCTGCGCTGTGCCGGACGAGATTGTCTACTATGGCGCCGAAGACGACCGGCCCATGGTCGCGGAATCCTGGCAGCCCGATCTTGTGGAGATCAAGACCGACGCCTTCGTGTACTTCACCATCCGCACGCCTGCGGCGGGATTCTCTATCGCCGAGCGAGAGGCCATCATCCTGCAGCGTCTGATCGAGGTCATGAGTTCCGGGAAGATCTCGCCGGTATACGTCGACGAAGTGCGCGGCGCCCCCACGGTCTACGTCGACAAGATCCGCATCGTTACCGTCTACCCCCAGGATGTTGCGGCATCGGGTTCCGCAAGCGCCCGTGACCTGGCTGAGCAGTGGGCCGACGGAATCCGCAAGGGCCTGCTCGCCACCGCCCCGAGTGCCTGTTTCGGTGGACCGCCGGTCTACACCGTGGCCATCGGTAATCACGTCTTCTTCCGCCTGACCGATCCCATGGGTAACGCCACCGTGCGCGCGCGCGGCAGGGAAGCCGACGCGGCGCTGAGCAGCATCGCAGGGAACTTCAACCCGGATATGGTGCACCAGGCACCTCGTGCCGATGGCGGCATTGATATCATGTACGGCGGCCGCACGGTCATCGTCACCGCGACGCCGATGGACGCCAAATCCAAGGGGATGTCAGTCAAGGCTCTCGCCGACGCATGGGTCGCCAATATCAAGAACGGGCTCCCGAAGGTCGCCAGCGCGCTGTGCAACTAGAAACCAGATCTACCCACACCCTTCGCCGACATTCCGCCCGGGATGTCGGCGCTTTCATTTCCCCGGGGTGCGGCGGCGTCCGCCTGGATGGAGGAAACATGAGACATGGCAACATTGCGGGACATCGGTGAGTTCGGGTTCATCGACCGCATTCGCGAACTGGTAGGAGAACCCGGCCCTGGCGTGATTCGGGGAATCGGTGACGACTGCGCGGTGATGGACGTCGGCCGTCGGGACAAGCTCCTGGTCACCGTGGATGGCGCCCTCGAAGGTCGACACTTCCGGCTGGACTGGATCAGCCCCTACGATGCTGCCCGGCGCAGCACGGCGGGGGCAATCAGCGACATCGCGGCCATGGGCGGCGTGCCCTTCGCCACCTTCTGCACCGCCGCAATTCCGGCCGACACCCGCACGGAGCACGCGACCGATCTCATGCGCGGGGTTGCCGAAACCGCCCGCAAATATGGCGCGCCCCTTGTGGGCGGCGACATCGTCGGCGCTTTCGACAGCATCATGATCGACCTGGTCGTGCTCGGCTGGGCCGAGCAACCATGGGTGCGGTCCGGCGCCAGGCCAGGCGATACCCTCGCGATCACCGGCTGTCTGGGCGAATCAGCGGCCGCGGTAAACCTCCTCAGCTGCAACCCCGCGCTCCTGGATGAGCCCGACTTCACCGTCCTGCGCAAGCGGTTCACCGATCCCACTCCCCGTGTTGCCGAGGCCCGCGTACTGGCCGGCGACCCGGCTGTGCACGCGGCCATAGACATCAGCGACGGTCTTGTTCAGGACGCAGGGCATATCGCGCGCGAAAGCGGCGTGCGCATGGAGATCATCGCCGCATCGATACCCGTGGACCCATCGTGCGCGGCAGCCGGCGCACGCCTCTCTCACAGGCCGCAGTGGTCTCCCGCCACCAGCGGTGAGGAGTATGAGCTGCTGCTGTCACTGGCGCCGGGGGAGATCGGGCGCGTCAACGAGATTCTGGCGGAGAACGGTCTCGGTGCTCTGACACCCGTGGGCCGTGTAATCGAAGGAGAGGGCGTCGCCCTGCTGGGGAAAGACGGTGAGGAGCTTTCACTCGAGACCAGGGGCTGGGATCACTTCCGCGCCGAAAGGTGAGCGTGCGGGCGGGACTGTCGCGGAGGCGCTCGCTAGATGATGGCGTCTTCCTCTCCCCCACCCGCGCTTTCAGCGCCTGCTCGAACCAGCAGCATCGGTTTATCGATACGCTGCGCCACATCCTCGGCCAGAGACCCGAAGAACACTCGCGCGAGGCCCGTCTGACTGCTGGCTGCCATCACCACCACGTCGTGGTCCTGTGCCGCCTCAAGCACCGTGTGTACTCGCGAATCCGTAGCGACGGCACGGCAACTCACCTGCCCCGGCACCTTCCACTCGCGCGCCCAGTCCAGGGCCATCCCTTCCGCGTCATCAAGTTCCTGGGCCTGCGCGTCGGGTGGCATGAGCCGCAGAAGTGTCATCTGGTGTTCCAGCACCATCCCCAGCGCGCAGATCACCGGAAGCACCGTCGCCAGGTCCCCCCGGCTGCTGATGGGCACCAAAATCCGCTCGGTATGCAGCGGCCCTGCGAGTTTCACCACTACAACCGGGCACAGCGCCTCCCGTGCCAGCGTGTCCACAATCTTGCCGAACCCCCGCGACTTGGCAGCTCGGGGATGGCCCAGCACAATGGCGCGCACGTTTTGGGTCCGGGTTACGCGCAGTAGGCCCTCGGCCGCCTCATCCGCGAACTCCACCTCGGTGCTCAAGCCGTAGCCCAGCGATTGCGCTTCCTGCCGCGCGAGGCGGAACAGCCACACCGTCTCCTGGTCCGGGCCGATGTCCCAGAAATCCTCGGCCTGCTCGGTCACTACATGCACCGCGAGCGGCGTGGCCCCGTAGTGGTGGCCCAGGAGCGTGGCGATCCGCACCACGCCCGGAGCAGTGATCGGATGACTCAGGCTCGCCGCCACATAGCCATTCGCCCGAGCCGGCGGATTGAGCCTCGGCCACGTCCACGGCACCACATCCACCGTATCAAGCTCGCTCGGTTCGGGTGGGACCGGACAGACATCGCTATCCGGGACCTCGCAGGTCCGCAGACACATGAGCCGCACCAACGGCGGGCCGATCAGCTCATTGACCACGACACTCGCCACGACCACGTTGATGATCACCGGCCGCACAGCTTCCAGCGATGCATCCTGTCGCACCAGAAAAGCCAGACCGATAGCGAGGCCGGCCTGTGGGATAAGTCCGAGCCCAACCGAGGTGGCCTGCTCGCAGCTCATCCCCGCGCTGCGCCCACCCAACCACGCGCCCAGGTACTTCCCCACTGCCCGGGCGATCACAAACGCCGCCCCTACCGCGCCCGACCGAACGAGATCCGACAGCGCAAGATCGGCCCCTGCCAGTGTGAAGAACAGGCCGTAGATGGGCGGCTCGAAATCGTTCAGCGCCCGGAAGGCCCGGACGTCGCGCCGGTCCCGGTTCACCACCGCAAAACCCGCGGCAACCCCCGCCAGAAGCGCAGACAGCCCAAGATACTGCGCGAACCCGCCGCAGAAGAAGACCGCCGTCAGGGCCACGATCAGCACATCCGCGCGGCTCGACAGGCGGTGCACAATGAGGTCCGTAGTAACCCCGCCGGCCAGCCCGAGCCCCAGCGCCGCAAGAGTCAGGACAACCGGCTGAACCGCCTGCGCAAGACCGCTCCCCTCGGCGGTCCCGAGCAACACGCGAGCCACGGCAACGCAGATCCCGAACAGTGTGATGCTCAGTGCGTTGTTGACGACGAGGGCCGAGAGCACCAGCCGGGAGACCGGTCCTGCCGCCTGCAGTTCCCGCATGACCGCAACCGTGGCCGCGGGAGCCGTCGCCACCGCGATCGAGGCACAGATCAAGGCCGCTGAGATGCTCGCGGGCCACGCCACCTCTTCCCCACCACCCGACGCCACGCGCATTGTCAGCAACACGGCCCCGCAGACCAGAACGAACGCACCGGTGATCTCGCCCAGACTGATCCTGGACAACCGCGGCCAGGTTGTCGAGAGCTGCTGCAGATCGAACCGCTCCCCGATGCCGAAGGCCACGAGCATCAGGGCGATCTCCGTGAAGACCCGCAGTTCCTGCTCCATCAGGTGGTGCGGAATTATGTCAAACGCCGACGGACCCAGCAGAATACCGGCCAGGATGTAGCCCGTGACCGAAGGCAGACGAACCAGCTTCGCCAAACGGGCTCCCGCGAACCCTGCGGCAAGCAGCAAGCTGAGCGCAAAAATCGAGTTGATCGACTGATAGTCCATCGGTCACGGTCCTCTGGCGAGAAAACAGGCCGCCGAAGCGTCTCATACGCCGCACAAGTATACCACACAAGAGCTGCACGGCCCCCCGCCAGTCCGGCCGTGAGTGTCTCGCTGACGTTAAATTGGCTTACACAAGAGTTTTTCGTGAGATTTGACAATTCTTCTCCGGAGACCTATGATGCCAATTGGGAACCAAACGGAGGCAACCCATGACCGAGATCGGTCCGATCATAGGGATGATGCTCCTGGGTGCACTGGTGGGCTGGCTCTTTGGGCGAGCTTGCCTGAGGGTCTTCCGTCTGGCGGTGTTTCTCGCCCTCGCGATCATCGCACTCCAACTCATCGGTTACCATGCAGCCGCGGTGCATTGGGATTCCTTGGCGCAGTCGGCTGGGGATGCGGCACGCGAGGCCCGGGAACACTCGGGGCTTGCCTGGCGTCTTGCCGTCTACAACCTCCCTCTCACCATCGGCTTCGCTGCGGGGACAATCAAGGCCCTCATCAGACCCCGGCGCTGACAGGCTATTCCTGCTGGAACCGGGCAGGCGGACGAGCCTGTGATGGCCCGTCCGCCTGTATACTCTCCCCGGCCGTCTCTGCCTGGTCCCCCTTGGCTAGACCTTGACTTCCTTGCCCTTCTGCGCCGAGGTGTACAGACCATCGAGGATCCGCTGGGTCATGATCGCCTGTTCGCCCGGGACTGGCGAAGGGCCACCGGACTTGATGGCTTCCACGAACCGGCGGATCTCCTCGCTGTGGGAGGCAATCCCTGCATACGGGTTGATCGCGGGCGTCGCGTTCATCAGCATCCCGGCTTCTTCTCGCACTAGGGTCAAGGGGCTGTTCTGCATTCCGCCCTTGGTTCCCGCGAGAACGATTGCACCGCTGCCTTCAGGCACATTCAATGCCCAGCTGGTCTCCAGCGAAATGGCCGCGCCGTTGGCGAAACGCACGAAACCGGCAACAAACTCCTCAGGCACCGTGTATTTCTTGGGATCGTGCTTCATCAGGGATGGTTTGTTGGCCAGTTCCAGCCACATGCCCGCGGAGACGCTCACCGGCTCCGGGTGCCCCATGAGATGCAGGCACAGGTCGAGAATGTGCACACCCAGGTCATAGCCTGGCCCGCCGGCCGACATCTCTTTGACGATGAAAGCCCCCCACGCCGGTACTCCTCGCTGCCGCAGGTAACTGGCCCGGGCCCAGTAAATGTCGCCCACGTAGCCGGCATCCACCCAGTCTTTCATCGCCAGCGAATTGTCCTGAAAACGCATGCTCTGGGCGACCATGAAGAGTTTGCCGGCATTGTGTCCGGCTTCGGTCATCTGTTCCGCTTCCTTGCGCGACACGCCGATGGGCTTCTCGACGATCACGTGGCAGCCGGCCTTGAAAGCGGCGATGACGGGGTCTTTGTGGTAGCAGTTCGGGGTGCAGACATCCACGATATCCGCTTCCACGGACTCGAGCATCTTCTTGTAGTCTTCGAAGATCATGTCCTCCCCGATGCCCGCTTTTTCCGCGGCCGCGAGGGCAGTCTCACGCCGGACGTCGGCAATGGCGACAATCTCGCAGTCCGGCAGGGCTTTCCACCCCGGGAAATGTGCTCCCTGGGCGATGCCACCGGCACCCACGAATGCTACGCGAAACTTCTTGGCCATCTCGAACTCCTCCCTGTGTCGTTCTGGTCCCTATTCGGGACTTCGTCCATCTCGCCGGCCCATGAGACACGGCTTCTCGGGCCGGTGTGAGGTCCTTCGGGGGCGTTTCTCAGTCATCGCACAGATGTTCGTCATCGGGATCAAAGGGCGGGATAGTGACGATGTGGGCGCGCATCCGCCCCATCGCCCGGTGCGGACAGCCGGCAGGGACGTAAATGACATGTCCGGGCTTGACTGGATACACATCGCTTCCAAGCTCCATCACGCCCTCCCCCTCGAGGATGGCGTAGATTTCAACCGTACGGTGGTGTACGTGGCGTTTCGCGTCACCGAGATCGGTGACATGGAAGCCCGCGACAACCCGGTCTGCCCGTGTCAGGACGCGTCGGCTGATACCGCACGGACAGGGCGTGCCTGGGATCTCGTCCTGGTGGCGTACGATAGGGTCCTCGCCCATCTGGTCACTCCCGAGTGCCAATGCTGCCCAGCATTGTCTTTCATGTGGAGGCGCCTGTCAAGGAGGCCTTGCGCCACCCAAAGCACCCGTGTAGAATGCGCGCATGACCGCACGGGTTCTCAGCGATGACGATTTCGACGTTGTTGTGGTCGGCGGCGGCCACGCGGGCTGTGAGGCCGCCCTTGCTTGCGCCCGACTTGGTGTGCGCACAGCTCTTGTGACCCAGAATCTGGACACGATAGCGGCCATGCCCTGCAACTGCAGCATCGGAGGCCCGGGCAAGGCCCATTTGGTTCGGGAAATCGATGCTCTCGGCGGGGAGATGGCCCGCAATATCGACCGTTCTTTCACCCACATCCGGCTCCTCAATTCCTCCCGTGGCCCGGCCGTCCAGGCTTTGCGCGCCCAGGCCGACAAAGCTCTATACAGAGCGTGCATGAAAGCGGTGCTGGAAAAGCAGGAATCGCTGTGGATTCTTCAAGATACGGCTGTCCGCGTCCTCGTCGACGAGCGTGCTGTCTCCGGCGTCCTGCTTCAGAGCGGTCGACCTCTGGCGTGTCGGGGGCTCGTCCTCTGCGCGGGCACATTTCTCAACGGTATGATACACATGGGTGAGGTCACAATCCCCGCCGGACGCGCCGGAGAGGCGGCTTCCGTGGAGCTGAGTGCGTCTTTGGCTCAGCTCGGGCTCCCGATCCGCAGATTTAAGACGGGCACGGTCCCGCGGGTCTTGTTCTCCAGCATTGACTTCGACAAAGTCCGCGTCCAGCCCAGCGAGACCAGCGATCAGCGCTTCTCCCGGGACCGGGTTGGGCGTCCGTCCCTTCCCCTGGTGCCTTGCCACATAACCGCTACAAACCCGCGCACCCACGCATTGCTGTGGGCCAATTCGGGCCGGTCCGCCCTCTGGAGCGGCAGAATCACGGGCGTGGGGCCACGCTATTGCCCTTCTATCGAGGCCAAGTTGCAGCGGTTCCCCGACCGCCAGGCGCACCTGGTGTTTCTGGAGCGCGAGGGCTGGGATACAGAAGAGGTGTATGTCCAGGGAGTGTCCAGCGCCATGCCCGCCGATGTGCAGCTTGAGATGCTCCGAACTATCGAAGGTCTGGAGCACGCTCACATGGTCCGCCCGGGCTACGCCATAGAATATGATGCCCTCGACGCGAGTTGCCTGGGGCCGGATCTTGGCTTTCCTGCCGTTAAAGGCTTGTATTTTGCGGGCCAGGTCAACGGAACGTCGGGATATGAAGAGGCAGCGGCGCAGGGCCTGGTCGCGGGGGTCAACTGCGCCCGGCGTCTGCACGGCCTTGAGCCTATCCGACTGGGACGCAGGGATGGATACATTGGAGTCATGATCTCTGACCTGACCGAACAGCATCTGGACGAGCCGTACCGGATGCTCACCTCGCGTGCCGAGTTTCGGCTTTTATTCGGCCAGGACGGGGCCTGGTGCCGTCTCTCCGGCCTCGCCGAAGAGATCGGACTTGTTCACTTTCCCCGCGATGACCTGCCAGGGGAAACGCTCGGCGGAAGCGCGGGGTTTTCGGGTGGCGCGCGCCCGCGCGTGCGTGCGAAAGCAGCGGCGCGCGCGCTGGGAGAGCTGTCTCTGGCCCAGGCCGCCTATCTTCGTCGCGACGTGGCTCGTATGCGAGCCATTTCTTCCATGAGCAACATCGCGATCCCCGCCGATCTGGATTTCGCGCAGCTCGCAATCCGGTTGGAGGCGCGTGAACGGCTGGCTCTGGCGCGGCCGACGGTCCTGTCCGAGGCGGCTGCTCTGCCGGGCATTACCCCCGCCGACCTCGCGACCCTGCACGCGGCGTGCATCGCCTTCCTGCGTGGTGGTCGCTGAGAATTGCCTCCTGCAGGGCTTTCTTTGTTTCACGTGAAACATGACTTGTAGTAGGCGCGTATTGACAGCGTCGCGGGACCAAGGCTATACTCGGGACAGTTGGCTACGAGCCTGTTTCACGTGAAACAGAGGTCTGCAAGTGATCTCCACAGACGCCGCTGGCCTCGACCAACTGGCCGGATGGCTCTCCGAGTACGCGCCACGCACAGGACTTCTAGGCTATTGCTCTCGCGATGCCATCCTGGAGAACGCAGTCCTTCCTGTCCGGGCACTCGCGCCGCTTCTCGACGGCCCTGTCCTCGGCGATTGGGCGGAACTCGGCGCAGGATCTGGCGCCCTCGGTCTCGCTCTGGCGATCCTTTGCCCCGCGTGCAGTGTGACTCTGCTAGACCGCAGGGAACGGGCATCACAGTTTTCCGAACTCGCGTCTCGACGCCTTCAAATCCCTAATGTGCGCACGCCGACCTGTGACTTGCGTCCTGGCTGCGGCGAGCCCCGCTTCACCGGGACGATCCTGCGGGCCATGACTGAAACCCGGTTGGCATTGGCCATTGCTGCCGAGGTATCCCGCCGCTGGATATGCGCCTGGCATTCGCCAGGCCTGCCTGCCTACGACTCTGCCCCAAAGGGGTTTTCAATTGCGTCGCGCAGCGGCCTTCTCGCGCCCAACCTCATCGCGACGCTTTACGCGCGTCCATAGCCACTCACGGGGAACCTTCGTAGCAATATGCCAGGGGGTCAATCATGGCTGAGTGTCTGGCCGTCGTCAACCAGAAAGGCGGGGTGGGGAAGACCACTTCCGCTGTCAACCTCGCGGCATGCGGCGCGTTGGACGGCAAGCGCGTCCTGCTGGTGGATACTGACCCTCAAGGCAACGCCACTACTGGCCTCGGTATCGACCGTTCTGAGCTGGAGGCCTGCGTTTACGACCTGCTTACCGACGAATCCCTCCGTGAGGACCCCGAATCCGCTCTCGATCAGGTGGTCCAGACTACTCGCGTGCCGGGTCTGGATCTCGTGCCGGCTACCATCGACCTTGCGGGCGCCGACTTGACGCTTGCCAGCACTATCGCCCGCGAGACGCGCTTGAGACACGCGCTGCAGCCGGCTCACCAACGGTACGATGTCATCTTCATCGATACCGCTCCTTCCCTGGGCCTTCTCACGGTGAACAGCCTTGCGGCCGCAAAGGACGCTCTCATCCCGATCCAGGCAGAGTATTATGCCCTGGAAGGCCTCGCACAGCTCATCAAAGTGGTCAAACTCGTGCAGGCCCAGATCAACCCGGAGCTGTCCATCAGGGGCGTGGTGATCACCATGTTCGACGGCCGCGCAAATCTGTCGGCAGAGGTGGCCGAGGAGGTGCGCCAGTTCCTGGGACCGAAAGTGTACCAGCGTTCCATCCCCCGCAACATCAAGTTGGCCGAAGCACCCAGCCACGGCCTTCCTGCCGTGGTCTACGAGCCTTCCTGCAGAGGCGCAAAAGCATACTGGGACTTATATAGAGAGGTGTTCCCGCGTGCGTAAACGGTCACTGGGCAGAGGTCTCAGCGAGTTGATCCCCTCCGGACCCATCAACGATTCCAGGGCCCTCGTGGAAGTGCCTATCAACTCTCTCTACCCGAATCCGATGCAGCCGCGAGCCGATGTTGATCCCGATCGGCTGGAAGAGCTGACCCTATCCATCGAGGCCCACGGCGTTTTGCAGCCCATCATCGTCCGAAAGAAAGGCGATGACTATGAGATCGTCGCCGGCGAGCGCCGGTGGCGAGCAGCGCAGAGAGCAGGACTGGAAACGGTGCCCTGCATTACCCAGGACATCACCGATGAAGAGTCACTCCAGCTGGCTCTCATCGAAAACCTGCAACGTGAAGACCTCAGCCCTCTCGAGGCCGCCCGCGGATACAGACGCCTCATCAATGAATTCGCGCTCACCCAGGAAGAGCTCGCGCGGTACCTGGGGAAGAGCCGATCCGCAATCGCCAACACTCTCCGACTCCTGGACCTCCCGGAGGAAATCCAGACCGCGATCCAGTCCGGCGCCATGTCCGAGGGCCACGGTAGAGCGCTCCTTGGCCTGTCTGGCGATCCCGAGGCCATGCTCGCACTCGCCAGGAAGATTCAGGAAGATGGGCTGACCGTCAGAGAAGTCGAGCGTGCCGTGCGGGAAGCTCTGGATAGGGAAGAGAGCCAGGCCGTCTCAGAAAAACCGCAGAGACCGCGCCTCGACCCCAACCTCCGTGCAATCCAGGACCACTTGCAGGGGGTTCTTATGACCAAAGTGCGGATCCGCCAGAAGTCCAAAGGGGACGGGCGCATCGAGATCAACTACTCCAGCGCCGAGGAACTCGAGCGACTGGTGCTGCTGCTGGAACTCCTGGACCAACTCAACTAGGGGGATCTGCGAGAAGACACGTCTGCCCGGCCAGTTACGCGGAAAAAAGTCTTGCCCATTACTTTCGGGGACGTCCCGTAGGTAACAGTCGCCTGGTACTCTCCCGCCGGCAGACCTGATCCACCTGCGCTGAGCCAGGCGTGGCCCCAGCCCTCGGCGCTCTGCGCCACGATGCGGGTCTGCGCACGCCCGATCTCCGTCCCGCCCGCGTACCAGTTGACCCGGAACTCGGTGCCGGGAACGGCCAGCCTGTATCGGAAGACGACATAGACCCTGTCCCCGGGGCCAAAGCGGTCCGTGGGAGAGACCGGAGAGCCGTCTGCCCCCACAGCCCGGCTCGTTTGAACCTGGTCGACCACGGTCGGCCGTCCCGTTGCATCCGCTTGAGCGAGAATGGCGTCGGCGTCCGCGCAGACTACGAAAGAGCCCCTCGCCACCCGTTCCCCCGATCTGTGGAACTCGACCTCACCAACCCCCGGCGTGAAAGGCACTCTGTCCCCGGGCAGCCGCAAGACCGCGGTCACTCTTGTGCGGCCCGATGACCTCTTGCGCACCACGCGGGGAGCCTCCTGGGGATCTCCCGTCCACCACCACTTGGCCGTGACAGGCGCGCCATCACCGCTATCGCCCAGATCCGCCTGTGCAGTGATCTCGGTGACCCCGGCAGGAACCAACTCCGCTGCCTCGACCTTGCTCCCACCGACCCGAAAACGGACCTCGTACAGCCCGCCGGAATTGACCGCTGCCGCGGCCGTGGGGCTGATCGGGAACGGGTTCACAGGAGACGCCGGCTGACGCGACCCCATCGCCCAACCCGCTCCGATAACCGCGCCGACAGCAGCCGCCAGGGTCCACAACCACCACGGGTGGAATACCGAACCCGAAATGCGCGATTGAGCAGGTCCCGGACTGCGGTCACTCGCCACCGGATTTTCCACCTTCCGTACCCCCCGGCGCGACCAGAAACCAGCAACGCGCCTCGGGCTGCTCATCCGGACCCAGGAGGCTCGCGGACCAGAGGCCCAGACCCCGCCGGCCCTCCTCATGAGGCAGAGGGTAGACCACGTGCCCTGACCAGACGGCTCCCGAGTTGCCTATCTCCGCTCTACGCCAAGCTTCGTCCGCCACCGTCACCCTCAAGGTCTCACCGGAAGGCTCGGAAAGAGCGATCACACACCCCTGGGGAGGGCGGGGGCCGCTCCGCCGCAGCAGGAACACGACTTCTTCCTCTCGCACGTACAGACGCCGATGGGCACTGATCTGAGCAACCTCGGGGCCGGGGAAGCCCTCGGCATCTTCCTGCAGCCCCCAGGCGAGGAAAACCGGCGGATCAGAGCCCTGCATCTCCCAGCGTCCCTCGAGCCGAAGGCCGTGCCCGCGCCCGCTCAATGGTCCGGAGAAGTGTTTTTCGATCTCATTGTCTTGGCTACTGCACTTCGTGAGTGATGAGAGAGTATCAATCATCACCGAACGCGGGGGGAAATCGGGGGAACCCAGGGTGGGGGAGAGGAGCGCCGCGGAGCGGTCAGCGATGCGGCCCGCGAGTGTCCGAGGACGGCCATGCTCAAGTACGGCTTCCGACGGGCCTGTGAGTGGGTTTGATCCAGCCCCGCCCGTCGGCGGCAAGAGCAGGTCAAGTGCCCTCAGTTCGGGCTGCCAGCGACAGAGCCCACCGAGGGCAGCCGCAAAGTCGCGACCAGAGACGTACACCACCCCACCAATGCTCACTGCCCGGTTCTCGCTGGGGCCATGGCCGGCTTCTGCCAGAGGGAAGGCGATGGCGTCGGCACCCAGCTGGGCGGAGATGCTCCGGCCGGGGCGGTAGTTTACCTGCCCGCCCAGGCGCTCGACCACCGGGCGCACAGGGATACAGCCCACCCCGCCGACAAGCAGAGCGGGGTGGGGCATGTCGAGCTGGACACCGTTGAGCAGCAGTACGATCGCTGCAGTGGCCGGGCTCGTAGGCATCACCGCTCCGGCGGGAAGATCTCCGAAACGCCCCCCATGTAGGGCCGGAGCACCTCGGGGATCACCACGGTGCCCTCGGCGGTCTGGTAGTTCTCCAAGATTGCCGCCACCGTGCGCCCGGCTGCCAGACCCGATCCGTTCATGGTATGCACGTACTCGGGCCGCGCGCCGGCTTCAGGCCGATAACGTGTATTGCACCGTCGCGCCTGGAAATCCCCGTACTGGCTGCATGAACTGATCTCCAGCCAGGTGTTCATGCCGGGCATCCAGACCTCAAGGTCAAACGTCTGGGCCGAACCAAAGGTGATGTCGCCAGTGCACAGGGCCACGCGACGATGGGGCAGGTCCAGCATCTGCAGGATCGCCTCGGCGTCGCAGGTGAGCTTCTCGAGCTCCTCATCGCCTTGCCCGGGCTTTACGAACTTCATCAGCTCCACCTTGTGAAACTGGTGCTGACGGATCATCCCCCGGGTCTCCCGGCCCGCCGAGCCCGCTTCACTGCGAAAGCAGGGGGTGTAGGCGGTGTAATACAGGGGTAGCAGGTCGCCCTCGATGATCTCGCCCTGGTGCATGTTGGTCAGCGGAACCTCGGCGGTGGGGATCAGGTAGTAACCCTCCCGGGTCTTGAACAGGTCCTCTTCGAACTTCGGCAGGCTACCGGTGCCGATAAGCGATTCTGCGTTCGATAGAATGGGTGGTAGAACCTCCGTGTACCCGTGCTTCCGCGTATGGGTGTCCAGGAAGAAATTGATCAGGCTGCGTTCCAGGGTTGCTCCGAGGCCCACATCGCAGACGAAGCGTGCGCCTGCCATGCGGGCAGCCCTTTCGAAGCTCAAAATGCCCAGTCGTTCGCCGATCTGCCAATGTCCGAGGGCCTCGAAGTCGAATCGCCGGGGCTCGCCCCAGGTCTTCACGACGACGTTGTCTTCTTCACTGGCCCCCACCGGGACACTGGGAAGGGGGATGTTGGGGATATCCAGCATCATGCGGTCGAGTTCCTGCTCAACCTCACCCAGTTCCTCTTCCATGGAGGCGATCTGCGCCGAGATGTCTGCAACCCGCGCCTTGAGGGGCTCGGGGTCGCCGCCCGACTGGATAGTGGCCCCGATCTGTTTGGACAGGCTATTCTTCTCGGCCTTGAGGGACTCGACGCCCAGCAGTTCGCGACGGCGCGCCTCCAGCTCGATAAGCCGATCCAGGTTGAAGTCGGAACCGCGGTCCCGGAGGGCTTTGCGGACGACTTCCGGGGTCTCGCGGATCAGTCGGCGGTCGATCATTGGCGAAAGCACTTCCTTTCGGTCCGAACACTGGACAGGGCCAAGTCAAGCCCTGGGCCGGCGGACGCTGTCAGTTTCTCGCTGCTGAGAATCCCCGAAAACCCCGGGTCTGTCAAGGGCGGGTCGGAGGTGGGGCAGAGGCGTCACCTTTCCCCACAGTACTATCCCTTCATCACCGCGACAGGACGCAGGCGGACCACCTTCCGCGCGATCTGCGCGCAGACGCAAGCATCCACCACGCGGCTCACGTCCTTGTAGGCTTCCGGGGCCTCTTCCGCAAGGGTTTTTTTCCCGGCAGCCCGGACCACGATCCCCTGAGCCTCCAGCTTCCTCGCCACCTCATCACCACGCTGCAGCTTCAGTGCCTGGTGGCGCGACAGGACCCGTCCCGCACCATGGCAGGTGCTCCCCCAGGTGCGCTCCATGGCCGTCTGGGTGCCCACCAGCACGAAGGACGCCGAGCCCATGTCGCCCGGCACGATAACCGGCTGACCGATCTCGCGGTAACGCTTGGGCACTTCGGGCCTGCCGGGTGCGAAGGCTCTCGTCGCGCCCTTGCGGTGGACGCAGAGGCGGCGCTCCTTGCCGCCAACCAGGTGTGTCTCGAACTTCGCGATATTGTGGGCCACGTCCCAGACAAGCTCCATG
Organism: Armatimonadota bacterium; assembly: GCA_013314775.1. Lineage (NCBI taxonomy): Bacteria > Bacillati > Armatimonadota > Armatimonadota bacterium. Next base: position 290,952 of record JABUFB010000006.1, on the reverse strand, counting down.
CCAAGCCTGCCCTTGCCCGCCTTCAGGACCCGTTCGAAAGCGGTTCGCACCAGGTGCATGACGGCCTGTCGATTGGCCCAGGCGAAATTCGCGGCCGCCGACATCGCGGCGAAGTACTCCTGCCCTTCGGGGGAGGTCACGGGAACGCAGCAGAGCTGGGGGTCCGGCACACGCAGCCCATAGTTGCGCATGGACTTCTGCATGACCTCGATGGCATCGTCACAAACCTGATGGCCCAGGCCGCGGGAGCCCGAGTGGATCATGACACAGACTTGCCCGACCTCATCGATACCCATCACGGAGGCCGCCTCTTCGTCGAAGACCTCATCCACCGTCTGGATTTCCAGGAAGTGATTGCCACTGCCCAGAGTGCCCACCTGTGGTCGGCCCCGGGACATTGCGCGGGAACTCACGGCGTCCGGATCGGCCGAGGCCAGGCACCCGCCTTCCTCGGTGCAATCCAGGTCGGCCTGGGTCCCCATTCCCTGGCTCACAACGTACTTGGCGCCCTGGGCAAGCACCCGGCGCAGTTCGGGCTCAGTCAAGGGGATGCTGCCCTTCTCGCCGACCCCGGAGGGCACGTCCCGGAAAATCTGATTTGCCAGGTCCTGCAGCTTGTCGCGCACTTCGTCCAGCATAAGATCAGTGCGCAGCAGCCGCACTCCGCAATTGATGTCGTAGCCCACGCCACCAGGTGAGATCACGCCCTCTTCGGCATCGGTGGCCGCAACGCCGCCGATGGGGAAACCATAGCCATAGTGGCAGTCGGGCATGGCCATGGATTCGCCGATGATCCCGGGCAGGCAGGCGACGTTCGCGACCTGCCAGAGCGCCGCGTCATCTCGCAGGTCCCGAAAAAGCTCTTCGTCGGCATAGACCACGCCGTCGGTGAGCATCCCGCGACCCGGGTCTTTCGGCAGCTTCCAGCGACACGGTCCGATGCGCTCGATGGGACCCTCATAGCGTTGTCCCGGCATCTTGCCTCACGGCCCTTCGCGCGTAAGATGGTGTGACAAGGTGGGGCAGAGGCGCCGGCGCCGGCCGCCTTCCGGCCACCACGATGCCCGGTATGGCGGATGTCCCGGACGTCGGCGGCAGGCTCCTAGAGCCTGCGATTTCCCCTGGGCCGGCCTCGTCGCGAGCTTGTCCGGTCGGCGTACTCCGTGTCCGGGACTTCGTGGGTTCCCTGGGCTGGGATGCGCCCCGGATCGCACGACCGGCAGCGCTTCACACCGGGCCGCACCAGCACTCCGCACAGTTCGCAGGGACGGTACCCGCGCTCTACCTTCCACCGGTCGATCTTGCACTGGTTTGCGAGGACCCGCCGGGCCTGATCCCGCAGAGGGCCTTCTTCAATGCGCGCCGCCACGGATTCCACCCAGCGTGCTTCATTAGACGTAAGCGCCATAGCGTCCAGTTCCCACTGTGACGGGCCCTGCGGCGCCTGGGTTTGCCCGGCCTGAACGCCGGGCTCGCGCCAGCTGACAGCGCCGGTGCTGGCTCGGATCTCCCGCACCGTCCTGGACTCCAGCCGCTCATTGAGCGCCTCGATGATCCGGTTCGCATCGAGCTGCAATTGTTGCGCGCGCGAGGCCGAATCGCATTTCACGGTGACCACGCCGTCATCCACGCGCACCACCCGGATGTGCCGCGCATACCACGGGCCCACGACCTGCGGCCAGAGCACCGGCACCAGCGCCTCTCGGCTCACCTTGAGCAGTCCCCGCTGGCGAAGCAGGCTCTCCACCGCGTCCTTCAGGGGGGACGCGACCCCGTCGCTCATGCGGTTCACTCGGCCCCACCCTCCCCGATCTGTCCGCCCCCGACAGTGTGCACCCGCGCGGATTGCGCGTACTCATCCAGAAGCCGGTCCCACGAGGCGGTGGTGACGATGACCTGCTCCACGGAACGCGTCAGCTCCAGCGCTCTGCGGGCCCGAGTCTCGTCCAATTCCGACAGGCAGTCATCAAGCAGCACGATGGGGGTCTCGCCGCTCCACTGCTCAATCACCCTCGCCTCAGCCAGACTCAGCGCCAGCGCCGCCGTGCGTTGCTGTCCCTGGGAACCGAAGGTGCGCACGCTCTTGCCGTCGATGGTCAGGTCGATGTCGTCCCGGTGGGGGCCCCGGCTGGTGCGTCCCAAGCGAAGGTCTCGGTCCAGTGCGCCCTCGAGCAGTTCTCGCATGAGCGCTCGCTTCTCGTTGATCCCCACCGCCTCGCTCAAGTCGCTGTCGTATCTTATCTCGATGTCCTCTGTCTGCCCGCTAAGGTCCCGGTGAATGGCCTTCAGGTGCGGCGCCAGCGCGCGGATGAAGTCTTCCCGTCCCGCGGAGACGTTGGCAGCGCAATCCACAAGCTGCACATCCCACGCGCACAGCACTTCGGCCATGTCCGGGTCATTGAAATGCGCCTTCAGGCACTCGTTGCGCTGGCGCAGGGCACGGCGGTATCGCATGAGGTCGTCGAGGTAGGCCGGACGGACTTGAGAAATGCCCGCATTGAGGTAATGCCGGCGGCCTCCGGGCGGGCCTTTGATGAGATTCAGGTCATCTGGTCCGAAGATCACCACGGCGGTCTGGCCGATGATATCCGCGAACCGCCGCCTGGGGACAGAATTGACTTCGATGGTCTTGCGCGGGCCGCTGTCCCCGTTCATCGCGCGCAGCGTCACGCGCACCGTGAGCTCGCCGCGCTGGGTGGTGTGGAACTCCCCGGTCACCCGGCCCCATTCTGCCCCGAACTTCACCAGGTCCCGGTCTGAATTGGTTCGGTGCGACTTCGTGGAGGCCAGCAGATAAATGGCCTCCAGCACGCTGGTCTTGCCGCTGGCGTTGGGACCGGCAAGGACGTGAAGGCCCGGGCCGAGAAGAATGTCCGCTCGTTGGTAGCAACGGAACTGTTCAAGGCCCAGGCGCTTGAGGTACACCGGCGAGTTGTCTCCTACGTGATCTGCATGGGCATGAGTACATACAAGTACTCATCATTGCCCTGCATACGGACCATCCCGGGGTTCAGCGGTCCTGACAGCTGCAGCACGAGGTTTTCGACATCCAGTGCATCCACCACTTCCAGCAGATAGCGGGCATTGAAGGCGATCTCAGTGGGTTCTCCCTCAAGCGATCCCGGCACCGTCTCCTCGAAGTTGCCCACGTCCGGGCTCTTGGCAGTAAGCTGGACGCTATCCGCGCTTGGCCGCACCACGACGCGATTGGCATCGTCACGCGCCACGAGCGCCGCGCGCCGCAGTGCCGGCTCAAGCTGGCTCACAGCCACGGTGAGGGTGCGCTCGTAGCTGTCCGGAATCACCTTCTGGTAGTTGGGGAACTGACCCTCGATCAGTCGAGAGGACACGCGGCAGTTGTCCATGCTGAACTGAATCTGGTTCGCAGACACCGCGATATTCACGCTGTCCTCGGAATCCGCATTGAGGATGTGATGAACCTCCCTGAGCGCTCGAGCAGACACGATTACGGAGACAGGGTGTTCGGTAGCCAGATCGATCACGGCGGTGCGCATGGCCAGACGGTACGTGTCCGTAGCCACCACTTTGAGCGCATTGTTGGTGAACTCAAACAATGCGCCCGTAAGGATGGGGCGGGTCTCGTCCCGGGAAGTTGCGAAAACTGTCTGGGACAAGATGGCGTGAAGCTGAGACTGGGGCATCACAACATTGATGCCCTCGCCCATCGGCGGGAACATCTGAAAATCAGCGGCAGACAGTCCGCGTATGGTGTAGTTCACCGAGGCACAGTGAACGGCGAGAGCCTGGTGCTCATCGGCTTCCAGGATCACATCGGAATCAGGCAGGGAGTTGACCAGTTCCTGCAGCAGACGCGCGGGGGCAGTGACAGCGCCCTCGTCGACCACGTTCACATCCACCAGGGCCTCCAGGCTGATAACCTCGAGGTCCGTGGCAACCAGCTTGAGCTGGCTCCCGACTGCCTCTAGGTAGATGTTATTCTGCACTGGTTGCATGCTCCGCCCGGTAACCCCTCTCGCGACGGTCTGCACCGCCTGATGAAGAGCCTCCCGAGGGCAGCTAACTCTCAGCATCAGTCCGGTCCTCCCTTGGTTCACGCACGGTGTTTTTTGACGTCTGCTTCGGACCTGGTCTCAGTTTTCCCCGAGAACGGCTAAAGGCCGTTGGAGTATATCTAGACAGCAGTAGTAATAGTAGTGCCGTGGATAGTGTGGAAACAGGCCCGGAACTGTGGTTGGATGGGCCTTCCGGCTCGGGATAAATCAGTGGGTAACGCCAGGGAGTTATCCACATCATCCACGATTGCGGCAGTTTCTCACACAGTCCCCAATCACGTCAACAGGCTATCAAGGCACGTTGTGGAAAAGCTCGGTCATGCATGTGCTGCGGTGAGGCGCCCTGCGCTCTGAATCGGTGTCAGCTGCAGTCGCCCGCGGGTGTAGCTGGGTGATCAGCAGTCGTTGCCGCAGGCTTCGAACACGAGGCAGCGGACTGCTATCGGCTTGAGCTGCCGCTTGTGCTTTACTCTCCCCTCAATGCCGCCCGCATGTCGTTGATCGCCCACAGGACCTGCTCGTCTTCAAGGATCTGCTCGCTCACCTTGTTGTAAGCGTGCAACACTGTGGAGTGATCCCGGCCCCCGAAATACTTCCCGATGGCCGCCAGCGAATTATCCGTGAGTTCCCGCGCAAGGTAGATCGCCACCTGCCGCGGCCAGACGATCTCCTTGTTTCGCTTTGGCCCCTTGACATCCTCCGGGTTCACCGAATGGACGGCGCTCACATGGGCGACGATGTCGTCGAGGGTGACCCTGCGGTCAGTGGCGGCGGTGGAGTAGTCTGCGATGATGTCCTCAACCACCGGAAGAGTGAGCGTAACTTGATAAAGGGACTGGTAGGCGCAGATCTTGACCAGAGCGCCCTCAAGCACGCGAATGTTTGACTCAATCTTCGTCGCAACGTACTCCAGTATCTCCCGGGGCACCATGACGCCCTCGGCTTCCGCCTTCTTCTCCAGGATCGCCACCCGGGTCTCCACGTCAGGTGCCCGCAAGTCCGCGACAATGCCCATTTCCAGGCGGCTACGCAGGCGGTCGTTCATGATCTTCAACTGCCGCGGTGGGGCATCGCTGGCCAGTACAATCTGCTTGTTGGTCTCGGCCAGGAAGTTGAAGGTGTGGAAGAACTCCTCTTCCGATGCCGGCCCCTCGATGGACGCGATGAACTGCAGGTCATCCACGAGCCACACATCCCCGTAGCGGTGCTTGCGCCGGAACTCCTCGCCCCGACCCTCGCGGATAGCGGTGATAACCTGGTTCACGAAGTTCTCAGCGGAAATGTACACCACCTGAGCCGCAGGGTTCTCCCGCCGCACATAGTGGCCGATCGCCTGCATGAGATGGGTCTTGCCAAGACCGACCTTGCTGTGAATGAACAGCGGGGAATACGAGCGCCCGGGCGACCGCGCCACCTGGTATGCGGCGGCATGGGCGAAACGGTTGCAATCCGCCACCACGAAGTTTTCGAAGGTGTAGCGGGGGTTCAGCGGGGTGCCGCCGAACATGTCGGGCCTTCCCGTCTCCTGATGCGGCGCGCGCTGGACAACAGGCGGCGGAGGCGGGGGGGCCACGGCCGTGTCGCTTCCGATGAGCTCCATGCGCACCACTACCGGACTGTTGGCCACCTGGGACAGGCATTCCACGATGGCGTCGGCATGGCGCTGCTCCAGCCAGTCCTTGGCGAACTTGGTGGGAACACCCAGGGTGAAGGTCTGCCCGTCGAAATCCAGGGCGATGGTGTTGCGCAAGAAGCTGTCGAAGGTCGCGCTGCCCACGCGCTCGGTCAGCTTCGGGAGAGCCGCCGTCCAAAGGTGCGTGCTCTCAGACACGTTGCTGGTCGCCATCCCCTTTGACCTCTCTTGGGGGCGCGAACAGGAGGTTTCCGCATGTCAGCGTCTGCAATCAGCTGCTGCTGGATCAACGAGGATCATGGCTGTGAAGATGAAGATGATCGCGCGCCCACGCAATCAATGCGGTAGCGGACACGTCGCCCCGATGCCCAGGTCGGAGCGGCTGACTTACGGTCCGAGATACCCTCCCGGAACGGCCCCGGAATCGCTGCTTAGCACGAATAAAGCAGTCTGTCGACGGTGAAACTGCTGGAAGCCCCCATCCAGGCCACTCCGCTCATGCCAACTTTCGCGGGGAAGAGCCCGGTTCCTCCCCACTATTTGTGAACATTAGAGGCATTTTCAGCGAAATTATTGTGTCGGATTGAGGCGTCCTGCGGCCCGCACTCCAGAGAAGACTGCGGGCATGAAGGCCACGAGTATAGCACAGGCCTCCCGCACTGCCAACAGGGTTGTGGAAACCGTGAGCGGACCTTCCCCCCAGACACCTGTGTTGAGTACAATGGACAGGCGGTCTGCAGGGCCACCAGGGGCATTTGGCCGCCCGTGAGGGCTCGAGAGCGATTTCTCATGCGGGAGCGAGTGACCATGGATATCAACGAGGCGCTGCGCAGCCTCCCTGCCGTCGGAGCACTGCTTGAGACAGCGCAGGGCGCGGAGCTGGTGCAGGAGTTCGGTCACCTGCGCGTGACCCAGGCCCTGCGCGCGGCACTGGATGATCTGCGCGCAGCCATCCGCGCCGGCAAGGAGCCCCCCGCAGACGTGCCGGGCGAGACCATCCACCGCGCCCGTGAGTCGCTGGAGGCTGAGGCGCGCGTCGGACTGCGCCCGGTAATCAACGCCACCGGGGTCATCATCCACACCAATCTGGGCCGTTCAGTGCTTGCCGAAGAGGCCGCGCAAGCCGTGTACCGTATCTGCAGGTCATACAACAACCTTGAAGCAGACCTGGAGACCGGGACACGCAGCAGCCGCCATGTCCATGTGGAGGACCGGCTGAAGACCATCATCGGAGCGCCTGCCGGCGCGGTGTTCAACAATAACGCCGCCACGGTCATGCTGGCTCTGGCGGCCCTGGCCCGGGGGAGAGAGGTTATCATCTCCCGCGGCCAGCTCATCGAGATCGGCGGGTCCTTCCGCATCCCCGAGGTCATTGAACAGAGCGGCTGTATTCTGCGGGAAGTTGGGGCAACAAACCGCACCCATCTGGCCGACTATGAGCGCGCGATCAACGAGAATACCGCCGCCATTCTCGTGGCCCACCCCAGCAATTACCGGATCATCGGCTTCACCAGCACCCCTTCCATCTCTCAGTTGGCGGATCTGGCCCATGCCCGCGGCCTGCTGCTCATCGAGGACCTGGGCAGCGGGGCCTTGATTGACCTGGCGGCCCGGGGCGTGGGGGACGAGCCAACGCCCCAGTCCAGTCTGGCCGCCGGGGCCGACCTGGTGACCTTCAGTGGCGACAAGCTCCTGGGCGGGCCCCAGTGCGGCATTGCCGTGGGCAAGCCGGACATCATCCAGCAGATGAAGAAGCACCCCTTCGCCCGCGCGGTCCGTGTGGACAAAATGACCATCGCGGCGCTGACGGCCACCCTGGACCTGCTGGCAGACCCGGACCTCGCTTGCGAGCGCATCCCCACACTTCGGGCGGCCACCGAGCCCCTGGAATCCGTGCGCGAGCGGGCCGAGAGCATTGCGGCGAAGCTTGTGGATCAGTTGCCCGAAGGCTTCCGGGCTCGCGTGGTTGTGGACCGGTCGGCGCGCGTCGGCGGCGGCTCCCTGCCCGAGGAGGAGCTGGACACCGCAGCGGTCCATGTCACCCCGCCGGCGGGAACGCCCACGGATGAACTGGCCCGGCGCCTGCGAGTCGGGACCCCGTCGGTGTACACCCGGGTCTCCGAAGGGGCGCTTGTGCTGGATGCGCGGACCATCTTCCCCCAGGAGGTGGGGGGGCTCATCAGTGCGGTGGTCGCCTGCGCGAAGGCGAGAAGTTCACAAAACGATACTGGATAGAGATATATAAGTTTTGCGCCTATCCCTCTACAAGGGCAGCCGAAGAGGGCAATTGTTCAGCAAAAATCCGATGTTTATACGCAGATGTTCTGCGCATCTTGAACGAAATTGTGTCCGGTTCGGAGTTATCACCAGTATGCACAAGGTTTTCCACAGTAACCTGCACTCGCTTGAACCAAAGATGTGTCCGCTTCCGGCGGTGGAGGTCCAGTGAGGGCTTCGACCGCACGGGCTATGATGCTCCGCCAGTTCGGAAAGCCGCTGGAGCCCGTTGAGCTACCCGTGCCCGCAATGGAGGCTGGGGGGGTGCTGGTGCGCATGGAGGCCGCGGGCATCTGCGGGTCTGATCTGGAGATCATCGACCGTCACGATCCCCGCGTCGGGGATGACCTCCTGCCCCTGATCCCCGGCCACGAGGGTGTCGGGACCGTCATCGACTGTGATCCGGGACGCGTTGATCTCTTGGGCAGGCCGGTGCGGCCGGGCGATCTGGTGGTCTGGAATCGGGGCATCACCTGCGGGCAGTGCAACTACTGCGTCGTGCGCCGGGAAGCGTCTCTCTGCCCCAGCCGGCAGGTGTACGGGATCTCCCTGTCCGCGCGAGAGCCGTACTGGCTGAATGGCTGCTACAGTGAAGCCCTGTATGTGAGGCCGCGCAGCGAGGTGCTGGTGCTTCCGCCGGGGATAGACCCGATCACCATCGTGCCCGCAACGTGCAGCGGGGCAACCGCAGCCCACGGGATTGAGCTGGCGGGAATCCAGCTGGGCGACCGCGTGCTGGTCATCGGTCCGGGCCCACTGGGGCTGTTCAGCGCTGCCTTCGCCCTGAGCCTGGGGGCATCCGAAGTGGTGGTGGCGGGCACTGAGCGCAGCCGCTCGCGTCTCGAACTGGCCGCAGAGATGGGCTGCGTGACCGCATTGACCGCCGACCTGACCCCGGGCCAGATGGAGCCGTTCCCGGTGGTCCTGGACTGCGCCGGCAATGCGCGCAGCGTTGAGCAGTCCCTGGAGATGGTGGCGCCGGGAGGGATCGTGGCGCTGCCGGGGGTTGCCTCGCCGGTGGGGGAGGTCAGCATCGATGTTTACGGGAAACTGGCGCGCAAGAACGTGGGGCTGCAGGGCGTATGGGTATCCGACGCCCGGCACTTGTACCAGGCCGTGGCGCTGGTGCAGTCCGGGCGGTTCCCGCTGGACCGACTGGTGACCCACCGTTTTCCGCTCTCGGCGGCAAATGAGGCGCTGGAGGCGGTCAGGTCGCGCCAGGCGGTAAAGGCTGTCCTTGTTCCAGACTGAGACCCAACCTGCCGGCGTTTGCCCGGCGAAGAAACCCCCGGAGGTTCACTGATGTCTGACTTTGACCTGATCGTGATCGGCGCAGGCCCGGCAGGCTACGTCGGGGCAATACGCGCCGCACAACTAGGCGCGAAAGTGGCTGTCATTGAGGAGCGCGAAGTCGGCGGCACCTGTCTCAACCGCGGCTGCATCCCCAGCAAGGCGCTGATTCACTGCGCGCACCTGCTGGAACAGTCCAGGAGCGGCAAGCGTTTCGGTATCAGCTTCGGCGAGCCAGAGGTGGATCTGGACGCGGTGCGCAAGCATGCCGGACGCTGTGTGACGGGCCTTGTGAGCGGGGTGCAGGGGCTGTTCAAGGCGAACAAGATCGTCTCGGCCAACGGTCGCGGACGCATCACCGGGCCCAACGAGGTGACGGTTACTTCTCCCAAGGGGCAGGAGAAAACCGTGAGTGCGCGCTTCATCCTCGTGGCCACCGGTTCCGTGCCCTTCGTGCTGCCCATCCCCGGCTCGGACAGCGACGGCGTGTTCACCAGCGACGACGCAGTCACTCTCCCGGGGCCCTTCCAGGAGTTGGCGATCATCGGCGCAGGGGCCATCGGCTGCGAGTTCGCGTATGTGTACAACCAGTTCGGGGCGAAGGTCACAATCGTCGAGATGCTGGACCGCATCGTGCCAACGGAGGACCCCGAGGTCACTGATGTGCTGGCCAAGTCCTTCAGGAAGTCGGGCATCAACATCGTCCTTGGCGCAAAATGCACGGCCATTGAGGACGCCGACGGCCGCAAGCGCCTGGTGTATGAGCAAGACGGAGAAGAGAAGTCGATCCCGGCAGACGCGGTGCTCATGGCCGCGGGGCGCCGGGCGCAGACGAAGGACATCGGCCTGGAGGAGGTGGGGGTCGAGGTGGATCGCGGCCGGATCACCGTGGACGAGCACCTGCGCACCGCAGTGGACTCCATCTTTGCGGCGGGCGACTGCCTGCGCGGAATCGGCCTTGCCCACCAGGCGTCTCACGAAGCGGTGGCCGCGGTGGAGACCATGTTCGGCGACGGCGGTCACATGGACTACGGTGCCGTGCCCGCGGCGATCTACACTTACCCACAGGTGGCCTCCGTGGGCCTGCGGGAGCACCAGGCCAAAGAGCAGGGCATCGAGGTCAAGGTCGGGTCCTTCCCCTTCTCGGCGATCGGCAAGGCATCGGCGATAGGGGAGAGGGAGGGCTTGGTGAAGATCGTTGCCGATGCGGCTACGGGCAAGGTCATTGGCGCATGCGGCGTGGGTCCGGAAGTGACGGAGCTTATGGCCGAGCTGACCCTTGCTGTGGCCAACGGCTTGACGGCTGAGGATGTTGCCAACACGATCCACAATCACCCGACCTTGTCTGAGGTCACCGGCGAGGCAGCCCTGGACGTGCTGGGCCGGGCGATTCACAAGTAGGGGAGACTGTTGATGACGCGCTTGCCGGGGGTGGGTGCGAGTGGCGCTGCCGCAGAAGCAGCCCCACTCGCCTCACCCTTGCTCAGTTGCGGTCCATAAGCTCCCGTGCCTCGGCGAAAGACGGTATCCCGGTCCTGCCCCCCAGGGCCCGGCATTTGAGTGCTGCCACCGCCGCCGCAAAACGCATGTTCTCCTCCAGGCCGTACCCCAGCGTGAGCCCGTACGCGAAGGCCCCGTGATACACGTCGCCCGCGCCGGTGGTATCCACCACCGGACTCACCTCGAAAGCCGGCACCGCGAGGAGTTCTCCGTCCACGAAGGCGCAGGCGCCTTTCACGCCGATAGTCACGATCAGCAGCCGGCCCAGATCGCGATGGAGTTTCCAGCCGGCATCCACCGGGTCGGCAAGCCCGGTGAGGAGTGTGGCATAGCAAGCGGGCAAGATCGGGTAGTCGCAGGTCTCGAGGAGCGCCCGGCTGTCGGGATGCGTGCGTTCCATGTCCAGCACCGTGGGCACGCCGGCGTCCCGTGCCCAGCGCGCAGCGCCGATGGAGGCAGCGGAATGGTGGGCATCCAGCAGAAGGCATTTGCAGCGCAGGACAGCCTCGCGGTCGATGTCCTCGGCGGTGAGCTTCGCGACCGTTCCGTGCTTCCAGAAGATAGTGCGATGTCCGGCGCCCAGTTCGGCCACGCAGAAGGCGAAATGCGAGGTGTGGCCGGGGATGATCTGGAGCATGTCGGTGCATACGCCCTCGCGCCGAAACTCCGCCAGGTTCTTCGCGCCGAATTCGTCGTCGGAGATGCGCCCGCAGATAGCCGCTTTCCCTCCGAGACGGGCGACGGCAACGATTGCCGTGGCTGCCTGGCCGCCGCCCTGCTGGGTGAAGTCCTGCATCTCCATCTTCTCGTCAAGTGCCGGATACCGGGGGACGGTGGCGAGAATATCCCAGCAGACCCCGCCCAGGCCGATGACATCGAACAGCGCGTCGTGCGTCATGTCTGTCTCCTCGGTGGTGTGTGAGCGATCCGCGTATGTCGACCGTCTCGCGTAGGTCGCCCATCCCGGTCGACCTCGAGCCTCGGGCGGCAATGTCGAGCGAGACGCTCGACCTGCGCGATGAGGGTGCAATCATGCTGCCCGTAAGGTCTCACCACGCTACAACCTTACAACCTCATGCGTGCGCGCGGACTGGATCACCGCGAGGGACACCTTGAGCGCTGCGAGGGCGTCCTCGGCGCTGGCCGGAACCGGGAGGTCTTCCCGGATCGACCGCGCAAAGGCCTGCAACTGCTTCGCGTACATGTCGGTGTCCAGGTCATCGAAGACCTCCTCACCCTCGCGGGTCTTGAGGGTGAGCTTCTTCAGGCCCTGGATATCGATGACCCCGTCCGGGCCGATGAGGTCTTCGAAGCCGCCGGTGCTCACTCCCCGCGGCAGGCCCCACGTGATGCTGATCATGCCGATGTCGCCGGTGTCATATTCCACCGTGAAGTTGGCAGTGTCCAGTTCCGGCTCGATGTTGGGCAGTTCCTCGGCGCCCTCGGAGAAGGTCATCCCGGCGGCCATCACCTGCACCGGCTTGCCGCCGAAAATGATGCCCCATTGGTCGAAGTAGTGGCAGCAGAAATCGATGACCGGGCCGCCGCCGTAGCGCCGGTCCATGATCCACATCTTCGGGCGTCGCTCCACCCCGGTGACGAACCGGTACACGCAGGGCCGGCCGATGCGTCCGCCCTGCACCAGGTCGCGCAGGGCGTGGATCTGCCCCAGGAAACGCTTGCAGAAGCCGAAGGCGAGCTTAACGCCCGTGCGGTCGCGGGTGGCGATCATCGACTCGGCGTCCTCAACGGTAAGGGAGATGGGCTTCTCGCACATTACATGGTACCCGCGTTCCATCGCGGCCTCGGAACACTCTCGGTGCAGATACTCGGGCACGGCCACGGAGACGGCATCGATGCCGGGCTGATCCAGGGCTTCCCGGTAGTCGCCGTGGACCGACCGGAAGCCGTACTTCTCGCCGGACGCATTGGCCCGTTCGAGATTGGGGTCGGCAACGCTGATGAGTTGCACGTCCGGCACGGTGAGCCAGTTCTTTGCGTGATTTGTTCCAAGATCCCCGGCGCCGATGACGCAGATGCCCAGTGGCATTGGAGTTCCCTCCAGATGAACGGTGGTAACTGTCCGGTTTGCGTGGCCGGCAACTTCCACACAGGTGCGGGAGGGTCCTTCCAGGGAGGCCGTGGTTGGTATTTGCCGCCCGCCTCGCGGCCTGTGGGGCAAAGGCATGCGACGGGCTTCGCGTATCCCGACCGTCCCGGTGGGCAATCTTCTCGGCTTTCGCGTCCGGCAGGACGCCCGGCCGAAGGCCCCTAGCCCCGGGGTTTCAACCCGGGGCACCGACGACGGACGGCAACAACGGACGGCACGGCCCACGGCCTGTCGACCATCCCGGTCGGCAATCTTCTCGGCTTTCGCGTCCCTCAGGACGCCCGGCCGAAGGCCCCTAGCCCCGGGGTTTCAACCCGGGGCACCGACGACCTACGCGACGTGAAGTCTTCGCGTAGGCCGACCGTCCCGGTCGGCGGAAGAGGCCGTCCCGGTCGGCGGAAATTGACGTTGGCCCCTCGGAACGATCGGCGCAGGACGAACACGCGTCCTGCACACGGCAACTACAGCCCCTGCGCTTTGCCCCCCTTCGCGCCCTGTGATATACTCTCGCCACGTTCAATGCCTGCCGCCGCGCGCGGTCATCAGGTGGCGTAGTGGCTTGAGTACACGGACCGCAGAAGTCTCCCGTCTGCTACGGGACCGGAGCCGCGCAACCCCCGGACTGATGGCATTTTGGCTGGGGCTGGGCCTGCTGGCGCTGTCGGTGGTGCTGGGTCTGGTCACTGTCCGGGGCGCAGCGTTCCCAAAACCCCGGGTGCGCGCTGCGACCGTTGCCGAAGCGCCCGATCCGGCCTATGCGGACCGCACCATCGTGGCCGCACCCTCCGGGGAGCCTGCAGCATTGCCCCTGTTGAGAGCACTGGTGCTGCGCCTGGTGATCCTCGCGGTGATGTCAGCAATCGGCGCCGGCGCCGCAGTCTGGGGCCTGCGCGCATGGCTGATATTCCGGCGGACAGGGGCAAGAAGAGAGGTGGACGATGGCCGGTCGCAAGAGCGAGAAGGATGAGAAGCGGCTGCATGCGGTGGTATCAGGACGGGTGCAGGGAGTGGGGTTCCGCTACTATGTGCAGCGCGAGGCCGCGCGGCTGAAGCTCACTGGCTGGGTGCGGAACCTGGGGGATGGGAACGTGGAGGTCATGGTGCAGGGGCCGCCGGATGCCGTAGAAGAGATGCTCAAGAAACTGCGCGAGGGCCCGCCTTTCGCGTGGGTCCGCGATGTTGTCACGAACTGGAAAGAGCCGGACCCTTCGCTGGTAACCTTCGAAGTGCGCCACACCGGATGGTAAGCCAATGAGTGACCAGGTTTCGGTGGACTGGTGGCGGCGGTTCTTTGAGAGCCCCGACTCCCTTGAACTGTCCTTTTTCCCCTCGGACCGCGAGACCGACAGCCAGGTGCGGGGGCTGGTGCGCATGCTCAAGCTCACGCCGCAGGACCGTATCGCCGACATCTGCTGCGGCTACGGACGGCATCTCGCGCGTCTGGCCCGGCGGGGGATGAATGTGGTGGGCCTGGATGCGTCGGAGATGATGCTGGATTGCGCCATGGCGGTCTTCGCCGACCTGAAAGTATCCGCACCGCTGATCCGCGGCGACGCCCTGAATCTGCCCTTCGCCGACGAGAGCCTGGACGTGGTGGTCAACCTGTTCAACAGCTTCGGGTACTTCCTCGAAGATGGGCAGAATGAGACGGTGCTGCGCGAAACCGCGAGAGTCCTCAAGCCCGGCGGCCGCTTCCTGCTAGACACCCGCAACCGGCAGTTCCAGATCCTGTACGCTCCCTATTGCCAGTCCCACGTCACCTCCACCGGCAAGGAGCTCATCCTGCGCTGCCGGTATGACCAGGCCCGCAGCCGCATGAACAGCCGCTGGTCATTGCCCGACGACCCCGGCCAAATTGTTCATGAGGCGTCGATACGGCTGTACGGGCTGGACGAACTGCGAGAACTGATGCAGGCAGCGGGATTTGAGGAAACGGGCGTCTACGGAACCTACCAGGGGGAGCCCTTCGCGGGACACCACCGACAGCTTCTGTACGTGGCGCGGAAGGCGTAGAGGCGGCAAAGGCGAACGGCACCAGCGGACTGGCATCGCGCTTCGCTGCCATTTGCGAAGCGGGTGCCTGTACCCGGTTCGGCCCAATGCGGGGACGGCGGACAGGCAGGATTGCCTGTGCCACTGACGATCAACAGCCGGCGCGGTACGAGCCCGCGCCCTACAGACAGCAAGCCCTTCTCGTCCGTTAGGACGATTGGCCGAAGGCCCACAGCCCAGGGTTTCAACCCGGGGCAGAGACTCAGCCCCCGACCACGATCCTGCCCTGGCCGGTGTAGCTTACCGAGCCGCGCTTCGTCACGTAGTTGGCGATCTCATCGGCGAGACCCCGCGTGCCGGTGCGGACACGATTAGCATCGCCGAAGATTGTGAAGTATCCGGACCCGCCTTCAGCCAGGCTTTCGGGCATCGCTACTTCGTAGCTTGCCGCGTCATCCAAAGGCGCGAAGCCCGCGTTGATGGACTTCACCTTCCGGCCCCGGGGCGCGTTCGGGTCATACACCACGGTCAGGCCGGAGACCTGGAGAAAGAAGACCCGGGGTGTGGGCGCGAAGGACACGGAGCGCTCCATTGCCGCGCGGATCTGGCTTCCCGTGAGGACAAGGACCGCCCACTTCTCCTCCGGATCGTGGAGCAACTGGGCGATCGCCGTCTGCGTCACCTTGCCGGGCGCGATCTCGCCGGGCTTGAAAACCACGGCAGGCGCCATCGCCAGCGTCGTGCCCGCGGCGTCGGAAATCGCGTCAGTGGTCAGGTCGCCGAATGTCGTCTCTTCCGCGTCGATCCCCACGGTTGTGAGCGTCGTGCTGGTGGTGCCATCCGCCAGCGCCCCCGGCAGAGTGAGCACGACCGCCATCGTGATGATCGCCGCGGTCAGCCAGTGAAGGGTCTTCATTGCCCCTCACCCCCTTGGCCCGCAAGCCACTGCAGATAGGCCTTGATGAAGTCGTCGATGTCGCCGTTGAGCACCCCTTCGACATCCGACTTCTCCACGTTCGTGCGATGATCTTTCACCATCGTGTACGGCTGCAATACGTAACTGCGGATCTGGTTGGCGAAGGAGATTTCACCTTTCTCGCCGCGCAGTCCCTCAAGTTCTTGACTCTGCTTACGCCGCTCAAGTTCATTGAGCCGCGCCTGGAGTACCTGCATGGCTGCCCGGCGGTTCGCATGTTGCGATCTTTCATTCTGACATTGTACCACGATCCCGGTGGGAATATGTTTGATGCGCACCGCCGAGTCCGTCTTGTTCACATGCTGTCCGCCCGCGCCGCTGGACCGGTATGTATCAATGTGAAGGTCCTCTTCTTTAATCGGCACCCCTTCGCCCTCGGCGATTTCCGGGATGACGTCCACCGATGCGAAGCTGGTGTGCCGACGCTTTGAGCTGTCATACGGCGAGATGCGCACGAGCCGGTGAACCCCGGCCTCGGCTTTCAGGTAGCCGAAGGCCATGGGCCCCTCCACCTTCGCCGTTGCATTTCTTATGCCCGCCGAGTCGCCTTCCACATAGTTGATGACATCGAACTTGTACTTGCGGAAGTTTTCGGCCCAGAAGCCGTACATGCGCAGAAGCATCTCGGCCCAGTCGCAAGCTTCCGTCCCACCGGCTCCGGCGGTGATAGTGATGATCGCATTGTTCTGATCATACGGACCGCTGAGGACCGTGGCGAGTTCCAGGTCCCTCAGGTCGCGCCGGGCCTTCTCCAGGCCCTCGCTGAGCTCCGCCTCCAGGCCTTCGTCTCCTTCTTCGACAGCCAGCTGCGCGAGAGTTTCTAGATCCTCGATCTCCTGGCGCAACACGCCCCAGGGCTCCACGAACTGCTTGAGCTGGTTGATCTTCTGCATGTGCTTCTGTGCGGACTCGGGGTCGTCCCAGAATCCCGGCTCTTCAGTCACCTTCTCGAGTTGTTCGAGATCAGCCCGGCGCTGGGCCAGGTCAAAGACGATTCCCCATTTCATCAAGGGAGTCGCGCAGTTGTGATAGCTCGTCGCGGATTTCCATCAGCATGGGTGTTCCCTCCACCCGGTGAGATTTTGGTGTGATTGCAGCGGTCGCCCCTGCAGACGGCTAAAGGCGAACATCTGACGGGCGAGACGCCCGCCCCTCGCGGTGAAAGGCGACGGCGGACAGGATTTCCTATCCCACCGGCGGCTCACGGCCTCAGGCCTTCACCTTGTTCATACAACATTTCTTGTACTTCAATCCGCTGCCGCAGGGACACGGGTCGTTGCGGCCCGGCTCCTTCTCCTTGACGACGGTGCGTGATCGGCCGCGGTGATCTTCCGCCGCTTCCGTCATGGGCGTACTTTCTTCCATGTCCTTGACTTCCATCGCGCGCTGTTCCACCACAACCTCCGTCGTCAACACCGCGCGGGTCATATCCCGGGCCACGTGATCCAGGAGGGCCTCGAAATACTCGAAGGCTTCCTTCTGGTACTGCAGGAGCGGATCCAGTTGCCCGTAAGCCCGAAGTCCCACGCTGTCTCGCAGGTAGTCCATCTCCTGCAGGTGCTGCATCCAGCGTGTGTCGATGATGCGCAGGAGCCAGCCGCGCTCGATCTGGCGCATGAGCTCCGGGCCGATGAGCGCCTCGCGCTCCTTGTAGAAGCTGACCGCTGCCTCCGCTAGGTCTTCGGCAAGATGCGGGCCATTCATGTCCCACACGTCGTCGACGGTGAGGCGTTCTTCCAGGCCCGGCACGGCTTCGATCAGGGCTGCGTACAGGCTATCGATGTCCCGGTCCTCGGCGTGGATCTGCATGCTTGCATACGTGTCCACGACGCCGTTCACCGTGCGCCGGACCATGTTCAGGACACTCTCGCTGATGTCCTCGCCCATGAGCACCCGACGGCGGTCTCCGTAGATCACCTCGCGCTGCTTGTTCATGACGTCGTCGTACTTGAGGGTGTGCTTGCGGATGTCGAAGTTCCGCATCTCCACCTTTTCCTGGGCGCGCTCGATGCTGCGGGTGACGATCTTGTGCTCGATAGCCTCTTCCTCGGGCCAGGAATTGAGGAAGAAACCGAAGCGCTCCGGGCCGAACAGCCGCATCAGTTCGTCTTCGAGAGACACGTAGAATCGCGAGCTTCCCGGGTCTCCCTGGCGGCCCGAGCGTCCGCGCAGCTGGTTATCAATGCGCCGGCTCTCGTGGCGTTCGGTGCCGATAATGTGCAGACCGCCGAGAGCCTTGACTTTCTCCTGCAGTTCGGGGTCGAACTTCCGGCCGTCGTCCGGCTTGCCGCCAAGAACAATGTCCACACCGCGCCCCGCCATGTTGGTGGCGACGGTAACCGCACCCGGCCGGCCGGCCTGGGCGATGATCTCGCCCTCCTTCTCGTGGTACTTGGCGTTCAGCACATTGTGAGGCACGCCTTCCACGAGAGCCAGCTTCAGCCGTTCGGCGTACTTCTCGCGCAGATCAGCCGGGGTGGAGTCATCCACCACTCGCAGGATGCGCAGATACTCGGCAATGTTGGATTCGGCGTCGGGCTTCATGTCCACGCCCAGTTCCCTTGCGATGGGCCGCAGAGCGTAGCGGTCCTGGCGCTCCACGGGAACCCGCAGGGCGTTGAGGTACTGCTGCCGGGTTTCTTTGGTCAGCTTGACATCGGCGCCTTCGTAGATGCGGTGGATGCACAGGTCCACAAGGACATGCATCTGCAGAGGCTCGGCGGCCAGGCGACTGCTCACGTACTCGCTGAACTCAACCGACCGGGTGCCCACAAGGGTCGGCTGCTCGCGGATATATGCCTGGAGAATGTCGCTGACGATGGCGCGCTGCTTGGCCTCGGCGGTCTTGAAGACGATGTCAGGGAAGTCCTTGCGGGCAACGGGACGATTGGTTGGGACCACAACCACGGGCATGTTATAGATGCGAACGAACTCTGCTTCTTCTGTCTTTGCGGTGCCCGTCATGCCCGCCAGTTTCTTGTACAGTCGGAAGAAGTTCTGGTACGTGATGGTCGCTACGGTCTGTCGGGCTTCTTCGACACGCACGTGCTCCTTGGCCTCGATGGCCTGGTGCAGACCGTCGGAATAGCGCCGTCCGGGCTGCAAGTGACCGGTGAACTCGTCGACGATCACCACCTCGCCATCACGCACCACGTAATGCACGTCCCTCTTGTAGAGCGTGTGCGCTTTGAGGGAGGCGTTCACATGGTGAGCGATGTCGAGGTATTCGGGGTCGGACAGATTGCTGATGCCCAGCATCTGCTCGACCTTCTCCTGCCCCTTCTCGGTGAGAGCAGCCTGGTGGAACTTCTCATCCACGATGTAATCGCCGTCAGGCGTCTCGTCCTTGTTGTCCTGGTTTGTGGACGGCCGCAGCCTGCGCACCACCCGGTCCACCGCTTCATAGAACTGCACCGTCTGCTGGGGTCGGCCCGAGATGATGAGCGGGGTGCGGGCTTCGTCAATGAGGATGCTGTCCACTTCGTCCACGATGGCGTAGTTCAGTTCGGGCAGACACAGCTGGCTGGGGTGCCCGGCCATGTTGTCCCGCAGATAGTCGAACCCCAGCTCACTGTTCTCGACGTAAGTGATGTCCCGGGAATACATTTCGATGCGCTGCTCCGGGGACATGTCATGCTGTATGTACCCCACGGTCAAGCCCAGGAACCCGTACACCTGTCCCATCCACTGCGCTTGCCACTTGACCAGGAAGTCATTGGTGGTGACCAGGTGCGCTCCCTTGCCTGACAGCGCGTTGAGAACAAGGGGGAGGGTGGCGGTGAGGGTCTTCCCCTCGCCGGTCTTCATTTCGGCGATCTTGCCCTCATGCAGGACCATTCCGCCGATAAGCTGCACATCGAAAGGCCGCTCACCCAGAACGCGTCGTGCGGCCTCGCGAGTCAGCGCGAAACTCTCCGGCAGGATGTCGTCCAGGGATTCCCCATTCTGGATGCGGTCCCGGAGTTCCTGGATCTTGCGCGGAAAGTCCTCGTCCGCAAGCGCCTGCATCTGGGGCTCCAGGGCGTTGATGTCCTCAACCCGCCGCCGCATGCGCTTGATGATCTTCGTATTGGGGTCAAAGGCCCCAAGGATTGCTGCCCAGAGCGAGCCCATCCTTACTGTGTCTCCTTTGGTTCCGCGGGGGCCTGGGGCTGCGGCGGTGCAGCAGTTGCGGGCGCGTATTTGTCACCGTCGATCTTGAGCTTGCCGCCAGGCCTCGAGGCCATCGGCGTCACGCTCAGGCCCCTGGCCTCCATCTGCTTCTCCAGCCGGGAGCGCCGGCCCAGGGGTGCGGTGCCCCCGGTGATCCCGGTCAGGTCGACCCGCAGGCCGATGCCGTTGTTCACGTCCCGGTAGTACAGCCCCCACGTGAGACACCCGGCGCGATAGGAGACGCCCACCTGATAGTCCTTCATGTCGCCCTCGTCCAGGTCGTAGCGCGTCCACCCGTCCAGTTTCCAGCGGTCATCCACATCCCACTCAAGGCCCGTAGCAAGCTCGGTCTGAATATCTACGTCGTCGAACAGGAAAGGCGTGGTGCCGCCAATGAAATGGTGCCGGAGTGTCACATCGCCCCGCAGATTGTCGGTGATCGGCCCACCCAGTCCCGCGAATGCTTCGAGATCCGTGTAGGTCTCGTCGGTAGAGTAATTGCTGATGCGCGCCGCCGCTCCGTACCAGTCGCCCTCGCGGTTCTGGTAATTGCAGGCGTTCGCGGTGTAGGTCAGCGTCGCATGGCTGCGCCAGGCATCCACGCGCGGGCGGTTGACCCGAATGTCGTCCCGGCGCTCGAGGCGCTCCCGGTAGTAGCCGGCCTCGAGATCGAGTTTCAGCTCATTGTCGCAGCCCTTGCGGGGCGTGAACCAGTACGTCGCCCCGACTTCGGGAAACTGGTCCACGGCGATGGCATCGGTCACGTCGTCCACCATTCTCAGACGCCTTGCGACACCGAAGTCGAAGTCCCACGGTCCGCGCTCGTGTTCTACGAAGGCGCGGCCGATGATGCCGGATTTTGCGGTCAGGCTCCCCACGATCGCCGCGTTGTAGGCCTCGCCCACGGGAGTCATGCGCACGGCGAAGGGCACGTTGATCCCGTCCAGACTGTTGTAGCCGGGCATGCCCAGCGTGTACGGCTCGCCTGTTCCACCGCCGCCGATGCCCGTGCGGATCCAGGGCACAAGCGGGATGGTGACGCCGTACAGCCTCAGCTTCGCCCCGTAGATGATGACCCTTCCGTTCGCCGGATCGTATTTGATGCGTTTTGCGAGGATTGCGAAGTCTGGATTATCCTTGGGGCAGGTGGTCATCCGGGCGTGAAGGATATTAGTGATGTCGCCCTGCTTCACCACGCCCTTGCCCTTGAAGTACACCCTGCCGGGCTCCGTGTAGCGTGAACCCTCAATCGGCGGGATGGCGCCGTAACCCTCGGTGTCCTTGAGCGAAAACTCCCTTGCCGGGGCATTAATGGCCAGGTCACGCCCGACCATGAGCGCGGGCCCCACAAGCAGACGCGCCTGCCCCGGAACCTGTATGGTTCCCTTCTCGAGGTCGGCGATGATCTCGTCTGCCTCAACGAGAGTGGCGCCTTCGCCGAAGTTGGGCATGCGCACCCAGATGCGGGCATTGCCGGACACGGTAGCGCGCTTCCTGTCCGCGCTGTAGGTGACACGGTCGCCATCCAGCGTGAGAGTGATTGGCTCCTCCTCCGCCGGATTGGATTTCTTCTTCGTGTCCGCCGCATCGGCAACCATGGCGCCCGATTGGACAAGCAGGAGGAAGCCCGCCCAGAGCAATGCTGAAGTCAGTCTCATTCCCCTTGCTGCTCCGGTTCGTAGAATGGTAGGCAACCGAAAAACCCCGGCCCACGGAATGTGAAGCCGGGTCGATATGCTCCAGTATACCAAAACGCCGTGGGGCCCTCAAACGTTCCGGGGGGAGGACGGGTGCCTTCCCCGGAACCAGGTGGGCTCGGTCGCGTCGGGGTACGGTCTCCTTTTTCAGGCCCGCCGGGCTGCGGAAAGTGGGCTGCCTTCACCTCACAGCCTGCGACGCGGCCCGCAGCCTCTGAACGGCGAACGCACAGCCACTCGCCACGCTCATCATCTCTGCCGCTCCCTTCGGGGGCTCACGCGATCCGGGGTAGGCCGAGTCCACGGGTTCCGTTCCGCTTCGCTCCACTCCACCCGTGGCTATAGGCTGCCGCCCGCTCCGCGGGCTGTGGGGTGATGACTCAGGGCGAAGGGCGCGCGGAACGCGAATTCGGCCTCAACCGGCACGCATCCCCCGAACCCGGTGCCCCTGGCGGAGGACGGCCCCTGACCCACAGCCCCGTGCTTCAACGCGGGGCATCTCGCGACACCCGACCTGCCTCCTCGTCCGGAGAACGGACGGCCCCTGACCCCCAGCCCCGTGCTTCAGCGCGGGGCATCTCGCGACACCCGACCTGCCTCCTCGTCCGGGGGACGGACGGCCGAAGGCCCACAGCCCCGTGCTTCAACGCGGGGCATCTCGCGACACCCGACCTGCCTCCTCGTCCGGGGGACGGACGGCCGAAGACCCACAGCTCCGTGCTTCAGCGCGGGGCATCTCGCGACACCCGACCTGCCTCCTCGTCCGGGGGACGGACGGCCGAAGGCCCCCAGCCCCGTGCTTCAGCGCGGGGCCTCCGACGACACCCGACCTGCCTTCTCGTCCGGAGAACGGACGGCCCATGACCCACAGCCCCGTGCTTCAACGCGGGGCATCTCGCGACACCCGACCTGCCTCCTCGTCCGGAGGACGGACGGCCGAAGGCCCCCAGCCCCGTGCTTCAGCGCGGGGCCTCCGACGACACCCGACCTGCCTCCTCGTCCGGGGGACGGACGGCCGAAGGCCCACAGCCCCATGCTTCAGCGCGGGGCAACTCCCGCGGAGTGGAAAGTGTTATCCTTCCTGGATGAAACCGGGCAGCCCATCTCGCTGAGGCTATCCGCGGGGGTTCATCGCTTGCGGCTGTCCACGCTGGAACGCCGGGCCAATCTGGGCTATATTCTGCTAATCCCCGAGAGCGCGGGGCAGTGATTCTGAGTTGAGAGGGAAGCGGGCAGTGAAACGCGGTATTCTGGCGATTATTCTCATCGCGCTGGCGCCGGTCATGGCCGCCGCGCAGGATGCCCCCCTGGAACTCACGGGCTTCCGGGCCGAAAGCTGTGTGCTGGCGCCCGTGGGCGACCTGTTCAAGCCATTGGGCTTCGCGGTCACGTGGGATGTGGCCAGTGACGCTATCACCCTCACCGACGCGGCGGGAGCAATGACGCTCACCATCGGCGAGACCGCGGTGGAGTTCCGCGCGCCTGACGGCCAGAGCCGGAAGACCGAGCTGCCTGTCGCGCCTGCGTACATCGGAGACAGGCTCCAGGCGCCGGCGCGAGAACTGCTGGCGCTCGCGGGCCGTGAGGTGCAGGCAGTCGAGGACAGCGCCGAATCGGTCACGTGGCAGATTGGAACGCGGCGGGTAGTCATCCGGCTTCTCGCCGAGGCGGAGCAGCGCATCATCGACCGGGCAACCGGTTCCGTGGTGCGGCTCGACACCGACCGCGGAAAGATCTACCTGGACCTGTTCGACCAGAAGACCCCGGTTGCGGTGGGCAATTTCCTGGACCTCGTGAGCCACGGGTATTACGACGGCCTCACCTTCCACCGGGTCATTGCGGATTTCATGATCCAGGGCGGCGACCCGCTGGGCAATGGCTGCGGCGGCCCCGGATATACCATCCCGGATGAGGCTGACCGGGGCCTGCGCCACTTCCGGGGAAGTCTGTCCATGGCCAAGACATCGGAACCGAATACGGGCGGCAGCCAGTTCTTCATCTGTCATGTGCCCTGCCGACACCTGGACGGAATACACACGGTCTTCGGGCATTGCATCGAGGGCATGGAAGTGGTGGACGCCATCAGGGTCGGGGACAAGATCAACCGGGCGGTGATCCTGCGGCGGTCGCCATACGCCGATGTAGCGGTGCAGAAGTTCATGAAGGCGCGGGTGATGGATCCTTTGGAGTAAGGGGAGACCGGGGAGCTGTCCCGCGTCGGCCGACCGTCCTGGTCGGTGGATTTATTGGAGTCGAGCGGGACGCTCGACCTACGCGTCCGGCAGGACGCCCGGCCGCAGGCCTCTAGCCACGGGTTTCAACCCGGGGCGTCCACGCGACCAAGGCACAGACCGCGTCGGCCGACCGTCCCGGTCAGCGCTGCGCCTCAAGGCGAGAAGTCCAGCCTCCCCTTCCGATCCATGAGCCTCACCGCGATCTTCTTATGGGGCGAACTCGCCGGGTACTCCCCAATGTCGTCCAACTTCACCCAGCGCGCGTCGGAATAACCGACCGGGCGTAATTCACCCGACACGATCCCGCACTCATACACGGACAGCACAATCGCCCTGTTCATCACGCCGTGCCGAACCCTGAATACGGGTTCGCGGACCGTCACCTCAAGCCCCAGCCTCTCGTGCACATGCCGGGCCAGCGCCTCGGCGCCGTCCTGCCCGACGTCCTCGACCTGTGGAAACTCCCACAGGCCCGCCCAGACAACGCCCACGGGCCGCTGTGCCATGAGCACTCGGCCATTCTGCTGGATGATGGCGGCCGCGTTGGCGCATTTCACCATCGCTGCGCGTGGGGGCATCTGGGGCAGCTCTTCCTGCCGGCCGGATGCCCTTGCAGCGCAAAGCGTCTCCCAGGGACAGCCGTCGCAGCCGGGGTTTCTCGGGCTACAGACCGTGGCGCCGAGTTCCATGAGCGCCTGGTTGAGGTCACCCGGGCATGCGCATCGAGCCATGGCTGCCGCCGCTGCGCGTATCTGGTCTCGCGCCGGCCTCTTCTTCGGGTCGCCCTCAATCACCAGCGCCCGGCACAAGACACGCTCCACATTGCCGTCGACTGCGGGGACGGGTTCGCCGAAGGCGATGCTCAAGATCGCCCCGGCGGTGTAATCGCCGATGCCGGGCAATGACCTCACCACTGCGAAGTCCCGCGGGAACTGGCTTCCATGCTCAGCGACAATTCTGCGCGCGGCAGCCTGGAGGTTCCGCGCCCGGGAGTAGTAACCCAAGCCTGCCCAATGCGCGAGCACGTCCTGCTCCGGCGCCTGTGCGAGCGCCTCGACCGTTGGGAAGCGCTCCATGAATCGCAGGTAATAAGGGGTGACCGTCGCCACCTGGGTCTGCTGCAGCATGATCTCCGAAACCCAGATCGCGTAGGGGTCGTGAGAGCCCCGCCACGGCATCTCTCGACGGTGTGTTTTGAACCATTCTAGCAGCGCTTCACGAAGGGAGTCCGTACGGGCTTCACAGGTCGCCGGCAGGGCAGGGGCGGGTGCGGCCAATTTTCGCGTAGAAGCCGTTTTCCGGGGCATTTCGGGCATTTTAGCTTTCTCGGGAAATCCCGTCCAGAGGGCCCGGACTCCTTGACGATTCAGGCCGATTCTGGTATCCTGTTGGTCGGCGGAAAACCCGCCTGAATACAGCAATAATCATCGCTTGGAGAGGCGTGAAGGGAGCCGTCGTGAGGGCTCCAGCGCGGCCCCTCCACACATAGCAGAGATGGCTGGCGCCGGCGGTTCCCAAAGCCCTTTCGGACCCCCGGTTGTTCCTTGGCCTTGCCACCATTCTCCCTTGAGATCTTCCCACCATACACACATCACCCGGAGCCACCGTGTGCTCCGCGGATTGCCGGTTCCACCGACCCAACCCCGGCCGGTGGCGCTGTCTGTCGCTTTGTGCGCCCCGCGAGTCCGCCTAAGGAGAGCTGCCTGATGGCCGAACAACAGGCTTACGATGCCGCACAAATCCGCGTTTTGAAAGGTCTCGAAGCCGTGCGTCGACGCCCGGCAATGTACATCGGCTCCACGGGACCCCGCGGCCTGCACCACATCCTGTATGAGGTCGTGGACAACAGCATCGACGAGGTGTTCGTCGGCGTCTGCGACACGATCCACGTGCGTCTCCTGGAGGACGGTTCGGCCGAGGTCGAGGACAATGGCCGCGGCATCCCCGTGGACATGCACCCCACCGAGAAGCGTCCCGCCCTCGAAGTCATCATGACCACCCTCCACGCCGGAGGGAAGTTCGACGGCAGCGCGTACAAAGTCTCCGGCGGCTTGCATGGCGTGGGTGTGTCCTGCACAAACGCTCTGTCCGAATGGTGCGAGGTGGAGGTTACCCGCGACGGCAATCTCTACTACCAGCGCTATCACCGCGGAGTGCCCCAGGGCGATATGCGTGAGAACGGCAAGGCCCGCAAGGGCTCCCACGGCACCCGCACGCGCTTCATGCCCGACCATGAAATCTTCGAGACGGTGGAGTTCGACTTCGATACCGTCGCCAAGCGGCTGCGCGAATTGTCCTTCCTGAACGCCGGGGTGCGCATCATCCTCACGGACTTGCGCCCCGGCAGGGAGCGCGAGGAAGTATTCCATCACAAGGGCGGCCTCGCGGCATACGTCGAGTACCTGAACGAGGGCAAGGAGACGCTCCACAAGCCCATCTGCTTCTGCCAGGAACGGGACAATGTGGAGGTCGGCGTTGCCCTGCAGTACAATGACGGAATCCACGAGAACATCATCTCCTACGCAAACGCCATCCACACCGTCGAGGGTGGCACTCACCTCTCCGGCTTCAAGACCGCTCTCACTCGCGTGGTGAACAACTACGCCTTCGCGTCCGGCCTGCGCAAGGAGAAGGAGCGCAATCTCACGGGCGATGAGGTGCGCGAGGGCCTTGCCTGCGTCATCAGTGTGAAGATCCTGCACCCGCAGTTCGAGGGGCAGACCAAGGCGAAGCTGGGCAATAGCGAAGTGGAGGGCATCGCCAACTCCATCACCTATGAGAAGCTGACAGAGGCGCTGGAGGAAAACCCCGCCGTCGCCAAGCGCATCGTGATGAAGGCGCTCACCGCCGCCCGTGCCAATGACGCCGCCCGGCGCGCCGCCGAGGCTACGCGTAAGACGGCGCTGTCTTCCGGCGGCCTCCCCGGGAAGCTCGCGGACTGTTCCAGCCGCAACCCGGAGGAGTGCGAGCTGTTCCTGGTTGAGGGAGACTCCGCCGGCGGCAATGCGAAGCAGGCCCGGGACAGCAAGTTCCAGGCGATCCTGCCCTTGCGCGGCGTGATCCTCAACGTGGAGCGCTACCGGCTGGACAAGATTCTGGACAATGCCGAAATCCGGGCGATGATTACGGCGCTGGGGACGGGGATCAACGTCTCAACCAACGGCGACGGCAACGGTAATGGCGACGAGGAGGCCTCCAGCAAGTTCGACCTGAGCAAGCTGCGCTATCACCGCATTATCGTCATGGCCGACGCGGACGTGGACGGCTCGCACATCCGCACCCTGATCCTGACCTTCTTCTTCCGCTACATGGAGCCGCTCATCCGCCATGGGCATGTGTATGTGGCCCAGCCGCCGTTGTTCCGGGTGAAGGCCGGTCGTGACACGTATTACGCCCTGCACGACAAGGAACTGGAGGCGCTGCTGGACCGCCTGGGCCGCCGGAGGGCGATTGTGAACCGCTTCAAAGGTCTGTCAGAGATGGCTCCGGAGGACCTTGCGGAGACCACAATGGCGCCGGACAAACGGATCATGCGTCGGGTGTCTCTGGACGAGGCGGAGGAGGCGGACAAGATCGTCTCGATCCTCATGGGCGACAATGTAATCAGCCGGCGGAACTACATCGTAGAGCACGCAAAGGAAGTCGAGAATCTAGACCTGTGGGCGTGAGGGGTGCTACGGGTCTTGGTTTCTGATCGGCGGGAGAGGAGTTCTGCCGCCCCTTCGGAGGCTTGGCACCGGCCGCGTATTCCGGCGCTCAGCGTCGTCCAGTCGGACGCCTCTTCGGGGATCGGGGGCGAGAAAGGCGCGTCGGTTCCAAGGGCGTAAACCCCTCTACAGAGAGGATCGCCAAGAGAGCCAAGAGCGCCAACGGCGCGACAGAGACACCCCGTAACCGCCGTCATTCGCAGGAGAACATAGATGCCTGACAACGAGAACGATCAGATCGGTCAGATTGAGCCCATTTCGCTGCAACAGGAAATGTCCCAGTCCTACATGCAGTTCGCCATGAGCACCATCATGGCCCGTGGGCTGCCGGACGTGCGCGATGGTCTCAAGCCCTCACAGCGCAGAATTCTCGTCGCCATGCGCGACGAGAACCTCACCCCCGACAGGCCACACTCCAAGTGCGCCGCTATCGTCGGGGAAACGATGAAGACCTACCACCCGCATGGCGACGCGTCGATCTACGACACCCTCGTGCGCATGGCCCAGGACTTCAGTCAACGCTATCCTCAGATTGACCCCATGGGCAATTTCGGGTCGGTGGATGGCGACCCCGCCGGAGCGCCGCGTTATACTGAAGCGCGCCTTTCCGGCGTCGCCATGAACATGCTGGAAGACCTCGACAAGGACACCGTGGACTTCCAGCCCACCTATGACGAGCGGAACCAGGAACCCGTGGTTCTGCCGTCGATGTTCCCGAACCTGTTGTGCAATGGTTCGCAGGGGATTGTCCCGGCGTATGCCACGAATATGGCGCCCCATAATGTGTCGGAAGCCGTGGATGCGTGCATCGCCGTGCTGGACAATCCGGACCTTAGCACCCATGATCTGATGAAGCTCATGCCGGGGCCGGATTTCCCGTCGAGGGGTTTCATCCTCGGCACCAAGGGCATCCGCAGCTACTATGAGACCGGGCGGGGCTCGGTAGTCATGCAGGCCCGCGCGGTCATCGAGCCGCTGGACCGCAACCGCACGGCGATCATCGTCACCGAACTGCCCTACCAGGTGTCGAAGGCCGCACTGCTCATGCAGATCGCGGCGCTCGCGGAAGAGAATAAGGTCCAGGGGATCTCAGACTTGCGCGACGAGAGCGACCGCAAGGGTATGCGGATCGTGATCGAACTCAAGCGCGACGCCAACCCCAATGTGGTGCTGAACAACCTGTATAAGCGCTCACAGTTGCGGACGAACTTCGCCGTGAACATGATGGCGCTGGTGCCGGTTGCAGGCAGCCAGGCCGTCGTGCCGCGTCTGCTGAGCATCAAGGACTGCATCAAGCTCTTCCTGGCGCACCGGCGCGAAGTGGTCACGCGACGCACCCGGTTCCTGCTCAAGGAGGCCGAGGACAGGGCGCACATTGTCGAGGGCCTTCTGAAAGCTCTGGATGTCCTTGATCAGATCATCGCCATTGTCCGCGCCAGCGACAACCGCACCGCCGCCCGGCACAATCTCATGCAGGAGTTCGGGTTCTCCGAACGCCAGGCAGAGAGCATTCTCGCCATGCAGCTGGGCCAGCTCACGCGGCTGAGCCGCATTGAACTCGAGAAGGAGATGTCGGAGCTTCAGGAGGCCATCACCCGGTACAACGAGATCCTGGGCTCTGAGGAGAAGAAGTCGGAGGTCATCAAGGACGAGCTGCGGCGGGTGAAGCGCGAGTTCGGCGACGACCGCCGCACGCGAATTATCCCCGGCGAGGCCGAAGACATCAGCATGGAGGACCTGATCGCGCAGGAGGACATGACGATCACCATCACGCGCGACGGGTATATCAAGAGGCTTCCGGTAGACACATATCGCCTGCAGAAGCGCGGTGGCAAGGGGATCGTGGCGCTCAACAAGAAGGAGGAGGACACGGTCCGCGACCTGTTCGTGGCCACCACCCACCACACCATGCTCTGTTTCACGGATCGGGGCACGGTGCACCAGCTCAAGGCTTACCAGGTGCCCATGGCGAGCCGCACCTCGCGGGGCACGCCGATCATCAATCTCGTGCCCATCGAGCAGAGCGAAGTCATCACCGCGATGATCCCCATCGAGAGTTTCGACATCGGTGGGTACCTCGTGATGGTCACCGCCGGCGGGCTCGTGAAGAAGACCGCGCTCGCGGAATATGACACGAATCTGCGCGCGCGGGGTCTCATCGCCATCAACTTGCGCGATGAAGATCGGCTCAACTGGGTCATGTGGTCTGACGGCAACAAGGACATTATGATCTCCACCCGCGACGGCAAGTGCGTGCGGTTCGACGAGCGCCACGTGCGCCCCATGGGCCGCAATGCAGCCGGGGTCAATGCCATCACGCTGCGTCCAGGGGATGCCATCGTGGCCACCGCCGTTGTGGACAAGGACGACCCGCGCGACCTTCTCGTGGTCAGCGAAAAAGGCCTTGGCAAGCGCACCCCCCTGTCTGAGTACCCCGCCAAGGGCCGCGCAACTCAGGGGGTTATCACTCTGAACGTCACGGAGAAGACGGGCCCGGTCGTTGGAGTGCAGGTGGTGGAGCCGGACGACGAGGTCATGTGCATCACTTCGGCAGGGGTGCTGATCCGGGTGCCGGTAGAGGAAATCCGCCAGACGGGGCGCAATGCCCAGGGCGTGAAAGTGGTCTCTCCCACCGAAGGCGCCGTGGTCAGCGCGGTCGCCAAGGTGGTGCGCTACGCGGCCGAAAGCCCGGCAGACATTGCGGGAAGCTGAGCCGCGAAACCCATTCCGGGATTCGGGCGCCAAATGTGCAAATGAGGATTGCCTGAGAACAGTTAGAGCTCTGCATAGACTTAGGCGAAAACCATTCAATTGCGTCTTTGGAGCTCAATAATCTCACACAAAAGCCGCCAGAAGTCGGTTGACGGTGCCTTTGCCGGGGTTTATAGTAAAGCCCTGTACAGGATGGGCCCGCCAAAGCTACACAGAGCGTCAGCCCTGACAGGCTGGCGCTCTGCAGTCCCGGCACACCCCGCAGGGACCCAGGAATCACCCCGGCGAGCGGACTCATCCCTCTTTCCTCGGCTCATCGGCTGGTCCACTCAGGGAGGTTGGCGATGGTCTCGGACACCGACGGAACACGTATCGAATTGTCGGAGAACGCCATCACGGTTCTCGAGCGCCGCTATCTCAAGCGCGATGAGCACGGGAAGGCCGTGGAGACTCCGATGGACATGTTCCGCCGCGTCGCCGGGAACATCGCGCAGGCCGACGCCCACTATGGCGCCAGCCCGGCGGAAGTGGATGAACGCGCCGCAGAGTTCCTCGGGATCATGCTGCGCCGGGAGTTCATGCCCAACAGCCCCACACTCATGAATGCCGGGCGCGAGTTCCAGCAGCTCTCCGCCTGCTTCGTGCTCCCCGTGGAAGATTCCATGGAGAGCATCTTCGAGACCGTGAAGAACACCGCGCTCATCCACAAGAGCGGCGGCGGCACCGGCTTCTCCTTCTCCCGCCTGCGGCCGAAGGATGACATCGTCAGTTCTACCAAGGGCGTCTCCAGTGGTCCGCTGTCCTTCATGCAGGTCTTCGATGCCGCCACGGAGGCCATCAAACAGGGCGGCACCCGGCGCGGTGCGAACATGGCCGTGCTCCGCGTGGATCACCCGGACATCCGCGAGTTCATCCAGGTCAAGAACGACCTGACCAAGCTCACGAATTTCAACATCTCCGTGGGCCTGACCGAAGAGTTCATGCGCAAGGTCCGAATCGACGGAACGTACGAACTCATCAACCCTCGCAACGGCGAGGCAGTGGAGAGTGTGCGTGCCCGGGAGATCTTCGATCTCATCGTGGACTGCGCCTGGGAAACCGGCGAGCCGGGGATCATCTTCCTGGACCGGATGAACGCAGCGAACCCCACCCCTGCCGTGGGCGAGATTGAGAGCACCAACCCCTGCGGCGAGCAGCCCCTCCTGCCGTATGAGTCCTGCAATCTCGGTTCCATCAATCTTGGCCTGATGACGAAGGGGCCGGTGCTGTCCGCGGAGATTGACTGGGAACGGCTCCGTTCTGCGGTGCACACCGCCGTGCGGTTCCTGGACAATGTCATCGACATGAACAGCTTCCCGCTGGAACTCATCGCGGAGCGGACCCGGGCGAACCGCAAGATCGGCCTGGGCATCATGGGCTTCGCCGACTTGCTCATCCAGATGGGTGTGCCGTACAACACCGAGAAAGCTGTGGATGTGGCCCAGTCGGTGATGAAGTTCGTACGCGACGAAGCCCGGGCGGCATCCGAGCAATTGGCCGAAGAGCGCGGGGTCTTCCCCAACTGGGACCAGAGCGTTTTCAACAGCGGCAGTCCCCGCAAGCAGCGCAACGCCACCACAACAACCATTGCGCCCACCGGCACCATCAGCATGATTGCCGGTTGCTCCAGCGGTTGCGAGCCTCTGTTCGCCGTGGCCTTCACCCGGCGCGTCCTCGACGGTGACGAACTGGTGGAAGTGAGTCCACTGTTCGAGCAAGTGGCCAAGGATCGGGGCTTCTACACGCCGGAACTGGTGCGGGAGATTGCGGCGCGCGGTTCGCTGGCGGACATCGCTGCAGTGCCGCCAGACGTGCGCAAGGTGTTCGTCACCGCCCACGATGTGACGCCGGAGTGGCACGTGCGCATCCAGGCGGCCTTCCAGCTGTACACGGATAATGCGGTCAGCAAGACCGTGAACTTCCCGCACGACGCCACCCGCGAACAGGTGGCCGAGGTCTACAATCTGGCTTACGACCTGGGCTGCAAGGGGGTCACCATCTACCGCGACGGGTGCCGGGAGAACCAGGTGCTCAGCACCGGGGCAACCGAGAAGGCTCATGCACCAGCTGCATCGCCCATCACCGAACCCCGCGCTCGTCCAGACCTGATCACCGGTACAACCCGCGCAATGGTTACCGGCTGCGGGAAACTGTATATCACCATCAACGAAGACGAGGCTGGGCCCTTCGAGGTCTTCGGCAACATGGGCAAGGCCGGCGGCTGCGCGGCGAGCCAGACCGAGGCCGTCGCTCGCCTCATCTCACTGGCATTGCGCTCGGGGATCAAGCCCGAGCACGTGGTCCAGCAGCTGAAGGGGATCAGTTGCCACATGCCCGCCTGGCTGCCTGGAGGAGGGAAGATCCTGTCGTGTGCGGATGCTTTCGGGAAGGCTCTCGAGCGGTGCATCCGCCCAGACGGCGGCCAGCTTTCCATCGACTTCAATGGCGACAGCTTCGGGCATCTCGGCGCATGTCCGGAATGCGGCGGGCCGCTGTACCACGAATCCGGCTGCATCCTGTGCCACGACTGCGGATATTCGCAATGTGATTGACGCGGCGCGAAGATACTGCCAAAGCAAAGGGCCGCCTCCAGGTGGAATTGGAGGCGGCCCTTTTCATACCAGGTGTGCCGGTGGGCTGCAGCGTTTCGACAGGCCGTGCTCAAGAAAAAGCGCGTCACGAGGCCCGTCTCACAATCGGCCTTCTACTCCGCCAGCTCCGCAGGGGGTTGAAAGTCGCTATCGTGGGCCAGCTGCGTCGCCCGGTAGAGGCTCTCGGGGGTTCCTGCGTCTGACCAGTCGCATTCGATCACATCGTACCGCAACTGCCCCCGCCGCAGGTACTCATTCTGCACGTCGGTGATCTCGTACTGGTTGCGTTCCGACAGCTCGAGGGTTGGGAGAATCTCCCACACCTGCGCGTCCATCATGTAGACGCCGATGACGGCATACGGGGAGGGCGGGCTCTGGGGTTTCTCGATCACCCGCACGATATTGCCCTGCGCGTCCAGTTCCGGGACCCCGAAACGTTGTGGGTCGGGTACCTGCTTGAGCAGAATGCGCATGCCCGCGCCCTGCTCCTGGAAGCGCTCCACGTGGGGGCGAATACTGCCGTTGAGAATGTTGTCGCCCAGCATGAGAATGCAGGAATCACCGCCCACGAAATGCTCGGCGCAGCGCAGCGCGTCGGCGATGCCGCGCGGCTGGGCCTGGTAGGCGAAATACAACTGTCGCAGGCCGAAGTCGCTGCCGTCGTGCAGAAGCTCAAGGAAATCGCCGGGACTGTTGCCTCCGGTGACGATGAGAATATCGCGCACGCCCGCATCCACGAGCGAGTGCAGCGGGTAGTAGACCATGGGGAATCGCCAGACGGGGAGCAGGTGCTTGTTGGTCACCCGCGTCATGGGTCGCAGACGGCTGCCCAGCCCTCCGACGATGATGATGCCCTTCATGGGTCACGACCTCCCTCGGGAGACGACGGACGCTCGAGCCGGGGACCGGCATCCCGCAGCGACCGCTTGCGGTCGACACGGGTGCCTGTGCCCAGCTCGGTCAGTGGGTACAGGCACCAAGCGTCCGTAACGGCGCGAACTCGGATGCCGGTCCCCCACCGGCCGGCGAGAACCTCACCCGCGGGCCTGGGACACCATGTCCAGAAAATACTGCTGCACCCGTCGGTCTGAAGTCAACTCCGGGTGAAAGGCAGAGGCCAGCAGGGTTCCCTGCCGCGCCATCACGATGCGGTCGCGGAAGGTGGACATGACCCGCGTATCCCCGAACACGCGGGTGATATACGGGGCGCGGATGAAGACGGCGCGCACCGGCCCGCCGTGGATCTCCGCGCATTCCAGGTCCGTCTCGAAACTGTCCACTTGCCGCCCGAAGGCGTTCCGGGCGACCTCGATGTCCATCAGGCCCAGGCGCCACTGGTCGCTCCCGACGATCTCCTTTGCCAGAAGGATTGCGCCGGCGCAGGTGCCCCAGATCGGCTTGCCCTGGGCGTGGAGTTCGCGGATCGCGTCGCCCACGCCGAAGCGGTCGCACAGCTTGCCAATGGTGGTGCTCTCGCCGCCCGGTATGATCAGGCCGTCGCAGGCCAGCACGTCTTGCACCGTCTTCACCGCGGCCGCGTCGCAGTCAAGTTCGGACATGGCGGCCACGTGCTCGCGGAAATCCCCCTGGAGGGATAGTACTCCCACGCGGAACTTCATCCGTTTCAGCATCTCCTTGTCACGGAGTGGGCCCGGCGTATACATCGAAACCGGCAATCCCGTCTCTTGTCAGATTCGGGTCGGGAAGACCCGTCACAGCGGGTCGCAGGGAAGACGCAGCCAGGTATTTCGCGTGTCCATCGACGAAGAGATAATTGCGCGCCCCGTCCCACTGCCACCACCCGTCCATCACCTGCGAATGGGGAGCCAGCCATTCGGCCACCAGCACCTTCTGAGCCGGAAACACCACGCCCGCAAGAGACTGGGTCACGCATGGAGGACTGCCCGGGCCGTACAGGTCGGTGGTCGTCATCACATTCACCTGGGCGGGTGTGTGATAGAACGCTGCACTGTATGCGTACGATGTATGATCCCATCGCTCCGGCGCCAGCGGATCGCTGGGACAGACGAGAATGTTGGCGCTGACTTTCACCGAGCGGTTCGGGTCGTTGGGCGCTGCCGGATCGCGGCGCAGTCCCTGGTACAGGTAGGTAGCCAGCGGCCAGCGCCAGCGCCTGCCCATCCACAGGGCCGGGTCGTCGGCGTTAGGAAAACAGTCGTCATAGTCCGTCATATACATCGCGAAAGCGGTGCCGATCTGCCGCAGATTGGACATGCAGGTGGTCCTCTGCGCCAAGTTGCGCGCCCTCGAGACCACGGGAATCAGCAGCGACACCAGAAGGCTGATGATCGCCAGCACCACCAGGAGCTCCGTCAATGTGAAACCTGTTCCCGTGCGGCTCACAGTGTCTTCCCCTATTGTTCGGGCCCGCCGACGACTGCGCCCTGTCTGATAAGCTCCTTGCGAATGTCTTCTATCGGCACTTCCGCCGGGTTCATGTTCCGGTCGGCCGCGAGCGCCGCCACAACCCCCGCGCCCTGCCCGGAAGTCCAGCAGACATGGATCTCGCGCATCGGCTCCTGCGCCTCGTGATCGCAGGACAGGCTGCGCCCCGCAGAGAGAAGGTTCGGCACATTGCGGCTCACCAGCGATTGCCGCGGGATGTCGAAGGCGATACCCTCCTTGCGGAAGTCATTGCCCCGCGCCACCGAGTCAGGATGCCGGAAGTCGTACTCCGCAGCGTCCTTGCCGGTGATCACGTAACTGCCCATAAGCCGGCGGCTGTAGCGCACCCCGATCTGTGGTGCGATGTCAATGAGCCAGCAGTGCTCAAAGCCCGGCATCTCCTCGCGCAGCATCTTCACCGCAGTGCGCGTAGCGTCGCGTCCTTTCATCTCGATGCGCGTGAGTTCCCACGGGTCCAGCGCGTCGCCGGTAGTGACCACCTGGTTATTGCCCCAGACAACCCCCGCCTGGGTCTTCTCGCAGGCCATGGGACTCAACCCCAGGAAGCCCTCCCAGCCGCCGGCGACACGGATACGCTCGTGCAGTTCGGAGATCCGCTGGGCGTCCTCACGACGGGCCTGCTGCCATTTCGGGACATCGACTCCGCCGAGACGGAAGCAGACGCCGATGCCGAAGTCCGACTTCTCGAACTCCGCGCCGGCGGCATGGCCGAGATCGAGATCGCCCGTGGTGTCTACGAGCATCTTGGCTCGGAAAGCCTGCTTGCCCGCCTTGGAGACGGCAACCACCGCGTCGATCTTCCCATCCTGCATGACCACGTCGGAGCACCAGCTGTGCAGGAGGATCTCAGCCCTGGCTTCACGCAAGAGGTCCACGGAGACAGACTTCATGCCCTCGGGGTCGAAGTACCAGGAGCTCTCCTCAGAGCTGCGCATCACCGCCTCGCCCTCGTGGAGCAGGCGATCGCGGAACTCGAGGCCGATGCCGCCGATGATCTGTCGTCCGGAATCACGGAATCGCGGGATGACGAGAACGAGGCCGCCGGTCGCGAGGCCGCCCAGGCAGTTGTAACGCTCTACGAGCAGGGTCCGCGCCCCGAGTTTCGCGGCGGCGTATGCGGCGGCAGTCCCCGCCGGTCCACCACCGCACACGAGGACATCCACTTCTTCGACCACGGGCACATCAACGGCGGGAAGGGTCACATGCTGAGCCATCTCGCGGCTCCTTCCTCGGTCGTATCTGTGGGGCATGCGAAAAGCTCCGCGGACCGCACGGCCCGCGGAGCTTGACTCGCAGTCCATCGGGGCCTGCAACTACAGGCCGCGGCGGAGGGTTAGGCCTCGCCGGCTTTCTTCAAGAGCGCCTCCCACTTGCGGTCGGTGTACTCCTGGATGCCCTTGATGATCTCGGCGCCATCCTCGCCCTTGAACAGGTGCTTGAAGCGCCCCTGCCGCTTGAGGAACTCCTCAACCGGCTTCTTCTCCTTGGGTTTGTATGTGATCTTGTACTCGCCGTTCTCCACCTCATACAGCGGCCAGATGCAGGTGTCAGCCGCGAGCATGGAGATATCGACGGTCTCGGACGGATCGCAAAGCCAGCCCAGCGGGCAGGGTGTGAGCACGTTGATGAAGCTTGGGCCTTCGGTGGCGAAGGCTTTCTCGGCCTTGCCCACGAGATCGCGCCAGCGGCCGGGGATGCTCTGGGCCACATACGGCATGTCGTGGGCAACCATGCACTCGGTCAGGTCCTTCTGCACCATGGTCTTGCCGGGGATGACGCGTCCGGCGGGACTGGTGGTTGTGTGTGCGCCAAGAGGCGACGCGCTGGACCGCTGCACGCCGGTGTTCATGTACGCCTGGTTGTTCAGACAGACGTACACGAAGCTGTGGCGGCGCTCAACGGCTCCGGAAAGGGCCTGGAAGCCGATGTCATAGGTGCCGCCGTCGCCGGCAAAGGCGACGAACTTGTAGTTCTGATCGGGGTCGATCTTGCCCTGGTTCTTTAGGGACACGTACATCGCTTCGAGCCCGGAGGCAGCGGCCGCCGCATTCTCGAAGGCGATGTGGATCCACGGCACATTCCACGCGGTATACGGGAAGATGGTCGTAGACACTTCAAGGCAGCCCGTGGCATTTGCAACCAGGACCGGGTCCTCGGTGGCCATGAGGATCTGGCGGACGGCGATGGGCTCGCCGCAGCCGGGGCACAGCCGGTGGCCACCAGTCAGGCGCACGGGGCTTTCCGACAACTGCTTGAGGTTCTTAGGCATCTGTTTCTCGCCCTCCTTACCCGCGGACGCCCACGTAGGACACGGGGTCTGCCGGCTGGCCGGTGGTTTTGATGTCATTGAGCTTGCCGTACACATCGGCGATCTGATCGGGGCGAATCTCGCGCCCGCCAAGACCGTAGATGATATTGACGCACGGAACGTTGGCGCCGCGAGTGTACATCGCAGCGGCGACTTCCGAGTACAGCGGGCCGTAGCTTGCGCCGTAGGAAGCCGCACGGTCAAAGACCGCGACAGCCTTGCAGTTGCGCAGCGCCGCGACGATCTCCGCATCCGGGAAGGGGCGGAAGACCCGGAGCTTCAGCAGCCCGGCCTTGACACCCTTGGAGCGGAGGTCCGCCACGACGTCCTTGCACATGCCGGCGGTGGAGCCAAGAGCCACGACGGCGACCTCGGCGTCCTCAAGATCAACGCACTCCATCAGTCCGTACTCGCGTCCGAAGGCCTGGCCGAAGCGTTTGCCCTCTTCGATGATCGCTTCCTTGGCATTCGGGTAGGCGCTGAGCTGATTGCGCTTGTGCTCGAAGTAGTAGTCCCACAGGTCCAACGGACCCACAGTATAGGGGTTCTTGATGTCCAGCAGCGGCCGGACGGGCTTGTACGGGCCGATCCATTCCTGCACCGCCGCGTCCTCTTCGACCTCCACCATTTCGTAGGCGTGGCTAACGAAGAAGCCGTCGATGCAGTTCATCGAGGGCAGGCGGACATCCTCACGCTCGGAGATGGCAACGCACTGAATGCAGTTGTCGTAGCCCTCCTGGGCGTTCTCGCCGTAGATCTGGATCCAGCCGCTGTCACGAGCGCCCATGCCGTCGGAATGGTCGCAGTGAATATTGATGTTCCCGGACAGGGCGCGGTTGACCAGATTGAGCACTACGGGCTGGCGCAGGGAGGCAGTGATGTAGAGAATCTCCCACATGAGCGCAAGACCGTTGGCGCTGGTGGCGTTCATGACCCGGCCACCTGCAGCCGCTGCGGCGGTGCAGGCGCTCATGGCCGAATGCTCGCTCTCCACGGCGACGAAGTTCGTCGTCACCTTGCCGTCGGCGACGAACTTCGCGAAAGTCTGTACGATCTCGGTCGACGGCGTGATCGGATAGGCCGCCACGACGTCGGGGTTGATTTGCCGCATCGCTTCGGCAATCGCGTTATTGCCTTCGAGCGGCATGACCTTACCCATTGCGTTTCCTCCTGTCTTGAAACCGGCAGCCCGGGCGCTCGGCTCGGTTCGAGTCTCTCGCCCGGCGCGGCGGCCTAGTTTTCGTCCTCGAAGTCGGTCTCAGGCTTCATCTCGATGCACTTCACGGGGCAGATGGCTGCACACACGCCGCAGCCTTTGCAGTGAACCAGGTCGTACGGGATTCCACTGACCTTCTGATCGATGACCTTGATCGCGTTGTCGGGGCAGTAGATCCAGCACTGGAGACAGTCGATGCATTTTTCGTCGTCGCGGACGGGGCGGAAAGTGCGCCAGCCGCCTGTCGCGTACTCCTCGGCGTTCCCCGCCTGGGGGATCACGCCGCCGGCCGCCATGTCCTGCCAGCCTGCGGTCTTGGAATAGACGCGGTCGCTCATCCTACCTGAACCTCCTCGTTGGCCCGGGTGATCGCCTGCATGTTGCCCTCGAGGACGGCTTCAGAGAGCTTCGTGCCCAGCTGCTTGCGCACCGCAGCCTTCGCGCCCTCGACGGTCACCAGGTCGCTGACCTTCGCAAGCGCGCCCAGCATGGGCGTGTTGGGAATGTCGCGCCCCACGGTGTCCAGGGATATCTGCGTGGCGTTCACGGTGCAGACCTGGATGTTCTGCTTTGCGATCTTCGCGCGCACTTCCTCAGGGGAGTCGCCCGTGTTCACGATGACGATGCCGCCGTCGGGAACGCCGTCCGTCACGTTCTCGCTTCCGAGGAGCGTTGAGTCGAGCACCACCACGACCTGCGGGTGCAGCACGGCGCAGCGCAGCCTGATGGGTTCATCCGAAATCCGCACATACGACTTCATGGGCGCACCGCGACGCTCGGCCCCGTATTCCGGGAAGGCCTGTACGTTCCAGCCGTCCTCAGCCGCGGCGATCGCGAGGATGTAGCTGGCCGTCTTCGCGCCCTGTCCACCCCTTCCGTGCCAGCGTACCTCATTCAGTTTTGCCATGCTCTTCCTCCTGTGCTGACCGGCGAGGCTCGCCGGTCTCGCGTTGAACCGATAGCCTGATGATGCAATCCGTGAGCCGCCGGACCTGCCGCCGGGCGCCCACGCGAAAAGGCCCGCTCGCCCCTGGGCAAGCCGAAGACAGGGGCAGCGGGCGGCCCTACAGCTTACCATACTATCATACACTCTGGGCAGCGACTTTTGAAGGGGTATTTGCAGGAAGCGGGCGTTGGAAGACGCTGCTAAACAAAGAGCGGCTGCGCGCTTCACGAGGCAGGACCCGACGTCGCGTTCCTGTGTCCTTCGCGAACCGGGCGCCTGTCCACGCTTCCCAGGCAATCTTGAGAGCGCATTGGGCACAGGAACTGCCTTCGGGCCAGGCTTGGAG
The DNA here is from genome assembly GCA_013314775.1 of Armatimonadota bacterium. Lineage (NCBI taxonomy): Bacteria > Bacillati > Armatimonadota > Armatimonadota bacterium. Next base: position 250,765 of record JABUFB010000006.1, on the reverse strand, counting down.
TCGGATGCCAGCCCCCAAGAGCCTCGCTTCCCTCTAGCCTCAGAACTCGAACTCCATGTCGAACAGGCCGCCAGTCAGGCGCACCGCAACGTGCCGCCGCGAAATCTCGATCCGCAAGAGTTTGACCTCCAGGAACAGCGCCTTCGCCAACATCGTCCGGGACTGATCGAAGATCATGTGCAGCGCGTCGGGATCGCAATGCGCCTGCCCGCCGACCTCGCGCGGAAACAGGAGCTTGCCCGGCCCGTATGGCAGTGAAAGCGGCGTTCCCGAATTGCTGAAGCTGCCCTTCGAGCCCTCGGGGAAGAGGAACTCCAGGTCGCCGCGTTTCAACAGGTCGCGCTCAAGATCAGGCGGTAGTTTCAATTCGAACAGGTGGATCAGCTCGTGCACGGGAAACCGCCCAGAGCCGGCCTCCCGTGCGGCATTGATACGGTCGATTGCGATATGAGCCTTTTCCTTGAGGCCCGCGGGCGCGTATCCAGCCATAGTCAGTCTCCCATGGGACGTCTGCCCCGCAGAGCCCGGGCAATTGTCACCTGATCGGCGTAATCCAGATCTCCGCCCATGGGCAGGCCCTGGGCGATGCGCGTCACCGTCACCTGAAGTGGAAGCCCCTCGATCAGCTTGCGCAGATACTCGGCCGTGGCGTCCCCGTCCACGGTGGGACTCGTGGCGAGGATCACCTCGACAGGCTGCAGCCGCATAATCCGCTGCAGCAGGGCGTCGATATGCAGGTCCTCGTGCCCTGTGCCGTCCAGTGGCGACAGTGCCCCGCCGAGAATGTGATACAGGCCGCGGTATTCCCCGGAGCGTTCCAGGGCCATGAGATCGCCGGGTTGCTCCACGACACTCAACACCGATTGATCACGCCTCGGGTCCTGGCAGATTGGGCACAGTTCGTCCACCGAGTAATTGAAGCACTCGCGGCACTCGCGCAGCGCCCGGCGGAGCTCAAGGATCGACTCGCCGAGGGACTGCACATCGTGGGGGTTCATGCGCATGAGATGCATCGCCAGCCGCTGGGCGGATTTCGGCCCAATGCCCGGCAGACGCTCGAGCTCCTGCACCACCCGCTCAAGAGGCGCGGCGTAGCGAAGCATGGTGGGTACTCTTTCGCGTTTGATCAGAAAATGTTAGGCAGGTCCAGGCCCAGGGCGCCGAAAGGGGTGGCTCCCACGAGCTTTTCCTTCTTCAGGGCGAGCGCCTTCTGGATCGCGTCCCGCACCGCGGCGCAGACGAGGTCCTGGAGCAGCTCAATGTCCCCTTCGGCCATGGCCGCCGGGGCGATCTCAACGGACAGGACCTCGCCGGAGCCGGTAATCTGCACCTTCACAGCGCCACCGCCCGCGGAGCCTTCGAGGGTCGTGCGGTCAAGCTCCTCGATGGCGCGGGTGATGTTCTCCTGGATTTGCGCGAACTGGTTATTGAACACGGACTGCAATGGGTTCCTCATTCATTCATCCCCATCGATTTCCTGGCTGCCTTCGAACAGCATCAGGGTGTTGGCCACCGCCTGATCCAGCGTGGGCGGGGGTGGCGCTTCGGCAGGCTCCGGCGAACAAATCTGCTCGGCAACCTGGTTCACTTGCGGTTCTGTCGGGTCAGGAGCATACTCCTGCTCATAGACGTCCGGCGGGGCCTCAGCGGTCTCAACCGGCGCGGGTTCCGTTGCAACAGGCGGCGCCTGAACCGGTTGGTCGGGCGCCGGGGCCTGGGGCAGTACTTCGCCCAGCCGGCAGTCTATGGTTATGGCCTGCCCGAAGAGGCGCTGCAGAGCCATCTCCACATCTGCCTTGTACTTGTCGCGCACCTGGTTGCAGTGAAATGCATGACGGTCGCTGAAACCCAGGACCACCACGCCGTCGGCATAGCTGATCGGTATGGCTTCCTTGATGATCGCCGTCACCGGCATCTTACCCATGCGCTTGAGTTCGCCCTGCACGTCTCCCCAGTGTTCCTGGAGTGCCTGCAGGGATACCTCGCCCTGCGAAATGGGCTGAATGGGCGGCATCGGTCGCGGCTGGTGTCTCGGCGGGGCGGCATGAAGCGGCTGCCCTGCAGGTCCGGGAGTGGCAGCCTGGGGCCTTGCCTGGGACACCTGCGCCGGCCTGCGGGGTGCAGGTGCCGCTTCGGGAGCCTGACAGAGCCGCGTCACCGTTAGTTCCAAGAGAAGCGCCGGCTGATTACTGGAGCGCAGCTCGTTCTGGGCGGTTGCAAGGACCCGCACGGCCTCCAGCAGCCGATCCGGACCCAGCGCCCGAGCCTGCGCGACCATGCGCTCCCGGCCCTCGTCGCCCGAAAGCCGCCAGGCCGAGGGCTCGCTGTTCAGGCTGATCCGCAGCAAATCTCGCAGGTAGAGGGTCAGGTCGGCCATCAACTGGGCGACGTCCTTGCCCGCGGAGACCACGCGATCCACCAGCGCGAACCCGCCGGGCACATTTTCCCCGACCATGAGATCGGCAACTTCCGCCAGCGTCTCGGCCTCCGTGACCCCCAGCACGGTATTGACGACCTCGAGGGTCACTGCGCCTTCGGTGTACGCCACCACCTGGTCGAAGATACTCTCGGCGTCGCGCATGGCACCCTCGCCTGCTCGGGCGATTGCCTCCAGCGCGGCGGGCTCTGCCTCGATACCCTCCTCCCGGGCAATCATCGCCAGGGCCTCGGCCGCCTTGGCAACGGGGATCGGACGGAAATCGAAGCGCTGACAGCGGGACAGGATCGTCGCCGGGACCCGGTGGGACTCCGTGGTGGCCAGGACGAAGAAGCTGTGGGCCGGCGGCTCTTCCAGCGTCTTGAGCAGCGCGTTGAAGGCCTCGGTGGTGAGCATGTGCACTTCGTCGAGAATGTACACCTTGCAGCGCGCCTCGGCCGGGCTGTACTTCACCTTCTCCCGCAGCTCGCGAATCTCATCAATGCCCCGATTGCTGGCAGCGTCGATTTCGATGACGTCCATGGCCCGGCCGTTCTGAACAGCCTGGCAGAATTCGCAGACACCGCAGGGCTCCGGAGTCGGACCGTTGACGCAGTTCAGGGCTTTCGCCAGGACCCGGGCGGTGGAGGTCTTACCGGTGCCACGCGGGCCCGAGAACAAGTAGGCATGGTGGATGCGCCCGGTCCGCACCGCGTTCATCAACGTGCGGCTCACGTGTTCCTGCCCTACCACATGCTCGAACCGCTGTGGGCGGTACTTCAGGCTGAAGGATACATACGACATGGGTCTCCAAACCCCCGGGGGGTCTGATTGTGTGAGAGCCGGCCGAGTGATCGCCGACAGTTATTCCTTCCCTTTACCCGCCGCTTACTCCTCCCACACTGCGGTACACAACAGCAGCCCGCTGAGGATCACCCGGGGCAGCACCGTCTCAACCGCCCGGCTCGCGAGGTACAACAGGCTCGCGGTCATGGCCACATCCGGGGTAGTGAACGCGGGCGCGGCCGACCTCACCCGGACCTTCGTGAATCCGTTACGCTCCAGCAATGCCCGCAGACCGGTTGCCGAGTAGACCACGCGCCGGGTCTCGGGCTTGAGCAGCAGGCCCACGTTTTTCATCGTGCCGCCGCTGCTCTTGGCGGCAATGACCCGCCGCGCGAAGTTGGCATTGGGTGTGGAGATCACCAGCACCCCGCCGGGCTTCAGCTTCTCGCGGCACCACTGCGCAGCCATGTCCGGGATCGGCACCCGCTCGATGAAACTCGTGAGCACCAGGGCATCCACCCGGGGGACTGAACCGGGCTCGGCGAGGGAGCGGACCTGCCGCACGCTCCGACCTTTGGGGTCGTTGGACAGACCAAGATCGCTGGCGATAATGCCGCCGGGACTGATCTTCGACAAAGCCCGCAGGATCTGGCGTTCAATGCCCGGTCCTGCGCCCCGCAGGCTCTGCAGGAACTGGGCGAGACGTTCGGGCTCGCTTTCGAGCTTTCCCGCGCCCGGCATTGGATTGAGATAATAGGAAGCACACCGGTCGCACAAGGCGTAGCGGAAGTCACCGGCGGGGAGCACGGTGGCGACGAACTCGTGTTCACAGGCAGGGCAGCGGAACTGCATAGGGCAGCACGTGTGAAAGGGGCGCAGCATAGGTGCTGCGCCCCTGAAATAACTGTCGTGCACCCGCCGTCGATAGCGCCACCCAGGCGTTACCCTCGCAGCCAGCTCCGGCCAGGTGATCCACGGCACAAGGGACGGGTTGCCTACCGCTGCTTCCTTCCGGACCTGACGGGGTTCAGCAATGTCCCCTTGCGTGGGACCCAACCTTCAACACCGCTTACGGGGGTCAGACCCCAAATGACGAAACCTCGGGCGGGAATTCACCCCCACTAAAGCGGATTGTGGGTACAGGGCACCGCTAGTTCCCCGGCTAGCACGACAGAAAGCGGTCGGTGAGCAGCGAATTCCCGGCGCGCCGCATTTCGCCGAACAGGACCATCCCGCAACTGCAAATCCCTGGCCGATCTGTGATATGGCGGAGAGGGTGGGATTCGAACCCACGTGCCCCTTGCGGGACAACACGCTCTCCAGGCGTGCACCTTCGACCACTCGGTCACCTCTCCGCGAGTTCGGTCGCCAGGGAACGCAACGTCAGACTTTGCGCCCGCCGGTCGGGAGAGACAAGGGCGGGCCTTCGCGGCACAACGCAGCAACCTTCGCAGACGGGGTAGATCATGGCGGAGAGGGTGGGATTCGAACCCACGAGGGAGCTTTCACACCCCCTACACGATTTCGAGTCGTGCGCGATCAACCGGACTCTGCCACCTCTCCGCGCCATCCGCCATCTCTTGTCTGTCGCTGCGTTTCCTACAGTTGGCGGCCCCGGGCCGATTCGAACGGCCGACCTTCAACTTAGGAGGTTGCTGCTCTATCCTTCTGAGCTACGGGGCCGGCGCGGATAACAAAAAAGAGCCATGGGCCATGGCCGGCTTGTGCCCATAGCGCATAGCTCAACAGACCATCAGAGTAAGTGAAGCTGGCGCGCCGGCCGCGATTCGAACGCGGGACCTTCGGCTCCGCAGGCCGACGCTCTATCCACTGAGCTACCGGCGCACTCGGTTCCACTGTTCTTGTCTGATGGTACGCCCGCCGCGATTTGAACGCGGGACCTTCGGCTCCGGAGGCCGACGCTCTATCCAGCTGAGCTACGGGCGCAATCCCTTGTCAACACTGGCGGAGAGGGAGGGATTCGAACCCTCGGCGGACCTTTCGGCCCGCAATCGCTTAGCAGGCGATCACCTTAAGCCGCTCGGCCACCTCTCCGCAAGCTTGGATTTGCCAACATAGCACAAACCCGCGGGACTGTGCAACCTGTTTATTCGGCCCAGTCGCAGCAGCCGGCATATACTACACCATCCCTTAACCTGTGGGAAGGCCGATCTTGTTGCGGCACCAGTGACCTGTGTGTATAATTCATGGCGTGGTTTTCGCACCAGACCGGGGATGCGCGCCGGTTCGATCGGGCAGTTGATCACTCGCCGGCCGATAGCGGTGGCCTGGGTCCCATGCTCGCCGAAACGGGGCGCCTCCTGACCTAGGAGTGCCAACATGCCCGATTTTCCCAACCCCTTCAGTGGCAAGACCCCCGACCGTCTGCTCACTCTGCGTGAACTCACGCGCGCGATAAGACTGAACCTCGCTGCCGAAGAGGAAGCAGTCAGCCTCTACGAAGCCCACGCCGACGCCACCGATCATCCCCTGGCGAAACGCGTACTGCAGGACATCGCCAACGAAGAGCGCGAACACGCGGGTGAGTTCCAGCGGCTTCTCACCATCCTTCTGGCGGATGAGCAAATGTATCTGGATAACGGCGCGGCCGAGGTGGACGAGATGGCCGGGCTCCTCGGTGGAGCCGGCGCATCTGCCGCAGAAACCGCGCCGGCCGTCAGTGAGGAACCCGCAGGACAGGAGCCCCAGAACCCGCAGACGCCGCCGACCATCGGCTCGCTGCGCTGACACAGTCGGACACTCAGACAAGGCCATCCGAACGGAGGCAGACCAGAATGAACGGAGATTTTCTCGCTCGTGGTGACGCGCCATTCGGCCCCGAGGTCTGGCAGAGGATCGACGATACGGTGGTGGGCGCGGCCACGTCTCAGTTGTCGGCACGCAAGCTGCTGGAGATCGACGGCCCCTACGGCCTTGGCCTGAAGAGCATACCCGGAACCGACCGGCCCACCGGTTCCAGCGAAGGCGCCGTCCTGGGGTTCAGTCCCACAATGCCCGTTTCCACCATCCAGGCGGAGTTCACCATTCCCGTGCGGGATATCGCGAACTTCGAGAGTACCGGGATTCCCTTTGACACCTCCGCGGTCGCCCGGGCCGCGCTGGATTGCGCGCGGCAGGAAGATGACCTGATTTTCAACGGCAGTAAGGAAATGGGCATCCCCGGCCTGCTCAGCGCTGACAACGTCGCCAGCGTGAGCCTCACGGAGTGGAAGGAGCCGGGCGACGCTTTCGACAACATCCTGCAGGCCGTCAATGCACTGGACCAGGCAGGCCTCCATGGCCCGTACTCTCTGGCCCTGACGCCCGCACTTTTCAACGGCCTCCACAGACGCTATCCCCAGGGCTCGATGACCGAGATGATGCACGTGGCGCAACTTGTCACGGGCGGCATCGTCAAGGCGCCCGCGATCAGTGCAGGCGGGGTGCTGGTGGCCGTAGGCAAGCAGTATGTGTCTATTGTGCTCGGGCAAGACCTGATGACCGGGTTCATCGGTCCGGAGGCCGGGCAGCTCGCTTTCTTCATCATGGAAAGCCTGGCGCTTCGCATCGCCAACCCGTCGGCGGTCTGCGTCATCAAGTAGCCTTGCGGTCTGTGAATCACAGGCGCCGGGGCCACCTGGCAATGGGGGACTCGGCGCCTGTCAGGGTGCTCCCGAGGCGCCCGGAACCCGCCGACCTGAACCTGTGTTTGAACCAATCGGGCCTTGGTACTGTCCAAAGCATCGGTGAGTTCCATCGTGACACGCTGGCAATTCCTATTCCTGGTCGCCCTCGTGGCGGGCTGGCTGCTCTCTCTTGCGGCCGGGCCCGCCCTTGCGGCTTTGCCCGGAGCTTCTCCGGACTCGGCAAATTCTGCTTTCAGCGCCACCCAAGGCAATTCGGTGGCGCCGAAAGTGGTGCCTCTACAGGACACCCCAGCGGACGTTGCCGCCGGGGGGAAACTCCTGACCACGCCTCGCGCCCGGGTGGTCCTGGGTGCGCGCGTGTCGGATCCCCGGGAGGTCGTGGACCGCTCGGGCCGGCGCCGCTGCGTGTTCAGCCTGCGATCCATGGTCGCCGGGATCGTGGAGTTCCTGTTCCCCGGCACCGACTTCTTCCGCCGCGGAGCCCCTCTTTTCCGCATCTATGACCCGGGTGTCCTGGCCGACCTGACCGCCGCCGAGCAGGCGATGCGCGGCTATGAGGTTCGCCCGCTGGTGATCGCCCGGACGTCCCGGGCCGGCGAGGCTGCAGTCCGCGGCGAATTCCCCTCGCCCACCACCAGGCCCAGGGCACTGCGCATCGCGCGTCTGTCGCCCCAGGCAGGGGTCGCCAGTCAAGTCGTCCAGCCACCCGTGGAGACTGCCGCGCCTGCGTCCCTTGCGGATGAGCCCTCGTCCGCGCCTGCACCGAAACCCCGCACCAGCCTCAAACCCGCGCCTGCGCCGCCGCCGTTGCCGAAGGTCGACCTCGGCCCCTACCGCGACGCCGTTGCTGACGCGCGCGCCTCGGTCAGTCGCGCACAGCAGAAGCTCGCACAGGCCCAGGAAGACTTCGACGCGAAGAAGAAGCTTGTGGACCTCGGCGCGCTGGCCCAGGACTGCCTGGATGAGTCCGCGGCACGCCTCGCAGACGCAACCATCGCGCGGGCCGATGCCGAGGCCCGTCTGGCCACCGCCCAGGACTTGCTGAGCGCCCAGGAGAAGCGGGCGGCCCAGGCCGCGTCCGCCGCCAAGACCGCTGCACAGGTTTCCGATGTCCAAGTGATGCTCGGTTCGGGCCAGGAGCCCCAGACTCCCGGCGCCAATCGCGTCGCCCGTGCCGAGAAGCCGGCTCCCCGGGTTCAGATGGAGTCCGGCGTCGAGGTTATCCGCGGGATTCCCCAGTCCGAGGGTCCCCGCAGGGCCCGGCCAGTCTCTTACCCGGACCCGCCCGTGAATCGCAAGCAGTCGGCCCCCCCGGCGCCCACCCAGGCTCGCCCGGCAGCAACCACGACAATCGCAGCGGTCCCCTGGATACCCACAGAAGAGAGCGGCCGCAGCGAGTCCCTTCCCCGTGCCGGATCACGCCATTCCGCGTCAGCCGAGGGAGAGTACGTCACCAGCCGATTCAGGCCGTTGCCCCTGCCGAAGGAACTCGATCGGCTCTCCGAGCAGCGCTGGACTGAGTACCAGGCGCCGGCGGACGGTTTCGTACTCGCACGCAGCGCTTCCGGCGGCCAGCTGGTCCAGGCCGGGCAGGAGATCATGCGGGTCGTCAACACCCAGTGGGCCGTGGTCTACATGAATATCCGGCCCGAAGACGTGGACCGCTTCGACCCCGGCACCATCGCCACGGTGTCTTTCGACGACTACCCGGGCGTTCAGTTTGAGGGTTGGATCAACGATGTGCGCGCGGAACCGGGCTCCGATCACCTGCGCGCGGAGATCGTGGTTTTCTGCAAGACCGGCTACTACGGCACTGATGCTGTCGCCACTCTGCAGTGGCTCGCGCTGGCAACACCGCTGGATCAGAATGGCGACCCGCACCCCCTGGAGCCGGTGATCATTGGTTCCCCCGACAGGCAGTATGACCGCGACCCCCTGGCCGGTCTGAGCCTCGTGCCCCGAGGTATCTGGGCGTTGGGCGTGCCGGATGAGGCCCTGGAGCGCTCGGAAAGCACCTACGAGGGGCAGTTGCAGATCACCGAGCTTGAGGCATCCGGCAGCAGTCCGGTGCAGGACCCTGAGGCCCGCAAGCGCCTGGAAACGCTGAAGCGCTGGCGCGAGGGCTTTGTGGAGGGCATGGTGCGCACCCAGTTCGATCAGGGTGTAGTGCTCACTTACCCCAAGTCCGGGGAGATTCGCCGGGCCATTGAGCGCATGGCCACGGGTCGCGTGAGCAGTGTACCGAACCGCTGCGCGCGCACCATGCGGGAAGCCCTCGGCTGGGGCCTCGGGGATGCACACGTCTGGGCGCGCCTGCTGCCTGGTAAGGGCTATATCCCCCGTGCCGACGGTCTCGCGCGTCCCGGTGACATTCTCGTCTGGCCTTTTACGTACCCGCCTCGCGGGACTCAGCACATCGGAATAGCGGTTCAGCAGAACGGCAGGCTCATGCTGCTGTCAAATCTTTCCGGAACGCTGGGTACAGTTCCCATTCAGCCAGGCTACCTGGCGTTCTACAAGCCCCTGTAAAAGAAGGCGCGTCCCGCCGTCCGCCCCATCCCGCCGGCCGTCGTCGGTGCCCCGGGTTGACGCGCGGGGTTGACGCCCCGGGTTGACGCCCCGGGTTGACGCCCCGGGTTGACGCCCCGGGTTGAAACCCGGGGCTTTGGGCCTTCGGCCGGGCGTCCTGAGGGACGCAAAAGCCGAGAAGATTGCCTCGTCTCCAATAAGGACCGTCGAAAGGACCACCGACCGGGACGGTCGGACGACGCGATTGGTGGGGACGGTCGACGCCGTTTGTCATCCAAGGCCGTTCGCCGTTGCCGTTTGCCGTCCAAGGCCGTTCGCCGTTGCCGTTCAGCCCCGAAGGGGCGGCAGTGTCTTGCCACCAGCGTAAGCTGGTGGAATCAGGCCCCTCCTTCGAGATTATGAGAGCCCCCGAAGGGGGCGGCAGTGCCCCGGGTTGAAACCCGGGGCTAGGGGCCTGCGGCTGGGCGTCCTGAGGGACGCAAAGGCCGAGAAGATTGCCGACCGGGACGGTCGGACGACGCGAAAATCCCTTTCATCCGCGTAGGTCGGGCATCCCATCAATCCGCGTGGGGCGGGGGTCCCGCCGGCCGGCCGTTCCTCAAGGGGCAAACGACATACGACCCGGCCGGATAGGTTCGGCGCGTCGTCCCGAAGCGCATTCCCTCTGCGGCCCCTCCGGACGGCCTTCTGTTTCCGCCCTTGCCCTTATATCCTCACCTCAAGACTGCCTCCGGCCTGCGGCTGCTCGCCCGGGAGATCAATCGCCTTCCCGCCCAATACCAAGCGCTCGATCTCCAGTTCGCCCTCGATCACATCTACCGTCACCACATCGCCGTAAGGTGCCTTGCGCAGAGAGACCGTCCCCCAGCCGCTGTCTGCCGCGATGAAGACACGGAAATCCTCGCGCCGGATCACCGGGTCCAGCCAAAGGGTCTTGCTCACCGCCGAGTATCGCAACCCCGCAAGCGCCAGCAGGTAGGAGTAGTTGGACATCGAGCGCGCATAGTGACTGCCGCACTCAAACTCGTTGAAGGGATTGCGCAAGCGGCCATTGTGTCGGTCTCGGACGGCCTTGCACACCGATAGCCCCTCGCGCAGGAAGCCCTCGTAGATGAGATGCGCGCCCACCTGGTATTCGAACCCGATCATGCACTCGAAGGCGTAGGTGACGCTGTGTTCGGGCCGTCCTCCCTTGGGCCAGGTGCAGATCAGCAGGCCCTTGTCGTCTCCAAGCGCGTACACCCGGTGAGGGTTGTGGTGATCGTGGAAATGATCCCGGAAGTTGTACCGGAACACACTGGCGATGGCGCTGCGCACATGCTCCGGATCATACAAGTCGCCGAGGCCATACTGTCGGGCGTGCCACTGCCCCAGAACCTGGTCGCAGATGCACCCCGGCCCGTACTGGTACCACGCCTGCGACCCCTTGGGGATCTGCTGGAAGTAGTACTCACCGTCATACAGCATGGCGTCGCTCAGGCGGCTGCCGGACTCGAACACCCGCCGGTATTCCGCGGCGGCTTCCCCATCACCCACGGCCCGCGCCATCTCTTCACCCGCGCGCAACGCCGCAAGGTACATGCTCCCGCAGACCGTCTCCGGCCCATGGTACTCGATGTCCAGAGTGTTGTGGTGGACGCCTTCCAGCAGCCCGTCGCGGTCGGCGTCCCAGTCCACCCACGCATACTCCAGCGCCTTCTTCACCGAGGGCCACAGCGCCCGCAGCCAGTCATTGTCTCCGCACAGTTGCCACTCGCGGAAGGTGCGCAGGACATTGCCCATCTGCCCGTCCGCCGCGGCGTGCCAGGTATTGCTCGCCTTCGTTCCCGGGGGCAGAGGCATCCGGAACTGCATATGCCCGTCTTCCTCGCGCAGATCGTAGGCGAAGTCCACTTCCCGCATGCCCCGCTCCAGAGACGGGAACACGTGGGCGATGGCCTGGGCGTAACTCCACACGTGGGTGCAGCTCCCCTCGCAGCAGCCTGCCGACGCGTGGCAACCCTCCCAGCCGTACAGCGTGCCGTCAGTCAGTCGCGTCACCGTAGGCGTGCGCAGGATCGAGAGCTGGCTTGAGATCGCGTCCAGCACGTACGTGGGCAGCGTGGAGGAAAAGAAGGCCTTCTGGAAAGCCCGGGTGCGCGACTCGAGTTCGGGCAGATCGTCGATCACCCGCGCCGCGACTTCGGTTGCGTTTTCCCACTGGGTCCCCTGCCAGGTCTTCCAGGTTGCTCCTTGATCCTCCCCCCAGTACTTCTCGAAGTTGGGCATGAGCCACGCCAGCACGAAGGTCCGAGTCACGCTGTCGCCCGGGCCAATCTCCGCCTGCAGGCCGAGATGCGCTGTGTGTGCTTCGCCCTCACCGCTCACTACCCCATCGCGCGGTCCGTCGAACACACCGGTCATGCCGAAGCCGTCCATAAGGCCCTCGGTCTGTGCGAACCAGGAGGACTCCGGGAACCGCAACTGCCAGGTCACATCCTCATTGGGCGTGAGCAGAGCGAGACTCCCGAACCGCGGCGAGTCCGCTCCGTGCCTTCTTGTGGTCATGCTGATCCCGCGCCAGCCGCCGCCCTCCACCCACTCGTTCAGACTCGACCCGACTTCCGGCCAGCCCACAATGTTCTGCAGCCCAAGCGCAACGCATGCCTCCACCGGGGCGTGCGTGGGGTTGGTGAGAGTGATGTCGAAGATCGCTGCCGGGAATGACGAGTTGGCTACATCCAGGGGGATGAAGGGGCTCCAGGCATCCATGCGCACGGTCACGGGACAGGGCACGGTGGGACCGGGCTTTTGCGGGGTGCCCGCCTCGTCCCAGAGCTCCAGGCACGCGAAGGGGAACTGCCCCGTGAACCGGCACCCTGGGAAGCGCAGGAAACCCGACCCGAACTCCCGCGGCGGGCCAAAACCAAAGCCCTTGAACTGCTGGGCGCCGTGGCTCCAGCCCTGATACGGTGGCTGCAGACGGCCTTCCACCACCCGGAAAGTGGGCTCACCGCCGACCTGCTTCGCGTAGAGCATGAAGTAAGTGTTGTCGGGCCGGTAGCCTTTATTGGGGCGGTTGAAAATCTCCCAGTCTACCAGTTGCCCCCGGCCGGACAGGGCGATGCAGCCGGTACCGATGCCGCCCAGCGGGAAAGCGACCTCGTTGAGGAACTCCCCGGACAACGGCCCGGGCGGCCCGTACTGGAACAGCTCGTCATCGGAATAGGGGACAGGTCGCCCGGCGCTGCGAGACTGGTATTCGGACATGGGAGTGCCTCCTCGGAGCTGGATGTCGCGGAGAGTTTCGCCACTGGAAGGAAGGGACCTTGGAAGATACGGCGGCATTACCTCGCCGCGTCCTGAGGACGCGCTTGCCTGTGCGGCGACCGCAGGCAGTCGCTGTGCTCAGGGCGAGGGGTAAAGCGGCCACGGCGAAACGAAAACGCCGGACCCACGGGGGGCCGGCGTTTCGTTTGATCTCAACTGGCACGTCCGGGAATCTACCGACGCTACCCGGCGCCTCACCCCAGCCCCGCAAGTAGCTCCCGGTGCCGGTCGCAGAGAGTAGCGGTCTCGCATTGCAGGCGGATCAGTTCCTCCTGACTCTGCGCCGCGTGCAGGCGGCAGTTCGGGTCCGGGCAGGACTCCTCCCCCGTGATCTCGTGGACGCAGGCCATGAGCGCGTACCCCTTGCAGACTTCGTTGATGCGCGGGTCGGCATACCCGAAGGTGCGGTCCGCGAACTGGTCTGCAAGCTCCTCGATTGCCTCTTCCGGGATCCCGAGAATCGCCATCTGCGCCCGGCGGAAGTCATACTCCCGCGGCCGCGGCAGGGCTTCCACGAGACCCACCAGCGAGATGACTGCCGGCGTTCCGGCAAACAGGATTCCCAGGCGGAACGGGCTGCCTTCCCCAGGCCACAGCCCCAGTGCGTGATTGGTCAGCGCGATATGCACATGACCCGCGCCGGCTTCCATAGGGTCGATGAGCAGCCGCAGGATTGCTCGGAAACGCGCGGCATCGAACACGAACTCCAGGCCAAGTTCCTCGGGCGGCATGGGAGCGCCAATGAGCGCCCCGGTCTCCCCGGCGAGATCCTCCACCCGGGCGATCTCAAGCTGCCGCACCACTTCCGGCTCCAGTTGCCTCTGCTCCTCGGGGCTGAAACGCGCGAACTGGTGGGTGAAGAAGTCCCGGCGTGTCTCGACTTCGGCTCTCGGGAACAGGGACGCCAGATAGCCGCCGATCTCAGAGACATCAAGACCCGCGGCATCCGGTTCGTCATACAGGTAGATATGGGCCAGGCCCTGGGGCTCTCGGCCTTGCGACGCATTTGTCACCGGCTCTCTCCAATCATTCGGCGGGCGCGGCCGGTGGCTCCGCAGGCTTCACGGGGGCCACGTCCGGCGCCTCGAGGCTGGACATGATCTTGATGAACTCCTCCATCTTCGGGTTCACCAACGCTTCGGGCCCGTTGATGAATCCCAGGTACATCGCCTTGCCGTTCACAATGTACACGCTGCTCATGATGAAGCCCTGGATGTTGGCCTTCGCGACGAGCGCCTTGTACTTGCCAAGCTGCTTCAGTTCGCCCTTCGTGTCAGGCGGCTTGCGAGGGTCCTTCTCAAGCAGCGCGGGAAGGGCGTCAGGAGTGAGCGGCTCCGCGAGGACCACGCGGTGGACGGAAGCCGCCCCGGTGGCGATGGTCGGCTCGATGACCGCAGACCACCACAGGTCAAAGTTATCGGTGGGCAGCAATTTCTCGCCGAACACATACACTGCCCGTTCCGTCTTCACGTTCTCCTCTTCCACGAGGCTCTCGAAGGCCCGGAACTTCCAGTCCATCGGCAGGAGGAGAGTGAAGGGATTGTGCGGCCCGGTGATCTTCTGGACCTTGGGCGCCTCTTCATCCTGGGCAATGGCGCCTCCGACCAGAACCAGAGACAGCAGCGCGAACATAACTGCGATGCGGGTCATCTTCGAGCAACCCCTTTCCAACGGTAGTGCGCCTATTGTACCCTTCGTGACGCCCGACGCAAACGGTCAGCGCGGCTAAGCCGTCAATCCCACACACTGGAGGCATCCGATGGACCGCGTAAACGAGCGTGACCTGCAATTCCGTCACGGTGACCACGGCCCGAAGTACCTGTTCCGTGGACCGCATTACGAGTGGGGGATCATCGTCCTGAAGCCCGGGCAGGCCCTGCGCGCCCACAAGCATCAGACGGTAGAGGAGACCTTCTACTTCGAGTGCGGCGCGCCGCAGATCGTGATCAACGACGAATCTATCCGCGTAACCGAGGGCGATGTGTTCAAGCTGGAGCCGGGCGAAGGGCACGACATCATCAATGACACCGACGGGGATATCCGGATAATCTTCATCAAGGCCCCGTACGCGCCGGACGACAAGGTGGAGTTGTGACGGTTCTGGCGGCTCATTCGCCATTGTTATGACGCCGCCCAGGCCCAGAACAACGAAAACCGGGCCGGATGGAGACGCGCCCATGCCGTGGAGAGGCATGAGTCGTCTCGCGACCGCTTGCGGCCGCGCCGTCCCGGTTGCGTCTTGGCCTGCTCTGCCGGCGCAGAGGTCGTGGCTATCTGGGCATGATGAACAGACGGATGGCCGTCCGCTCACTGCCGTCGATGTCCACATCCACGAAGGCCGGGAAACACACCAGGTCGATCCCTGCCGGCGCAAGGAAGCCCCGGGCGATGGCGATCGATTTGATCGCCTGGTTGAGCGCCCCTGCCCCTATGGTCTGCATTTCCGCCTTGCCCTGCTCGCGGATGGTCCCCGCCAGTGCTCCGGCAACCTTGTTCGGGTCCGACTGGGAGCCGACTTTCAGACAACTCAACGGTGCATCCCCCTTGCCCGCAACAAGCCTGGACACCGGCCCCTCGCGGGTCCGGCTGCGCCCCGTCCAGCCCTCGGCCTGTTACGGCAGCAGCGTCTGTTGCTACGTTCGATGATTGCGGATCGGCAGAAAAGCATCTCTTTGAGACGACTGCAGCTTGCCCCAGCCATCTATCATAACTGCTCCGCGCCATTCGTCAAGATGCGCATGGCCTCGATGGCAGCGGGAAGACCCCTTGCGGGCCCGGTAGTGATAAGCACCGCGCTTAGAAACGCCGGGCCTCCCTTGGGCACGTCGAACCGCGCGGGCATGCCTGACAGAAACCTGCGCAGGACGATCTCCTGCTTGACGCCGATGCAGGTGCCGACGGGTCCGGTCATCCCGACGTCGGAGATGAATGCGGTTCCCCCTGGGAGCACTTGAGCATCGGCGGTCTGGACGTGAGTATGGGTGCCGATGACCGCTGTCGCCCGACCGTCCAGATAGTAGCCCAGGCAACTCTTCTCCGAAGTCGCCTCAGCGTGGAAGTCCACGATCACCGCGTCGCACCTTGGAGCCAGTTCGTCCACGAGCTTCGAGCCCACCCGGAAGGGGCAGTCCACTGTCTCCATGAAAATGCGGCCCAGCAGATTGATAACGCCCACGCGCTGCTCGCCGCCGGTCTCGAAAACAGCGTGGCCGATCCCCGGCGCGCCAGGAGGGTAATTGGCCGGGCGCAGGATGCGGCGGTCGACCTCCAGCAGATGCTCCGCTTCCTTCTGCGCCCACACGTGATTGCCCGTGGTGATGCAGTCGGCACCCGCGTCGAAGATCTCCAGGGCGGTGCGTTCAGTGATCCCGTACCCGGCTGCGGAGTTCTCGCCGTTGACGATGACGAAATCGCAGGCAAGATTCTCCCGCAATTGAGGCAGGATCGCCTGCAGCGCGTGGCGCCCAGGCCTTCCCACAACATCCCCGACATGGAGGATTTTCACGAGAAAGGCTCCTCAATGAGTATGTAACGACCAACGGCGGCCTCACCGCTGCACCTCGGGCCGGCGTGATCTCGCCTCTGCTTGTCCAGCAGCGCTCCATCGGTATTCGGGAAGAGGCATGAACAGCTGCCGTCCACTGTGCTCAGCAAAACCGAAGCGGTGTTCGACGAGCGAGCACGCCATTCTTGGGCGGCTTGGAATCCAACCGTCGTCACAGAACCGGAAGGCCGGGACCGGGATAATCCCGGCCCCGGCCTGGGCCTTCGGTCGCATTGGGCAAGGAATGATCCACCCGCCACGCTTTCAGGTAACTCGCACTATTTGGCGTACTCCACGGCCCGGGTTTCTCGGATCACCGTGACCCGGATCTGTCCGGGGTAGTCCAGTTCGCCCTCGATGCGCGAGGCCATGCCCTTCGCGAGGTTCAGCGCCGCCAGGTCGTCGATGCGCTCCGGCTTCACGATGACTCGGATTTCGCGTCCGGCCTGGATTGCGAAAGCCTGGTCTACGCCCTCGAAACTTCGTGCGATAGTCTCGAGGCCCTCGAGACGCTTGATGTAGGCGTCCAGGGTCTCGCGGCGCGCGCCGGGCCGGGCGGCGGAGATTGCGTCAGCAGCTTGCACGAGTGCAGCCTCCACCGAATCCATCTCCACGTCGTCATGGTGTGCGGCAATGCAGTGCACGACTTCGGGCGACTCGCCCCGTGCCTTGGCGATCTCCGCACCGATTTGAGTGTGGGTCCCGTCGCGCTCGTAGTCCACAGCCTTGCCGATGTCATGCAGCAGGCCCCCGCGTCGGGCGATATTCACCCGCGCGCCAATCTGCGATGCCATCATGCCCGCGAGATGGGCGACCTCAATGGAATGCTTCAGCACATTCTGCCCGAAGCTGGTGCGGTAACGCAGCTTACCCAACATCCGCATGATCTCGGGATGCAGGCCGGTAATGCCTACTTCCATGATGGCCGCCTCGGCGGCCTCCTGCATCCGCTCTTCGGTCTGCTTGCGGGCTCGTTCGACGGCTTCCTCGATGCGGCCCGGATGAATGCGACCGTCGGAGGTGAGAGATTCCAATGCGACCTTTGCGATTTCGCGGCGTACCGGGTCGAATCCGGAGAGGACCACCGCCTCCGGGGTGTCATCCACAATCAGGTCGATTCCGGTGAACTGCTCAAAGCACCGGATGTTGCGTCCCTCGCGGCCGATAATGCGGCCCTTCATCTCGTCGTTGGGAAGGGGCACCACAGACACGGTTGTCTCTGTAGTCTGGTCTACGGCGCAACGCTGGATGGCTGCTGCCACGACTTCAGCGGCTCGCCGCTCGCCTTCCCTGCGGGCCTCTTCCTCCATGCGGCGTATGAGCTGCGCGCAGTCCTGGCGAGTTTCCTTCTCTACATCGGACAGGATTAGTTCGCGAGCTTCCTCGCGGGTCATCTGTGCGACCCGCTCCAGTTCCTGCTGCCTGGACTCCAACAGCCTCTGGGCTTCCTCCTCGAGCTCCTTGAGTTTCTGCTGGCGCTTATCCATCTCGCTGGCGCGCTTGTCGATCTCCGCCTTGCGCTTGTCCAGGTTGTCCTCGCGGTCGTCGAGACGCTTCTTGGCTTCTTCGAGGCGCTTCTTGGCCTCTTCAAGCTCGCTCCTGTTTCTCTGGGCTTCGGCTTCGATGCGTTCCCTGAGCTTGATCTCCTGCTCTTTCGCCTGGAGCTTCAACTCCCGGCGCTCCGCCTCGATCTGCCTGCGCTGTTCATCAAGCTGTAACTGGACCTCGTCCCGTGTCTGGTCTGACTGTTTTGCGGCGCTCTTCGATCGAGTGATGCCGAAAATGATTCCGGCGATTGCAACAAGGATAGATATTACGGTTATCACGATGGCAATGGGGTCCATCGTGGATCACCTCCATTCAGTGGCAGGCCCCGGAGGCTCGGCGAGTGCCATGTCTGACAGTTCATGTTAGCCCGCTGACTGTCAGGGGGGCTCAGAGGTCCTCCCTTTCCGAGTCATCGGCCAGGGCCCGTTTGAGGGCGCTCGAGATGGTGTCCGGGTCGAAACCGAGCCGATACAGGTGCTGGTAGGCACGGGCCCGGCGCTTTTCCACGGGCAAGTCCTCCCACCGTCTCAAGCGCTTTGTGAGTGCTTCCGTTGCGCGTTGCACGTCGTCCACACCTTCCAGTGCCTCCGCCACCGCACCCCTCGCCACCTCTTCGCTCACTCCGCTCTCACGGAGCCTGTAAAGCAAACCCTGCCGTCCAATGTGACGCCGCAGGAGACTCCGCGTGCGATCACGGGCGAAAGACGCGTCATCCACGAAACCCAGGTTTTCAAGCTTCGCCAATGTCGCGGACACGACTTCGGGGCTGAACCCTCTGCGGGCCAGGGAGCGCTCAAGCTCCCGCTGGCTCCTGCCCCGGACCTTGAGCAGTCTCAGCGCCGCATTGCGTGCCCGCAACAGCTCGTTCTCGTGTGCAATGCGGTCCAAGGTGTCCTGCATCAACTGCTTGCCCGCGGTCAGCCCGACAGCGACGATCACGTCCTCATGCAAGACCAGTTCATCCTGGCCCTCGATGGTTACCGTGTAGTGATTGGGGCGCTTGGGATGCGGCCGGATAGACGTCACCGTTCCCGGCGCGCTCACGGATCACTCCCTCCTTGATGGCGCTGGTGCCTGCCGACTGCCTGTGCGGGGCCTGTATGCCAGGCAACGGGCAGATCCCGCAACTTGCCTCGCAACGGATTGATGCCCGCAGCCTCTAGTCGGCCTCGATGTCCAGGGTTCCTCCCGCGGTTTCGTGAGTTTCCCCGGAGGAGAGGTAGGCGGGAATCGGCAGGTTGTGCGCCTGGCGTATTTTCATCTCAAGTTCATTGGCGATGTCCGGCGTGGCAGCCAGGAATTCCACCGCGTTTTCCCTGCCCTGTCCCAGCCGCTCCTCGCCGTAGTTGAACCAGCTTCCCGACTTCTCGACGAGATCGAGGTTCACGGCCTCGTCGAGGATGCTGCCGAAACGGGAGATGCCCTGCCCGTAGATGATGTCGAACTCGCACTTGCGGAAAGGCGGGGCAACCTTGTTCTTTACGACCTTCGCAGACACGCGGTTACCGATGATGTCGGTGCCGCGCTTCAGGGATTCCGAGCGGCGCAACTCCAGCCGCACAGAGGCCCAGAACTTCAGCGCCCTGCCGCCGGGAGTCGTCTCCGGGTTGCCGAACATCACGCCGATCTTCTCACGGATCTGGTTGATGAACACAACCACCGTGCCGGCATTCGAAGCGGACCCCGCGAGCTTGCGCAAAGCCTGGCTCATGAGCCGGGCTTGCAGACCCACATGGGAGTCGCCCATGTCACCCTCGAGTTCGGCCGCCGGCACGAGAGCCGCCACGGAATCCACGACGATGGCGTCCACCGCTCCGCTGTGGATGAGCGCATCGCAGATCTCGAGCGCCTGCTCGCCGGTATCGGGCTGAGAGACCAGCAGGTTGTCCAGATCCATGCCCAGTTGTGCGGCGTAGTCTCGGCTGAAAGCATGCTCGGCGTCGATGAAGGCCGCCGTGCCACCGATCTGTTGACAGGCCGCCAGCAGGTGCATGGTCAGGGTGGTCTTCCCCGAACCCTCCTGGCCGTAGATCTCCACAATGCGGCCCCGCGGAAGCCCACCTACGCCCAGGGCGATGTCCAGGGCCAGCGACCCCGTGGGGATGACCTCGACTGCGAGATTGGTGGGCTCCTGGCCAAGACGCATGACCGCGCCCTCGCCATACTGCTTCTGGATCTGGGACAACGCCTGGTCCAGCGCCTTTGCCTTGTCTTCCGGCGTCTTCTTGCCTGCAGCCATGATTTCTTTCGGCCCCCCGATGATTTGTGATGCCATTTCCCGGCAGGATATGCCGGTCTGCGGACGTCTGCCCTTCCTGGGACAGGCAGTCCTGGCCGTGGCCGCCTGCCCGGCCCCTACCCCAGCCGGAACGACTTTTGCACTGTGTAAATCGGCCCCGCCGGGGTGAGCACACTGCTGAACAGCGCGAACTCGCCTACCGCCATGGTCCCGAGGTCCGTGGCCGCCGCCTGCTTGATCCCCGCCGCGAGGCCTTTGCTGTGCTGCGGCGTCCTGTTGCGGCCAATGGTGGCGTGAGCCTTGAAGGGCCTGCGCTCGGGTGCCGCCAGCCCGGCCTGGGCGAGGGACTTCTCCAGGTCCTCGGCCAGCGCCGTCAATTCCTGGGCTCCCTCAGCGGCGGCGAGCCAGACCGCTCGTGCCTCGGCAGGCCTGGGAAAGGCGCCGCAGCCGCGAATCCTGATCTCAAAGGGTGCATGCCGCGCGGCGACTTCCTCTGCAACCCGTTCCAGCTCGGCGAGGGCACTATCCGGCAGATTGCCCAGGAACTTCAAGGTGAAATGCAGGTTCTCGGGCTCGACCCACTTGACCGACGTGCCGCAGCGCCGCAGGGTCTCCTGCACCCGGCAGACCGCCTCGCGCAGGTCCTCGGCTAACGGGACCGCGAAGAAGAGGCGCAGGTCCTCGCTGCCCTCGCTCATGTGCCTTCCCCGTCGGCGATAATCTGCTTGCGCAACATGTTCAGGGCCAGCTGGGACACCCGCTGCTTGAACTGGTCCCGTGTTCCGGGCCACAGTTGCCGGTCGCATACAGTCCCCTTGGGCCCGTCCAGCGCAATGTACACCAGCCCCACGGGTTTTTCCTCGGTGCCCCCACCGGGACCCGCGACGCCGGTCGTTGCGATGCCGTAGTCACTTCCCGCAACGCGCCGCACTCCCCGGGCCATGGCTTCCGCGCACTCCTGGCTCACCGCGCCGTGTTGGGCGAGGATCGCCTCCGGCACCCCGAGGATGTCCATCTTCGCCTGGTTTGCGTACGCAACGATGCCGGCCAGGAAGTAGTCTGATGCCCCCGGTACGTCAGTGATGCGGTTTGCGATGAGCCCGCCGGTGCAGCTTTCCGCGGTTGCCAGTGTGAGGCCGCGCTGTCGCAGAAGCTCCCCCACGCCGGCCTCCATCCCCTGGTCGTCGATGGCGAAAACGTACTTGCCCAGGCGCTCCCTTATCCGCGCTTCAAGGGCATCCAGTCTCGCAACGGCCTCAGCTTGGTCCAGGGATTTGGTTGCCAGACGCACCTTGACTTCGCCCGGAGACGCGTAGAGCGCGATGGTCGGGTCGGTCTGGGTCTCGATGATGTCCGCGATTTCCGTGGCCACATTGGACTCACCGATGTCCGCAAGCCGCAGAACCCGGCGGTACAGCAGGCCGCCACCCTCGGCCCGGACACGTTCGGCCAGGCGGGGCAGCACTGAAAGCCGCATCATCTCACGCATTTCGGGAGGCGGACCGGGGACGGCGAAAAACCAGCAGCCTTCATGGTCGAGGAAGATGCCAGGCGCGGTGCCGCAGGTGTTTTCAAGCAACTCGCCCCCTGCAGGGGCTTCGCACTGCTTGAAATTGCTCTCCGTGGCCACTCTGCCTCGGGCCAGGAAGAACTCCTTGAGATGCTCGACAGCCGCTGCGTCGCGCTGCAGCGGCCGTCCGGTGACTTCGGCGATGGCTTCGCGGGTGATGTCGTCGGCTGTGGGGCCGAGTCCCCCGCAAAGAATCAGCACATCGCTGCGCCTCATCGCGGTCCGCAAGACCCCGACGAGCCGCTCCATGTTATCGCCAACGGTATGCCTGAAGTAGAGATCTACACCGATTCCCGCGAGATGTTGCGAGATATACGTCGCGTTCGTATCCGTGATCTCGCCCAGCAGGATCTCGGTGCCAACCGAGATAGTTTCCGCCCTCAAGGCTGCGATTCTGCCTTCCGCTCAAACCCGACCGTCTCAAGCCGCGACAAGCGTAGGCTCGTACTGTGTCCCAAAGCCAGTCTCAGCAGGAAGTCGGACTAAATGGCCGATACACCTAGGTTGCTATTATATGCCCGCGCCCCCGGAGCGTCAATGATGCGGAAATCGGCACCATACCATCGGCCTTGCGCGGTGCGTGCCTGCCCCGTGTGCGGCCGGCGCCCGGCGCCTCAATCCACCCCGCCGTTGAATACCAGCCCGCCGAACCTGCGCTCGCGGCGATTGAACTCCTTGATCGCCTCCACGAGATGCTCGCGCTGAACATCGGGCCACAGCGTAGGCAGGACAACGACCTCACTGTAGGCCACTTGCCAGAGCAAGAAGTTGCTCAGCCGGAACTCTCCGCCCGGGCGCAGAACCAGGTCCGGGTCGGGCACGTGGGGTGCGTACATCGCCTGCGAGATGCAGGCCTCGTCGATGTCCTCCGGGGTCAGCGACCCCTCTATCGCCCTGCGCGCGAGACTGCGGGCAGCATCCACGATCTCGGCCCGGCCCCCGTAATTGACCAGCATGTTCAGGGTCAACCCCGTGTTGCCGGCGGTCATTTCCGTGCCCTCGCGCACCGCTCGCTGGAGGCTTTCGGGAAGTTCGTGGAGGCGTCCGGAGGCCATGAAGCGGCAATTACGCTCATGCAGTTCGTCAATCTCCGAGCGCAGGGCATGCTCGATGAGCTTCATCAGGCCCTCGACTTCCTGGGAGGGCCGCCGCCAGTTCTCCACACTGAAGGCATATACAGAGACGAACCGGATGCCGATCTCGTCGCATGCCAGAACCACGCGCTTGGTGGCCTTGCTGCCCTCGACGTGCCCCTGGATTCTGGGCAGACCGCGCTGCTGAGCCCAGCGGCCATTGCCATCCATTACAATGGCTACATGCTCGGGGATCTGCAGACCTTCCAGTTCTGCATACCACCTGGTTGTGTCGGTCAAGGGTCTCACCTGAATCGGGGTCATAGGTGCGGAGGTCGACCGTCCCGGTCGACTTGGGCTTGCCGACCGGGAGGCTCGGCCCACGCGTATGACCCCAGGGTCACCAACTTCATGGTTCCAAAATGCGCACCCGTGCGCACGGGGGCTCAAGACATTCTATGATCCAACGAAGCGCCGGGCCTGCCGCAGCGCGGAACAGGTGTCCGGCGCAGGCACAGTCCGAGGCGCCGAAGCCGGTCACCACCGGGAAACGCTGCCCGAGGCACCCCGCGATCAGGCACTCATACTCCGCCGGCTTGTCCCAAGCCCACGCAAGCGGCACACGTCCGGATGCGGTCAGATAGTCGATGTGCCATCGCAGGGCCTTGTCGGACCGTGCATGCCTTGCGACCCGCGCCGGGAGATTGCCTTGCGCGCTGCCGACATAGAGATACGAGCCGCGCGAGAAGGCCAAGCAGCCAAGGCTGCCCACCGCGATGTTCCGTGGCGTATCGAGCATCACCTGCACCACGTAGACGCCCCGGCCGGGAAGTTCAGCGGTCTTTTGGCTGGCCATATTGCGGGTAGGCCACCACAAGTTGCAGCGACCCGCCGTCCGTCAGTCGCTGGCGGACCACCCGGGCCACTCCTTGACCGGGACCCGCTGAAGGTGGCCCGGTCTCGATAACCTGAGCTACCGTCCAACCGCCGCGGGTTAGCCGTTCCAGGGCCAGGGGAAGCTCACAGGCGGTCACATCCGGCGGCCGATCACTCAAGTCTCCATGACCTCCGCGGCCTTGGCCTCCGCAATCTTGTCTATCTCCGCGATGGCCTTGTCGGTGAGTTCCTGGACTTCCTTCTTGCCGCGCTCGGCGTCGTCTTCAGAGATCGTGTGGTTCTTTTCCATCTTGTCGATACTGGAATTGGCGTCTCGCCGGATATTGCGAACGGAAATGCGCGCGTCCTCGGCCATCTGCCCCACAAGCTTCTTGAGCTCCTTGCGGCGCTCTTCGGTGAGAGGCGGGATTTCCAGGCGAATGACCACACCGTCGCTGCTGGGCGTCAGGCTCAGGTCAGAGGCAATGATTGCTTTCTCGATAGCCTTGAGGGCGCCCTTATCCCACGGGGTGATGACAATCATCCGGGCCTCAGGGATTCCGATGGTGGCCAGTTGGTTGATTGGCATTTCGCTGCCGTAGTAGCTCACCTTGACGCGTTCCAGAAGCGCAGGAGATGCCCGTCCGGTGCGCACGGTAGAGTAGTCGTGCTCCAGCTTCTCCTTGACCTTGTGCATCCTCTTTTCCGCATCGTCGATGACTTTGTCCATTGCGGGGCCTCCTTCGTGCGGTGGCATGCAGACATGCGCGGTCAACCCAATTCGCGCGTCCTCAAGGGAGCGTCCCTGCCGGCCCGGATGTGCGCAGCGATGGCAGCGCGTTCGGACCGGGGCAGGGCGCTATGACGCGTAAGACCTATTCGACGCCGTCAGGTTTATTCCTTCGGGGGGGTGTGAACAAGGGTGCCCACGGGTCTGCCCATACATGCCCGGGCGATATTGGTCGGGTCGGTAATATTGAACACCACAATAGGCAGGCCGTTTTCCATGGCCAGCGCAAATGCCGTGGTGTCCATCACACGCAACCCGCGGGTGAGGGCTTCATGGTGAGTGATGGTGTCGAACATCACGGCGTCGGGGTTCTTGCGGGGGTCCTTGTCGAAGACGCCGTCCACATTGGTGGCCTTGAGGATCACCTGTGCGCCAATCTCGGTGGCGCGCAAGACGGCGGCGGTGTCGGTGGTGAAGAACGGGTTTCCGGTGCCGCAGGCGAAGATGACCACCCGGCCTTTCTCCAGGTGCCGAATAGCACGGCGGCGGATGAAAGGCTCGGCCACTTCGCGCATCTCGATGGCCGACTGCATTCGGGTGTCGACACCATCGCGCTCCAGGGCATCCTGGAGCGCGATGGAATTGATGGCCGTTGCGAGCATTCCGGCGTAGTCGGCGGTTGCGCGATCCATGCCGACTTCGGCCATCTCGGCGCCTCGCCAAAGGTTCCCGCCGCCAATGATAAGACCGATCTCAACGCCGGTGCGGGCCGCTTCAGCGACGGCGGCAGCGATGCCCTGCAGCGTGGGTTGGTGAATCCCGTGCTCCTCGGGCCCTTTGAGGGACTCTCCGCTGAGCTTGAGGATGACTCTGGTCCACGGCCCGCGCTGTGGGTCGTGCATTTAGCCCTCCGCCCCAACCTGGTATCGAGTGAAGCGGCGGATCACGATCTTCTCGCCGGTCTTCGCGACCACGTCATTGAGGAGGTCCTCAATGGTCTTGCTGTCATCGCGGATATAGGGCTGTTTGAGCAGGCAGTAGGTCTCGTAGAACTTGCGCATGCGGCCTTCGACCATCTTGTCCACGATGCTTTCAGGCTTGCCCTCGGACAAGGCCTGCTCCCTGAGAATCTCCCGCTCCTTCTCCAGGGCGCTTTCCGGCACGTCCTCGGGTGCGATCCACCGCGGCTGCTGCGCGGCAACCTGCATACATAGTTCCTTGGCGAAG
Organism: Armatimonadota bacterium; assembly: GCA_013314775.1. Classification (NCBI taxonomy): domain Bacteria; kingdom Bacillati; phylum Armatimonadota; species Armatimonadota bacterium. The sequence goes on along the minus strand of JABUFB010000006.1, from coordinate 225,271 downwards.
TTCTTCAAGTCGTCGGTGCGGGCCACAAAATCGGTCTCGCAGTTGACCTCAACCAGCACGCCGATCTGGTCGCCGGCGTGGATGTAGGAAGCGATGGTGCCCTCGGAAGCGGTCTTGCCCTCGCGCTTGGCAGCGACGGCGATCCCCTTCTTGCGCAGCGTGGCGATGGCCTCTTCAAAGTCACCGTTGGCCTCTTCCAGGGCCTTCTTGCAGTCGAGCATCCCCGCGCCTGTGATCTCGCGGAGTTTCTTGACGTCCTGTGCGGATACGGCCATCTTCCAGACCTCCTGGGGAAGTGAGAACCAGGGCCGGCTGGTGCAATACGCCTGCCGGCCCTGCCTGGTCAGCGGATTGCGTACAGGTTAGTCTTCGCTATCGTCCACGTAGATGTCGTCGAAGGCGTTCTCGATGAACTGGTCCTCAACAGCGCCGCTCCAGACCGGTCCCTCGAGGCTTTCGTCCTCGGGCAGTTCAGCGTCGGCGGCCACGGTCTCGAGACGCGCCGCCTCTTCGGCCATCCTTGATTCGCGCTCCGCCTTGCCCTCCAGCACTGCGTCCGCCATCTTGCCGGTGATCAGGCGGATCGCCCGGATCGCGTCGTCATTGCCCGGGATGACCCAGTCCACCAGGTCCGGATCGCAGTTGGTGTCGAGAATAGAGACAACGGGCACGCCGAGCTTGTTTGCTTCGGCAGCCGCGAGATGCTCGCGCTTCAGGTCCACGATGAAAACCGCGCCCGGAACTTCCTTGGCATTACGGTACCCGCCAAGGTTGGCCTGGAGTTTCTCGAGTTCGCGCTCAAGAGTGAGCCCCTCTTTCTTCGTGAGACGAGTCCACTCGCCGCTTGCCTGCGCGGCTTCGAGGTTCTCCAGGTACTTGATGCGGTCGCGCATGGTGCGGATATTGGTGAGCATGCCGCCCAGCCAGCGCCGGTTGACGTAGGGCATCCCGCAGCGCTCAGCCTGGGTCTTGATGGATTCCTGCGCCTGGCGTTTGGTGCCCACGAACAGAATCTGCTTGCCTTCTGCGGCGGTCTGCCGGACGAAATGGTAAGCATCCTCGAGCAGCCGGAGGGTCTGGTGCAGGTCGATGATGTAGATCCCATTGCGCTCATGGTAGATATACCGCTTCATCTTCGGGTTCCAGCGCCTGGTCTGGTGCCCGAAGTGCACCCCTGCCTCCAGCAGTTCCTTCATTGTGACGAGAGCCAAGACGGCCACCTCCATACACGGTCCGCATGGGCGAGGGCGTGGACTACATCGGACCGCACATTGCCGCGCGAGGCCGAGAAATCGGCTGCAAAGCGCCTGGCAACGTTTCCTCAGCGAGTTTTGGAGAACGCTCAGGACAGACGCACAGCAAAAACCATCCTCGACCCCGCTCCCAGATGTTGCCCTCGCCGGATGCGGCTGCCGGGGATGATTTCGTCGTATAACTGCGCGTCACAGCAAAGCGCGGCCCATACAGGACCGCGCGGATACAATAACACAAGCGGGGGGCCTGGGTCAATGATGAGCGGGGAGTGACAGGCCGTAGCCACGATGTTACAGGGGATTGTTAACACAGTGGTTGACATCCCGCTCCGAGTTTGTTAATCTATCAGTTAACACATCATCGCTATGCCCACGAAGCAGGGGGGTGCCCGCACGGCTTTGATCGAGTACCGCGTCTTCCCGGCTGGTCCAGGAGCGAAATGGGAGATACGGCTGCTCGCGAGGCCGGGTGTTGTGCTGTCTCTGGTCGAGGAGTACTTGGACAGCATCTCCGAGCCCGACAGGAAGAAGTGCATCAAGGCCCTCGTAGGACTCGCCGCCCGCGGGCCGTCGAAGAACCCCCAGAAAAACGGGGATCTGGGGCCGGGTCTGTTCGAAGTCAAGATAGACAAGCACCGCATCGCCTACTTCTACGGCGAGGAACGCTGGACCATCGTGATGACGCACGGGTTCTACAAGCGACAGCAGAAGACGCCGCCGGGAGAGATTGAGAAGGCCAAGCGGTTACGGGGCGAGTACTTCGATAGCAGGTAGTATACAGTCGAGACACAGGGAGTAAACACTGAAAGGGCGCGGGACGAACATGACCAAGAACGCGGAATGGTTGGCCGAACAGATTGCCAAGTACCAGAACGATCCGGAATTCATCACCTATGGCATCCTCGACGACGTGACAGATGTGCTCTGCGGGGAGATGGAGGCACGAGGGATCAGCCGGGCGGAGTTGGCGCGGAAGATGGGCGTCTCCCGGGCGTACGTGACGCGTTTCCTGAACACGCCACTGAACACTCGCGTCGAGACCATCGTGCGCTTCGCACAGGCCGTGGGTCTGGACGTGAAGGTGGAACTGGTGGACAAAGCTTCTTCGCGCGGGATGACCTGGCAGGATGTCGGGCGGGCCGCTGAGCAGGCAAGCCTCCGCTGGTCAGTGCGTGAACTCAGCGGGAGAGAAGGAGTGTCGCGCGAATCCATCGGTTGCGCGGCCTGACAGAGGGATAGCGTATCACGAAGCCCAAGGGAGAATGTGAGTATGAGCCTCGCCAGGCTGCAGTTGCTCAAGTACCGCCTGGAGACTTTGGTAGTCGAGTTCGATGAAGACTGGCTGGAGGCAGCCGAGGCCGGCGAAGCCGAGGAGCACAGCGAGACCTACAACGTGGAAGCCAAGGTTGCCTTCTATTCGAAGGAGGACGCCGGGGAAGAGGCCGCCATCCGTCTGCTTGTCAACTGCACTCCGCAGACGGGCCGGTGCCGCTTCAGGCAGGTCAAGATCGTCCTCTGGGGGATCTTCATCGCGGACAGCACGCTTGATGAGGATGAGAAGGCACGCTACTTCGGACTCAACGGTCCAGCGATCCTTCACGGCCTTGCACGGGGCATCGTCGCCTCAGCCACCGGGGGATGCGTGGAGGGTCCCTTCATCATCCCCGCGCTGAACTTCGCCGAGATACTCGCAGCACAGGCGGCTGAAGAAGATGGCGAAGACCTCGACGAATAGAGGCTGAGAACCAGACAAGCAGAGAAGAGGCTGCCCATATGGGTGGCCTCTTCTGATTCATGCCCCTCACCTCACCGGCAGGATGATGTGCGAGGGATGGGTCTTGCTCACGTGCAGCGTGTTCTTTGCGATGCGGGTGTCATCGTTAGCCCGGAAACCCGCGCCTGTGTTGGGATTGGGGTCGAATCGCGGCGCGTTGCTGCTGCTTACCGCGACCCGCACGCGGTGGCCTTTATTGAAGATCAGGCTGGTGCTCCAAAGGTCCACCTCGGCCTCGTACACCTGCCCCGGCTTCATGAAGACCTCCCTGTCGAAGCCCTCCCGGAAGCGCATGCGCAGGATGCCGTCGGCCACGAGCATCGAGCGTCCATCCGGGTAGACGTCGGTGAGCTTCACCGTGAAGTCGGTGTCGGGGCAGTCCGAGGACACGAAGAGCTTCGCTTTCAGACGGCCGGTAACTTCCACCGGCTCGGGCAGCGGGTCGCTGGTGAACAGCAGGACATCGGGACGGGTCTCCACAGGGCGCTGGTCCATGGGTCCCGCGGGGATGGTGAGATTGCATCCGCCACAGGTGGGCACAGGATTGGCCGGGTCGTAGCGGAACACTCGGCCGGCCGAATCAGCTTCGGGTGCCTCCAGTGCCAGGCGACCGGACTCGTGGAAGTACACCGGCACCGGCGTGGCAGGTTCGGGCCAGTCGGCCACATTGCGCCATTCGTTCCCGGGAGCACCGGGTTCGCCACAGGCTCCCATGACATAGTAGTGGACGGGCAACTGCTCGGTGAGGATGGGCGATTCCAGGCCCAAGAGGTGATAGGCCAGCCAGGGCGCGCTGAGTTGGCTCGCGGGGTTCTCGTAGGCACTGGCCGGGAAGTTGAGTTCCCCGGTGGGCTGCATCCCGTGGGTCCAGGGGCCGATGATCAGGCGCTGCTGCCCCCGCGCGCCCACGCCGCCTTTGTGCTGGAGGGCTTCGAATGCGTCCAGCGTCCCCTGGGCGAATACGTCATACCAGCCCCCCATGTGCATCATCGGCACCGTCACCTGACCGGCACGGGCCAGCAGATCCACGCAGCGCCAGACGTCATTGTACACAGGGTTCTCGAGAGCGGTCCTGATTGCGTGCTCGGAGAAGTTGTTGTCGCGAGTCCAGTCCTCCACCAGCGCCTTGCCGAAAGCTCCTCCCGGGAAAGCGGCGTGGTGGTACAGGCTGGGTGTGCCCACGGCCACATGGCAGCAGACCAGAGCTTGCGGACCGGCCCCTGCCGCGAGGTACTGGGTGATCCCCAGCGCCGAACCCCCGGTCATCCCGATCTTTCCATTGCACCAGGGCTGGGCCGCGATCCACTGGATGGTATCGTAGCCGTCCTGCAGATCGCCCCAGCCGTCGGTGAGAAAAACGCTGTCCGTGCCTTCGGATTCGAAGCGTCCTCGCATGTCTTGGACCACCCGCACCACACCGAAGCGGGTGAAGGCGCCGCGTTCGAGGGAGGTCTCCTTGTTGTAGGGCGTCCGGCTCAAGAGCACCGGCCAGGGGCCCTCACCCTCGGGCAATTCCGCGAGGGTCGCGAGTTTCACGCCGTCGCGCATGGGGATCATGAACTTGTTCACGCCCGGCCGAACCGGCTTCTGCGCATTGCAGCTGACGGTAAGCAAGATGATAACCCCGGTTAGTGTGAGCGCTCGGCCTGCGAATTGCATGTTCGGCCTCCCAGAGTGCCATCGAGGGCCAAGAGCTTCAGGACTCATGAGCCTTTCGCCCCAGGAGTTCGAAGGACCTGCCCGGATGCATTCGCGGACCCTCGCGGGAACCATAGAAAAGCCGGTCGGGTTCTGCACATCATTCACCACTATCCATGCGGAGGCTCACATGCACCGTCGCCGTTGGCGTCGGGCCCTGGTGATTCTGCTGGTGCTCTTCCTTGTTGGGGAGACAGGCAGACGGCTCGCGCTTTCACACTCTCTCTACCGGCTCAACCTCAGCGAGGTCCTGGAAATGCGGGACCTGGACCCGCCGCGCATGGGGGAGCGCGTGGTTATCTTCGCCCCCCACGAGGACGACGAAGTGCTCGGGTGCGCCGGGTACATTCAGAAAGCCGTGAAGGCGGGGGCGCACGTGAGGGTCGTCCTGATAACCAACGGCGAATACCCGGAGCTTTCCGTCCTCCTGGCGGAGAAGACCTTGCCCCTGCGCCCCGCGGAGTTTGTGCGCCTCGGGTATTCCCGGCAACGCGAGACCCTGGCGGCGCTGGGGTCTCTGGGCCTGCCGAAGGACGCCGTGACTTTCCTGGGATACCCGAACAACTACTTGGATCGAATGTGGCTCCCATCCCATTGGGTTCCGTGGAACCCGGTGCGCTCCCAACGCACGGCAACCAGTCGTTCCCCCTACGCGAACTCCTTCACCCCGAAAGCCATCTACTGCGGGCAGTCGCTTCTCGAGGACATCAAAGCCATCTTGACGCGCGAGAGGCCGGATGTGGTCATAACGATCCACCCCGATGACATGCATGTGGATCATTGGCCCACATACTGCTTCGTGCGACTGGCCCTCGAGGAGTTGGGGCTGCGCGACCGGAAGTTCGTGGATGGCTGCCGGGTCTACACCTACCTGATCCACTGGCCCGGCTGGCCGGCCCCCCGTCGCTACCGGCCGTGGCTGCGCCTTGCGCCCCCTGCTGTTCTCGCTACCGGCGCCACGGAATGGAGAGCGCTCCCCCTGACCATGTCCGAGACCCTGAACAAGCACGCGGCCACGGCTTCGTACAAGAGCCAGGGAGGCAACTACGATCAGCTGCTTGCCTCCTTCGCCCGGGTGAACGAGTTATTCGGGGTCTTGTCTGCGGTCAGTTGGCCGACCAGCGCCGAACTTGCTGCCAGAACGGTCATTCAGGACCCGGCGCGCGAATTCGCTTCGTCCGCCTCTCATCCCCGCGCCGACATCGTCACAGTTGCTATCACGCGCGTCGGCAAACGCATGCTGGTAGAGGTGTCAACGCGCGAGAAGGCGGACCCGAGAACGCTCTATCACCTCAGCGTCCACGTCGCCGGGTGCGAACCCGCGGACCGCAGACTCGCTCTCTACACTTGGAGCGGCGCGAAGGCCGAGGGGACTACGTTGGAGGCGGGCGCATTGCGGCCCGTTGCCCCCGCCGAGCTGACGAGACTCGCCACGGGCACTAGGTCGTACCTGCTGGCCCCCTGGCCCGCTCCGTCGGACCGCGGCGGTAGTCTGCTGTGCCGCGCCTGGACCACTCGAATGGGGCGTCTCATTGACCAGACTGCCGTCGTCACTCTCCGCTGGAGCACGGCTCCGGCCACAGGGCATCCTGCAAGATGAAGGTCTCGGAAGCGTCTACCAGTCCGATGGTGATCCGCCGGGCCGCCCCCGAAGACCTCATGGCCGCGGCACGGACGTACCTCGCCGCATTCCCCGACACCCTCCAGCAGCTCCGGGCCCCCGGGATGAGGCCGGAAGCCGTATGCGACCTGCTGCGTATCTGCCTTGAAGCCGAACCAGAGAGCCTGTTGATTGGGGTCCGCGGGGAAGACGTGGCAGGATACGTGATCGCCCCCTGCCACCCGACCCGCATCATCCGCACAGCCCTACTCCGCGGACACCTCCCGAGACTGGTATGGGGCAGCCTGAGTGGTCGGTACGGCTTGGGCATAGGCACGGGCCTGCAAGTCCTCCTGGACAAGCTGCACTTCCTGTCATCGACCCGCGTCAAGGGCGCAACTTGTGAAGCTCGCATTCTCTCCATCGCCGTCCACCCCAGGTTCCAGGGTCTGGGGATCGGCCGCCGGCTGCTGGAGGCAGGTCTCGGCCACTTGCGGGCGTGCGGAGTCTGCTGCGTCCGCCTTGAGGTGCGCCCGGACAATGTCCCCGCCCGGACCTTGTATGAGAGCGTAGGATTCCGCACGGTGGGCGTCGTCCGCGATACCAGGGGGCCATGGGAGGTCATGGTGCTGGAGTGGGGCAATTCAGACGATAACGCCCCTTCAGAGGCCCGGCCACCCTCGACAGACTCCAGCGATTGAGTCGCGCGAGGAGCCCCGACCCATGCCCTGGTCGGGGCTCCCGAGGGACGGATAGCGGACACCGCGCGGGTGATTATTGACGTAACTGAATCCGCCGAAAGACGGAGACCCAAGCCTTTCTACAGACTGATGGGCCCCGCGGTTCCGGCCCGCGATGGATCAGAGTGCAAAGGCGGTGCGCGGTGAGTTGCCGCCGGTGGAACCCTTATGTGTCTGCGCCCGTCCTACTGACGTGCCTGGCAGGAAGGGTCTCTGTCCGGGGCGAACAGAATAGAGTCGGTCTGACTCAAGCCACGGTTCGTTCCGCAACGCGTCTTGCCGGTCTTTCGGACCCGCACCATATTCAGGAGGCGATTGACTACCATGATGGCGCCGAGATGGACCGTCGTATTGCTCCTTGCTTTGGCCACAGTCACGTTTGCGGCGGACTTGCCCATCAGCCGCGTTGTGCTCTTCTCAAGCGGCGTGGGCTACTTTGAACGTGAGGCGACCATCGAAGGAGACCAGACTGTCGAGTTGCAGTTCCGCACCGCGCAGATCAACGACATCCTCAAGTCCATGGTCCTGCTGGACTTCGGGGGAGGGAGCATCGCTCCCGTCACTTACGCTCCCCAGGACCCGCTGGACCGGATCCTGAGCTCTTTCGCTGTGGACATCTCCGACAATCCGAACGTGCCCGAACTGTGGGACCGCCTGCGGGGCGCGAAGGCGAGGGTCGTCACCGACCGGACCCAGGAAGGCATTGTGTTTGGGTCCGAGAAGCAGCAGAAGTCGGTGGACGACAAGATCCTGGAGTTCGATGTGCTCAACCTCATGACCACCACCGGGCTGGTGCAGATCCCGCTGTGGCATGTGGACAGCATCGAGATTCTGGATAAGGACATCGACAGCGACCTGCGCCGGGCTCTCGAGGCCATGGATCAGGCTCGCGATGTGAACAAGCGGCCAGTGGTCATCAACTTCAAGGGCGAGGGCCGACGCGACGTGCGCATCGGCTACCTGCTGGAGACACCGGTCTGGAAGACCAGCTACCGCCTTGTGTCCGACGCTGAGGGCATGTTCCTGCAGGGCTGGGCGATCGTGGAGAACACCACGGACGACGACTGGAACAATGTGCGGCTCGCCATGGTCTCCGGCCGGCCTGTGAGTTTCGTCCAGGACCTGTACGAACCGCTCTATGTCGAGCGGCCGGAAGTGCAGCCGTCCATCCAGCGCGCCGCCCGCCCGCGCACGTATGAGGGCGCGATGGAGGAGGAAGCAAAGATGATGGCCGAGATGGCCCCGGCGGCGCCGGCCGAAGTGCCACCGCTCGCCCGCAGAGCCGGCGCGGCCCCAATGGCTGCCCCCTCGATGGCGATGGGAATGGGCGGCGGGGGTATGGCCGGCGGGATGATGGCCGACAGGTCCATGGCGCTGGGGCAGTTCGGCGGAACCTCCATGGCGGCGGGGGAGAAGGTGGGCACCCTCTTCCAGTACGCCATCCAGCAGCCGGTGACCATTCCCCGGCAGCGGTCGGCGATGATCCCGATCATCAACACAAAGGTTGAAGGCGAGAAGGTCTCCGTGTTCAACCGCGCCGATGATGAGAAGCACCCGATGAACGGAATCCAGCTAAAGAACACCTCGGACCTGCACCTCATGGCAGGGCCGATTACGGTGTTCGCCGATAACGTCTACGGCGGCGACGCGCTGATCGACGATATAGCCCCCGGCGACAAGCGCCTGCTCACCTACGCCATGGACCTGTCGGTGGAAGTGGACACCGAGGCCAAGGCGCTGCCCGAGGAGTTCCTCGCAGCCAAGCTGGTGCGTGGCGTCCTGACCATCACCCGCAAGAGCCGCAGCGAAATGACCTACACGATCCGCAACCGGGCGAAAGAAGCCCGAACCGTGCTCGTGGAGCACCCGCAGGATGACGAGTGGAAGCTGGTCCAGCCCGAGAAGCCCGAGGAGACCACCCGCGCGACGTACCGGTTCCGCGTTGAGGTCGAACCCGGGAAAACGGAGAAGCTCGTTGTCGTGCAGGAGCGCCCGCGGCCTGACATCATCGTCATCGCCGACCAGGGCCCGGATCGCATTGAATACATCCTGCGCACCGAGAACCTGTCCGATGAGATGAAGGCGACGCTGGCCAAGGTCATGGAGATGCAAAGCGAGATCGCCGGGCTCAAGAACCAGCTCGAGGAGAAGAACACGCGCATCAAGGAGATCGAGCAGGAACAGAACCGCATCCGCCAGAACATGGCGCAGCTCGATCGCAATAGCGCCCTGTACAGGCAGTACGTGGAGAAGTTCACCAACCAGGAGGCGGAGTTCGACAAGCTGCGCGAGGAAGCCCGGGCTTTGCGCGAGAACATCGACGCCAAGCAGAAGGCCCTGCAGGACTATCTCGCGGGGCTGGATATCCAGTAACCCAGGCCGTGACCGGCCGGAACACAGCGGGCGCCCGCGGGATCAATCCCGCGGGCGCCCAGGTTTGCACAGACCGGTGGATGGGGTGGATCGTGAAATGATGGTCCGGCGGATGCACTCAAGCAGGCTCTCCAGCCCGCAGTGTGATTCGCCCGTGACCGCAAGCAGCAAAACGGTTGGCCGCGCCGTATGCAGCCCTATGCCCACAGAATGCAGCCCGTGTCGAAAGGATTCGCCAGGTCCCGGTGGGAGGGCAGGATCCTCAGAGTGTAACCCCAGCGGCCTGTCCCGTCGCACTCCACGGTGCCCATGAATCGGTGAGTCCCGCCTGCTCCGGGCCCCACGTACTCCATGCGCCCACTGCGCGGCTCTATGATCTCCTGCGATGAATCCACGTTCCCGTACTGCAGTTGCACGAGAATGTCGTCGGGTGAGAGGTTGCCCAGGGCGATCTCGGCGCTCACCACGATCCTGTCGGCGTACCGCGTGACCTCTCCCGCGTCGTCGGAGATCTTCACGAACCGCAACTGGGACCAACCGGCTTTCACCCGCTGCAGCCATGTGGTGAGTTCCCGCGCCCGGGCGTATTTCGTGTCCGATAGCTCCCGGCCCCGGCGCACGCCGGGCAGGTAGAACCGGTCCACATACTCGCTAACCATGCGGTTGGAGTTGAACACCGGGCAGATGGCCGCCATGGACTGCTTCATCTTCGCCACCCAGCCGTGAGGGATGCCATCTGCGCCGCGCGCGTAGAAAAGCGGCACGATCTCCTGCTCCAGGAGGGTATAGATGGCCTCGGATTCCACATCGTCCTGGTAGTTCTCGTCCTGGTATTCCTCTCCACTGCCGATAGCCCAGCCGACCTCGGGCGTGTAGGCCTCATCCCACCAGCCGTCGAGGATGCTCAGGTTGATGCCCCCGTTGGCCGCGACCTTCATTCCGCTGGTCCCGCTCGCCTCGAGGGGCCGGCGCGGGTTATTGAGCCACACGTCCACGCCCTGCACAATGTACCGCGCCAGGCCGACGTCGTAGTTCTCCAGGAATAGGACACGTTGGCGCAGTTCGGGGTCGCGCTCGAAGTGGACCACGCTGCGGATGAATTCCTTGCCCGGCCCGTCATTGGGGTGGGCCTTGCCCGCGAAGATGATCTGCACTGGCCGGTCTCGGCTCGTGAGGATGGCCTTGAGGCGTTCCGGGTTACGGAAAATGAGGGTTGCGCGCTTGTAGGTGGCGAACCTGCGTCCGAAACCGATGGTGAGGGCCTCGGGATCCAACACCTCTTCGGCTCGCGCGATGTCACTAGCTCCGGCGCCTCGGCGCTGGACCTGGTCGCGGTGGAGCTTCCGGGCGACTGCCACGAGGCGCTCGCGTCGCCGCTCGTGGGTTCGCCACAGTTCGGCTTCGGGGATGTTCTTCACCCGAGCCCAGATTGACTGGTCGCCCGGCTCGGAACGCCAGCCCGCGCCCAGATACCTGTCGAACAGCGCTGCCATGTCGTTGGAGATGAACGAGCCTGTGTGGATGCCGTTGGTGACAGAGCCGATGGGTCTTTCGTCGATGGACAGCTGAGGCCACAGGCGCTGGAACATGCCCCGCGAGACGCGACCGTGGAGCTTGCTCACGCCATTTCGCCAGGTGGAGAGCTTGAGGGCCAGGACGGTCATGCAGAACTCCTCTTGAGGGTTCAGCGGGTCCTCGCGGCCGAGAGCGAGGAACTGGTCCAGGGTCAGCCCAAGCTGCGCGTAATAGTGACGGAAGTACTTGTCGATGAGCGCGGGTGGGAAACGGTCATGCCCTGCAGGAACCGGGGTATGGGTGGTGAAAACATTACTCACCCGGGTAGCTTCCACCGCCTCGTCGAAGTTCAGGCCGTTTTCGAGCATGACGCGACGCACTCGCTCCAGCGCCAGGAAGGCCGCGTGCCCCTCGTTCATGTGGAATGCGTCGGCGTGGATGCCCAATACCCTCAGAGCTTCGATGCCCCCTACTCCCAGGACGATCTCCTGCCGGATGCGCACCTCGCTATTGGCCTCGTAAAGCTGGTGGGTGATGCGCCGGTCCTCGGGTCGGTTCTCCTCGGTGTTGGTGTCCAGGAGATACAGGGCGATTCTGCCCACATTGGCCCGCCACACGAGAGCCACGACTTCGTGGTCGTCGGTGGGGATGCGGACGCGGACCTGCCGGTCATCGGCACCGATCACGGGCTCCACCGGCAATGAGTGGAAATCGTTCTCGGTATAGGCTTCCTGCTGCCAGCCATCGGGGTTCAGGTACTGGTGGAAGTATCCAACCTGGTACAGGAGCCCGATTCCAAACAGGGGCAGGCCCATATCGCTGGCGCTCTTCAGATGGTCCCCCGCAAGCACCCCCAGCCCGCCGGCGTACATGGGCAAGGATTCATGGATGCCGTATTCCAGGCTGAAATAGGCGATGTGGCGGCCCTTGGATTCCGGGTAGGTGCGGTCGAACCAGGTCTCGGCTTGCAGATAGTCAGTAAAAGCATCCCAGACGCGATCGAGATGCTGGCAGAAACTGTCGGAATCGGCCAGTTCTTGCCACCGGTCCTGGCTGACCGCGCCGAACATCGCCACGGGATTGTGGCCGTACTGCTCCCACAGGTCCAGGTCCACGCGGCGCAGAAGCTCGATAGCGTCTGGGGTCCATGACCACCACAGGTTATGGGCGATGGGACGGATCATGCGAAGACGTTCGGGGATTCGGGGGACGATCTTGTATGTCTGGTAGGCTCTCACGGTGAGTCTCCCTGTGCGACTGTAGGTTGGCAAGGCCCGGGAACGGGCGCCCGGAGCAGAGGGTCAGCGCGGATGGAACAGACGGCCGCGTGTGAGTTGCTGCTGCCTTGTCGTGTGACAATTTTGTGCGGGCGGTCTGCCCCTGTCAAGTTAGGGCCCGTTTGGGGGGCTCTGCCCAAAGGTTTCTCGCCTCGCGCCGCAGGTGCTATAATCGGTGGCGCGCCGCGGCGCCTACACTATGAACTACCGCAGCAGATGGCAGGAACGCAGACGCAAGGAGGCCCAGAAACGCCTGGTCATCGGCCTGGCAGTGCTGGTGTGCACTGTGCTGGGCGTCATCTTTGTCAACCGGCTGGGCGCCGACAGCCACATCTGGGTGACAGATCTGTTCGTTCGCGCCCCTGTTTTCCTGACTTACGATCGCGGCGTACTGTACTGCTCTTCCCCCGGGCGCCTTGCCCAGGCGTTGCGGCTCGAGGATGGGTCGGTCGTCTGGCCCGATCCTTTCCGGCCCTACATGGGGGCTGGGGGACCGCCCGTGGTCCTGCGCGATCGCATCCTGGTTTTCAGCGACGAAGGCCGGCTCACCTCTTTGGACCGCCGAACCGGAGAGCCGGGGTGGCAGATGGGCACCGGCGACCCGATACGCTGCAAGCCGCTCTTGCACGATGGCCTCCTGTACCTGGGATGTGATGACGGCAATGTCTATGCCGTTGATGCGAAAACAGGGGTCGAGATTTGGCGCTCACACGCAAGAGCGCCCGTAAACAGCGGGTTTGCCTACCTGCGCGGCGCCCTGGTGTTCGGCACCTCGGACGGACGGATCGTGTGTGTGAACGCGAAGACCGGCAAGCCTGCCCGATGGCGCAGCAGGCGGCTGGGACTGCCGATCAACGCCGGCCCGGTGCCCGTGGGGAATGAACTTGTATTCGGAACCGACGGCGGACGCGCCTATTTCCTGGACACCGCTTCGGGGATGGTCACGCGCCATGTGGAGATGCCGGGACTTGGGGTTATCCGGGTAGATCCTTTGACAGACGGTGACTTGCTGTACGTGGCGAGCACTGACGGCTGGCTGGTAGCCAGTGACCTGTCCGACGACCCGGCTGACGGCCCCTTCGAACCACGGTGGATGCGGGACATCGGGCGTGAGCTTTCTGCGGGCCCTATCCTCAGTGGGGGGCTCATTTACTGTGGAAACGGAAGTCGGATGCTGCTGGCCCTGGATGCAAAGACCGGGCGCATTGTACACCGCTGGAAGTGCCCGACGCCTGTACGAGGCAGTATCGTCGCCGTTGGAGAGTATGTGATAGCGGGGACCCAGGACGGCCAGGTGGTGGCCTTCCAGGCCCCGAAGGTGAGGCGTCGCGGGGACTGACGCTGCCGGCACGCAGATCTCCGGGCAAAAAAATACCCGCCCGAACCACACAGATGCTGTTCCCGACCACCTGTGGATCCTGGCGGGCGCCTCGTGTCCAAGGTTGCGAACTCTGAGAAGACCCCCCTGGACGAAGCATAACCCTGATCGAGCTATATGTCCCACTACAAACGCTTCATCCAGAGAAGGGTTCCATCTCTCTTGGTTTTTTCTTCTGGAATTTTCAGGATTTCGGTGTCTGCGGTTCAGCTGTGCTTCTGGATGAACTCGAGCACGTCAGCCAATGGGAATGCACCCTCCATCGGGCCCTTGCGTGTTGCGCCAAGAGCACCGCAGGCATTGGCGAGCTTTCCCGCTTCCGCGGGGTGCTTGCCCTCCAGCAGGCCGACAACGAACCCGGCGTCGAAGCAGTCCCCGGCGCCCGTGGGGTCGACTGCTTCCACCGGGAACGCGGGCACCTGGTACTCCCCATCCGCGCAGTAGACCTTGCACCCCGCCGATCCCTGCTTGAGCGCGACGACTTCCGCAGCCCCCGCCAGCAGTGCCCGGCAGGCTTCATCCGCACCCGCCACGCCCGAGAGGATTTCGGCCTCGCTTGAGCTGGGCAGGACCAGGGCGGCCACATCCATGACCGGCTTGCAGACCCGGCGCAGGGGCTCCTCGCCACCCAGCAGTTCGGGGCGCAGGTTAGGGTCGAAGGACACCTTCGCGCCTGCGGCCACCGCAAGCTCGCAGGCGTGATAGCACTTCTGGCGCATATCCTCCCCTGCAGAGAGCGTTGAGCCGCAGATATGCAGCCACTTCGTGCCCTCGAACATTTCGGCAGTGGGTTCGGGCAGATGCCCGGCCGCGCTATTGGCGATGTGGAAAAGGAACCGGCGGTCGCCATTGGAGAAGTAGGTGACGAAGGCGACGCCGGTTGCGACGCCCTCCACGCGTCGCACGGTGGAGGCATCGAGACCGTCGGCTTCGAAGCGGGAGACCAGACAGTCGCCGAAGTCATCCGCGCCGCATGAGCCGATAAAGCCCACGGAATGGCCCAGGCGCGCGGCCTGGTCGGCGAAAATGGCCGGGGCGCCGCTGGGGAAGGGTCCCACGAAGTCACCGGCGATGCTGAGGGGCACATCCACCTCCTTGCGCATGACCTCCACGATCAGTTCACCGATAGACATGATTTCATTGCCGGGCATGGTGATCACCTTTCGCGTGTGTTCCTGACAGGAGGCACGGCTTGCGCCTTTGCCACCGCATTGGGGATTGGCATCCGGCTCCGGGCCTCAGGCCCGAGGCAGTGCCCGCGCCCAATACGACTTGGCCGTCCCTGCTCCACGAACCGGGTACGGTCTCCCATCGCGCATGAGGGCGCACAGTGGGATGATACTCGCCCGGGACGGCAGTGCCCAATTCCTTGCCGGGCTGCCCGCCACCTGCCGGAGGGGGAAGGTCTCCGGCGTTATCTTGGCCAATTCATCTGCCACCCTCAGCACAAAGGAGCTCGCCATGGTCCGGGGACTCGCATCCGTACGCCTGGGGTATGTGCCTATAAGCAAGTTCGTTTTCAGCCAGGAGGACGCCGCGCGGTACAAGGCGCTGGTGCAGGAGCGCCTGGGTGCCCTTGGCGTGGATTTCGTATCCATCGATGGGCTCACGAGTGACGGGATGCTGTACCTGGAGAAGGACCTGCCCGGGGTAGTCGCCCATCTCCGGGCCCACGACGTGGACGCCATCTTCTGTCCCCACTGCAATTTCGGAACGGAAGACGTGGCGGCGAAACTCGGTCGCGAGATGGGCCTGCCTTATCTCCTGTGGGGGCCGCGAGATGAGATGCCCCTGTCTGACGGAACACGCCTGCGCGATACCCAGTGCGGGCTGTTTGCGACGAGCAAGATCCTGCGGCAGATGAACGTGCCTTTCACGTACATCCCCAACTGCCGCATGGATGACCCTGTGCTGGATCGCGGCATTCTCTCCTTCCTGCAGGTCGCTTCCGTGGTGAAGGCCGCCCGGAAGCTGCGGATCGGTCAGGTGGGCCAGCGCAATGATTTCTTCTGGACGGTCATGGTGAACGAGACCGGGCTGCTGGAGAAGCTGGGCATCGAGGTGTATCAGGTGTACATCAGCGATGTCGTGGAGCGCATGCGACAGTTGCTGGCGGACCCCACCGACGAGCTGCTTTTCGTGGTCCAGTTCATGCACCAGCAGGTGGCCTTCGAGTCCCTGGGCGCGGATCAGATCAACGCCATCGCCGCGCTGAAAATCGCTTTGGGCGAAGTGGCCGAGCGCCATGGACTGTCGGCTATCGCGCTGCAGTGTTTCCCGGTAATGCAGAAGGAGTTCGGCATCTACCCGTGTTACGCCCACAGCCTGCTCACGGTGGAAGGTGTGCCGGTCATCTGCGAGAGCGACGTGTACGGGGCCATCGCCGCGACCCTGTTGCAGGCGGCCACACTCCATGAGAACCCGCCGTTCTTCGCCGATCTCACCAACCGCCACCCGGAGAATGATAACGCGGAACTGCTCTGGCACTGCGGGTCCTTCCCGATCTCCCTGGCGGATGAGGGAGTGAAGCCGAAAGTGGGCGAGCATTTCATCATGCCCGGCGCCGAAGCGGGTGTGGGCCACTGGCGGGTGCGCGGCGGCGATGTGACCATCGCGCGGTTTGCATCGGACGGCGACAGGTTCCTGCTGGGGTTCGGCCAGGCGAGAGGGACGAGCGGTCCGTCAACGGTGGGGACCTACCTGTGGGTGGAGATGAACGACTGGCTGCAATGGGAGCGGGCGTTCATTCGCGGGCCATACATCCACCATGTGGCGGTGGTGCATGGCAAGGTTTCGGCGATCCTGCAGGAGGCGTGCCGGTACATTCCGGGCCTGCAGGCAGACCCGATTGACCCGGGCGCGGAGGCGCTGGAGGAGTATTGGTGGAGGGGGTGAGGGGAGTCTGGCGCGCCATGCGCCCGCAGGCCAAGAATTCGGCCGCCCCTTCGGAGCTCCTGTGGGATCAAGGGAAGGTCCGGTACCAGGAGCTCCCGCCCCTGGCTACGGGCGGACGGCCCCTCCGGGGCTGAAGGCGCCCGGCGCACGGCAGTACCGCGTGCCACACCAGGCCCCGCCTGTTGTGCTCTGCTGGTCCAGCACTGCTTTGGCTTCGCCAGAAACAGTGGCACCCGTGTTTGGAGGGTGGCCCATGCTGACGGCGAACGGCAGCACAACGGCGCGGACGCTATGGGCCGCTTCTCTCACTCCTCCTCGGACGCAATCCCCAGCAGCTCGTGGACTTCCTCGCGCGTGGGGAGTGATGGGATCGCGCCCTTGCCCGTGGCGGTGAGGGCACCTGCGGCGTTCGCAAACCGGAACAGCTCCTCAAGTTCCTCCGCACTCATGTCGGATACGTCGTTTTCGCTCTCCAGCAGCTTCACCAGCATCGCCGCCAGGAAAGCGTCGCCGCAGCCGGTGGTCTCGTCCACGGGAACGGTGAAGCCCGGGCTCTCGCCGTCGATCTCGCCATTGTAGTAGAAGCAGCCGTCGCCGCCGCGGGTGACCGCCACCAGTTCCGGGCCCATCTCCCACAATGCCTGCATCCCCTGCAGCGGGCCCTCGAGGCCGGTGATGAATGTCATCTCCTGCTCGCTCACCTTCACCACGTCGCAGAGTTCCATGCCCTTGCAGATCCACTCGTGGGCAACATCCAGGTCCGGCCAGAGTGGTGGGCGCAGGTTGGGGTCGAAGCTGATGAGCGCGCCCTCGTCCGCAGCGATGTCGATGGCCGCAAGAGTTGCGCTGCGTACCGGCTCATTGATAAGAGTGATGGAGCCGAAATGGAAGATCTGAGCGGAGCGGATATAGTCCTCGTTCAACTCCTCGAACATGAGCATCTGGTCGGCGCTCTGCTTCACATGAAAGCTGAAATCGGGCACGCCGCGCTCGTCGATGGCCACGAAGGCAAGCTGGGTAGCGTATTCCGGGGTGAGCAGGAAGTGGTCCATGTTCACGCCGGCATCCCAGAGAGTCTGGCGGAGGAACTCGCCGAAATGGTCCTGCCCGACCTTGGAGATGATGCCTGCATCGGCGCCGAGAATGGCGACCCCGGCGGCGACGTTGGTGGTGGCGCCTCCGGCGGCCTTCTCGAAGGAAGTGGACGGCACCAGCCCGAGACCCGGTTGGGTGGAGACCATGTCGATGAGGGCTTCCCCCAGGCAGATGATGTCAGGCATGGGCGTAATCTCCCGGCTCGTGGACTCCGAAGATGGAGCCCGGAATAGTGCGCGTCCCCCGCGCCCTCACGGAAGCAGGATTCACCCCGCACGAACGGGAATCCTTCCGCCGAAACGAGTGAGTGCGTGCGCCAGCGCGTTCGGCGACGCCGAAGCAGTGTTCAATCGGCCAGGCAGACCAGGCGGGGCCCGGGGTGACACACGGCGGTTTTCGCCTTTCGGCTCCGCAGCAGCGAGAGCCCTTTGCCACCAGCCTGAGCTGGCGGACTCGAAGTGCAGACCCGACTTGTCGCCGATGAGGTGATCCGATGCGCGCTTTCACGGCACTTGCGGCCGCGATGCTGCTTCTTACCCCTCTCCCCGCGCCGGCGCAGGATGCGCCGAATCTCGTGGCCAACCCCGGCTTCGAAACGCTCGACGCCGACGGCTGGCCCGAGGGCTGGAAGAAGGGCCTGAAGTCCGTCTCCCTGTCCACCGAGAACCCTCGCAGCGGCAAGTATTGCCTCAAATGGCAGAACGACGACCCGGGTCGCTACGACCTGTGCTCGATCCGCGTGAAGCCCGAGCCCGGCAAGCGCTATGAGATCGAGGCCTGGGTGCGCACCAAAGGTCTGGGCGGGTCCGGCGGCGGGGCCACGATCTGCCTGGAGTCGTGGGGGGAGGGCAACACTTTCCTGGGAGGCACGTACCCCGGCGGAATCCGGGGGGACACGCGGGAATGGACCCGCGTTCACGGCATCACCGGGCGTATTCCGGAGAAAGCGACATCCACCAATCTTCTATGCTATGTGCGCCAGGGCGGGGTGGGCACGGCGTGGTTTGATGATGTCTCCGTGCGCCTGTATCAGGGCCCGCTGGTGGAAGGCATCGCCACCAACCTGTACCGGGGCCGGGCGGTGAAGGGCACGGTCAAGGTGCGCATGGGGCTGAACTTCGAGGATTATAACCTGCCGGCCGGCGCGGCGAATGTTGACCTTGCGATCCTCGATGCGCAGGGCGATACACTGGCGGAGATCGCTCCCGTGTCCTGCGACCGTACTTCGGCCACTTTCGAATTCGCGGCCGAGACGCTCCCGGAGGGCACCTATGAACTGGTGGGCCGGGCGAGTGTGCCCGACCGCGGCCTGTCGGGTGAGGCGTCGGTGCAGATCACCCGCACCGCACAGACGCCGCCGGCCAAGGCATACATCGACGAGCACCACCGGCTGATCGTGGACGGCGAGCCTTTCTTCCCCCTGGGCACTTACTGGAATGTGATCTCCGGCGACAAGACCAGCATGACCCCTGAGAAGCTGGACATCTACGCGAAGTCTGCTTTCAACTGCCTGATGCCCTACGACTCGCCCAATGTGGGCAGGGAGCAGCTGGACCTTGCGCAGGAGCGCGGGCTGAAGGTCATCTACAGCGTGAAGGACTTTTTCGTGGGCAAGCACGGCCTGAAGACCGAGGAGGACGAGCGGCGGAAGATCGCGGAGTACGTGAACCGCCTCAAGGATCACCCGGCGATCATCGCCTGGTACACCAACGACGAATTGCCCGCCAGCATGTACCCCAGCCTGCGCAAGCACCAGGAGTGGATGGAGGAGCTTGACCCGGGCCGACCCACCTGGATTGTGTTGTATCAGGTGGACGACGTGGGCAGGTATCTGGGAACCTTCGACGTCATCGGCACCGATCCGTACCCGATCCCCGGCAGCCATGCCGGAAGAGCCCTGGTCTTTGCGCGCAAGACCGTGGAAGGCACGCTGGGCTTCAAACCGGTCTGGATGGTACCGCAGATCTTCAATTGGAGCACCTACCGGGCGAAGGAGGACACGTCAAAGGTGGTGCGCGGGCCGTCTCTCACGGAGATGCGCAGCATGGCCTGGCAGTGCATCTGCGCCGGGGCCAACGGGCTGATCTTCTACTCATGGATGGACCTTTGGCGCATGGAGCGACTCGGCGAACCCTTCGACAGCAAGTGGCCTGTGGTTCAACGGCTCGCTGGGGAGATTGCCGAGTTCATTCCGGTGCTCCTGTCCGTGGATGAGCCGGTTCGGCCGGTGGAGGTCGACGCGCCGGAGGAGGTCGCCTGGCGGCTGTACGCGAAGGATGGCAAGACTTACCTGTGCACGGTGAACAGCAGCGACGAGGCGCTGGAAGCGGACTTCGTGTTCCCGCGGGCCTTCGAGGAAATCACCGTGCCGCTGGGTCTGGATACGGTCGACGTCGACGGGAACCGCCTGCATGTCCGGTTCGGCGGCCTCGAGCCCAAGATCATCTGCCTTACCCCCTGACGCGCGTCAGGCAATCACACCGCCCACTGCGGCGGACGAGAGGGATCATTCATGAAGACCTGCCTCAACCTGATCACGCTGCAGAAAGGCCTGAACACTGTTGAGGGCATCAAGCTCGCGGCTGCCGCGGGGTTCGAGAGCGTGGGTATCTGGGCCGACGTGCTGGAGAGCGAGCCGGACCCGATGAAGGCCGCTGCGGATGTGGCTTCCGCGTGTGTGCAGGAGGGCATATCGGTGTCCGAGATGTGCTTCGTCGGCGGGTGGATGTGGAACTCGGGGGACGGCCTGCGGGATGTGCTGGACCAATGCAAGCGCCGGGCCGAGATTGCGGCGGCGGCCACCTGCCCGATCGTGATCGCCTGCGCCTCCGGAGGAGTGGGCGACCTGGATGCGGCGGCTGAAGATTTCCGGAACCTTTGCGACATCGGGGCCGCGGCAGGCATCAGTTTCGCGCTGGAGTACATCGGGATGTTCGAGCAGGTGAAGGACCTGGCGACGGGCCTGGACATCGTGCGCCGTGCGGGACACCCCAACGGCAAGCTGCTGATCGACACCTTCCACAGCTACCGGGGAGGCACCTGTGTGGAGGATTTCAGCCTGCCCAGGGGCGATGAGGTCGGGCTCGTGCACATCAATGACGTGCCCGCGGGGGACATCATGCAGATGAACGATTCGCACCGCGTGATGCCCGGTGACGGGGTCTTGCCGCTGACCGAGAGCCTGCGACGGCTGGCGGAGAACGGGTTCGCGGGGGCGGTGTCTGTGGAAGTGTTCAGCGAAGCCTGGTGGGCCAAGCCGCTTGCGGAGACCGCGGCGTATGCTTGCAAGGCGCTGAAGTCCGTGATGCCGTAGGGCGTCGAGAGGCATCGGGAGATGACAAAGCCGCGCGTGCCTGTGACAGCGATGGGTGCGCGCGGCTTTCCGCATGTGGCGGCACGATTGAGCGTGAGCGGTACGGGGAACCGGGGACGGCGGAGACGCGGCCCAGGTATCCGCCCTTTGCCTTCAGCCGCTGGGGGCGGGCGTCCCGTCGATCGCGTAGGCCGACCGTCCCGGTCGGCGCCGTTTGCCGTTGGCCGTCCAGCCCCGCAGGGTCGCAGGCCTTTTGCCACCAGCGCAAGCTGGTGGAATCAGGCATTCCCCTTCGATCTTCCAGGAGCCCCTGAGGCTATCGGCGGACGGCCACTCCGGGGCCTGAGGGCCGACGGCGGAGTCCCGGGGGGCCGCCCCTCTACCTCGCCGGGAGTTCCTCGAAATACACCATCCCGCGGAGGGCCTCATAACGGCGATAGAGGTCCTCGACGGTCAGCGCGCTCAGGCCGTCCAGCGAGAAATCCTCCACGCACGCCGAGGCGCAAACTGTGCCGCAAGCCAGTGCCTGGCGCAAGGCGTCTCCGTCATGCGCACCCAGCCAGGCCATGAAACCGATCATTCCGCCCGCGAAGGAATCCCCGGCGCCGGTGGGGTCTTTCACCGTGTGCAGCGGGATCGACGGCAAAGCGAAGTGACCGTCCGCGGAGACCAGCGAAGCCCCATACTCGCCCTTCTTGATAACCACATGGCGCGGGCCCAGTTCCAGCACCTGCGCGGCCGCTGCGGCGAGGTTCGGCGTGCCTGTGAGTTGACGGATTTCCGCGTCGTTCATCAATGCGACGTCCACGCGGTTGAGCACCTGGAGAAGGTCATCCCGGGCGTTCTCGATCCAGAAGTTCATGGTGTCGCACATGACCATTTTCGGCTTGTCGATCTGGTCCAGCACCGAAAGCTGCAGGCTGGGCTGGATGTTGGCGAGGAACACGTAAGCGGAATCACGGTAGCTCTCGGGCACCACGGGGTCAAAGTCCGCGAAGACGTTGAGCTGAGTGTCGAGAGTAGTGGCGGAACTCATATCATACTCGTAGCGCCCGGCCCAGTGGAAGGATCGGCCGCCTGGGATGCGTTCCACACCTTCTAGATCTACCCCGCGGGCGGCCAGTTTGTCCAGGGCGTCCTGGGGGAAGTCGTCGCCGATCACGCCCACGAGACGCACCGGCGACAGGAGGCTCGCGGCAAAGGCGCTATAAGTGCCTGCACCGCCGATTGCCCGGTCCTGCTTGCCGAAAGGCGTCTCCACGGAATCAAGTGCAATGGAGCCGACGACGAGGATCGAGTTGTCCATGGTGCGATGTCCTCTGCGGTTCTGGTGTACGCGCCGGAAACAGTCGGCGCAGGGGTCAGTGCGCGCTCACGTCTCTTCGGTGGGCCCGGGTGCGCGCAGGAGTTCCAGGAACGTGAGCCAGACGATTCGCGGCAATGCGGCGAGGCGTGGCAGGCGCCACGGTTCCTTCGCCACGCGATAAAGCCATTCGATGCCGGCCCGCTGCATCCACACGGGGGCACGCTGTTTCAGGCCGGAGATCACGTCGAAGCTGCCGCCGACGCCCACGCAGACCGGTACCCCAAGCTCTTCGAGGTGGGTGCGGATCCATATCTCCTGGCGCGGGATGCCCAGGGCCACGAAGAGCACCGCCGGACGCGTCGATTGTATGCGTGCAATGATGTCCGGTTCGTCCTCAGGCTTGAAGTACCCGTCCTGCACTCCCGCGATCTCCAGCCCCGGAACATGCTCCTGGAGCTTCTGCGCGGCGAGTTCGGCGACCCCGGGCGCGGCGCCGAGCAGAAATACGGGGCGGCCAAGTTTCGCGGCAACCTGGCAAAGGCCCTGGACCATGTCGCAACCGGCGCAGCGGGCGATGAGCGGGATATTGAGCAGGCGCGCGGAGAGGACCACACCCGCGCCGTCGGGGGTGACGAGGTCGGCGGCGTTCACGATCTCGCGGAATTGAGGGTCGTCCACGGCGCGGATGACGCCGGAAGCATCCGCAGTGACCACCATGTGCGGCCGGTCTTCGCGGATGAAGCGCTCGGCTGTGGCCAGCGCTTTGTCCATGGTGACCGGGTGAAGCTTGACGCCGAGAATATGTACGGGCGCGGGCTCATCCGCCGCCTGGAAGATGCCTGGTCGCCCCATCATCCGTAGCACTACGTAGAAAACCACCAGCCCGCCGGGCGCGAGAATCAGCAGGAGCAGGATTTTCAGCAGGAAATGCAGTTCCACGAGGTAGACCAGAAGCAGCGCTACCGCGCACAGATAGGCGGTTCCTGCAAGAATGATCTCCAGCACCTGGTTGGGCGTGTACCCCTGGGCGAGGAGGACTTCGTGCAGGTGTCGCAGGCGGCGCTCGAGGGTGATCGCACCACGGCCTGGGCGCAGCTGGCCGATGTCCAGGCAGAAGGCGGCGAACAGGGGCGCCCCAACCACGAGGAGAGGAACTGCGGCCACCAGGAAGGCCGTGTTCTTCAGTGCCCCCAGGATGCTGGCAATCGCCAACAGATAGCCTATTACATAGCCGCCCGAAGTGGCTCCGTTGCGCTGCAGGAAACGCGAGAAGAGCAGAACCGGCAGACAGGCCCCGGCAATGACCGCCCCGAGCAAGGTACCCGACGGGTTGGCGAGGTCGGGGCGGATGGCCCCGACCGCGCAGAAGGTGAGCCCTGCCAGCAGGCCAACTCCCGAGGGTACCGCGCCGATAGTTCCTGACCGTCCAAAGAGACCCGCGAGTAGCGCCAGCCACAAGGCGGTAATGACGATTCCGGCGATGCCCACCGGCGCGGTGTGGATCGAGAAGGGCATCTTGAGGGCTTCGATGCGCACCCCGGCGAAGGCCTGGGCAACCCCGATTACCAGCAATGCAACCGCGCGCCAGTACCACGGGGAGGGCTGCTCATCGAAGAAGATGCCCAGCGCCAGGACTGCCGCGGAGAAAATGAGTACCCAGTCGATGGCGGGAAGGTCTACCACTCCTGCGCTCTTGGCGGCAAGGGCGACGGAGCCAATGATCACGAGGCCGGTGAGGTCATACCGAGACTCGGGAGCGATGCGGTCCAGTACGCGGCGACCAAGGAGCACGGACATGACCGTCAGCACCAGGGAGGCCAGCAGTGACCAGGAAAACGCGCTCGTACACGGGCTGATCATCGTCTCAAGTGACTCCGCGCAGGGTGATTGCGCCAAGGATAGGCCGTCGGGGGATGCGCGTCAACCGCCGAGCCCACGCGTCCTGCTTCCCCCGCGTGGCGCGGGCGTCTCGCCCGCGACTGCCCCGACAGAACGGCAGCTGACGGGAAGCAGGACCCACGGAGCACTTTTTCCTTCGGAGAAGAAGGTGTCGGTTCCACGCACCGCGAACAATGTTGGTGTCGGCTGCTTTACATCGCGAGCAGGGGCGGTCCTGGCGTTCGACAATCCACTGGAAGAAGTGGATCGCCGCGGCGTTACGCCGCGGTGCGGGTTTCGCGCCGTATCCACCGGCAATCCCGGCAGCTCCGCTTCGCGGGCAGCCGGGATGTGCATGGCAAGCGGACCATTGCAATGGTCTCGCAGGACCGCCCTGCTCGCGGACGTCATGATCGGTTCGAATGTGCACAGGCTGCGGAGATCACATTCATGGGCTTCTTCTCGTGGCTCCGAGGCATGTTGTTCCCCCCCGCAACGCCGCTTCCCCCGGGCATGACCCGCGCCGAGGCCCGCAGGCGACGCCAGCCGGACTTCCTGCCCAGGCCCCGGCGCCGCCGGCCACGCCGTCACCGGTACGGTCGGCCGGAAGCCACCTTCCGGCCCGCGGAACTGGCGCGATTTGACCTGCCGGCTCTCGCGACGGTAGAAGACCTCGCTGCCGCGCTGGGCGTCACTACCGGGAAACTGAGGTGGCTAACCTGGCCGTGCCGGGACAGGACCTGCGACCACTACGTGCGCCGGCGCGTGCCGAAGAAGAGCGGCGGGGAGCGTCTCCTGTGTGCCCCGAAAGCCGAAACCCGAAGGGCGCAGGACTGGATATTCCACGAGATTCTGGCCCGCGTTCCGGTGAGTTCCGCCGCGCACGGGTTTATCCGCGGACGCTCAATTGTGTCCAATGCCTCCGCTCACGTGGGGAAGCGCGTCGTTGTGAGCATGGACCTGGAGGACTTTTTCCCCTCGGTCTCCATGGCTACGGTGGTGGGGCTGTTCGAGTGGCTGGGTTACTCCAAGGAGGTGGCCTGGCATCTGTCGATGCTGTGCACTTGCGCATACGGCAGACGACGCGCGCTGCCCCAGGGGTCACCGACAAGCCCGGCGATATCCAATCTCATCTGCTGGAAGATGGACCGAAGGCTGGCGGGGCTCGCGCGGAAGTTCGGCGCAACCTACACGCGATATGGCGACGACCTCACGTTCTCGGGGCATTTCCAGCGACCGGATCGGCCCGGCCGGCTCATCGGCATCGCCCGGGCGATTATCTCCGAAGAGGGGTTCGAAGTGGCTCGCCACAAGACCCGCATCATGCGCCACAACCGCAGGCAGAGCGTGACCGGGCTTGTGGTCAACGAACGCACGGGCATCGGCAGGGACGAGGTGCGGCGGCTCCGAGCCATCCTGCACAACTGCAAGGTGCACGGGGTTGAGAGTCAGAACCGTGAGGGAGACGAGTTGTTCAAGGAACGGCTCAGGGGAAAGATCGCCCTGGTCAAGATGGCAAATCCGGACCAGGGCGCGAAGTTGCTTGCGGCATTCCATGAAGTGGATTGGGGAGCCACGGCGTCACCGAAGGGCTGACCGCTGCATCACCCGCAATGCCCGCTGTCCTGCCACCGCCGCGCGGGACAGGAATGGACGAACAAAGGCAGGGGCAAACGACCGGCTAGAGCCCCAACTGCCGGCGGTTATACTCCACGGTCTTGGCTACGCCCTGGGCGAAAGTGTACTTCGGTTCCCAACCCAGGACGCGCTTTGCTTTGGACCAGTCCAGCGCCGAGTGCTTCACGTCGCCTTTGCGCTCATCACCGTAGATCGGCGGTTCCTGGTAGCCTGTTGCCTGGGCGATGGTGTCGTATACCTGCTGGTCCGATGTCCGCACTCCGGTGCCGATGTTGAAGGCTTCCTGGTCGCCCCGGTCCAGGGCCAGCACATTCGCTTCCACAACGTCCTCGACGAACACGTAGTCCCGAGTCTTGTCGCCTGTGCCGAAAATCGTGGGCCGGCGCCCGCTGAGCATGAGACCCGAAAAAATGGCGGTTACGCCGGCCTCGCCGTCGGGTCGCTGGCGCGGGCCGTAGACATTGGCGTAGCGCAGGGTGGTGTACCGCAGGCCTTCATTGTGGTTGTACAGCCACAGGTATTTCTCGACGGTATACTTGGAGACGCCGTAATGTGAGATGGGGTGGACTGCGCACTCCTCGGTAGCGGGGATCTCCTCGGGGTCGCCATAGATCGCGCCACCGCTGGAGATGTAGATCATCTTCTCCACGCCACTATGTACCGCGGCTTCGATGAGGTTCAGGCTGCCGATGATGTTGATGCCCGCATCGAACCCCGGATCCTCCACAGACTTGCGCACATCCATCTGGGCGGCGTGGTGGTTGACAATCTGTGGGCGTTCACGCTCGAAGACGCCGACCAGGCTCTGGCGGTCGGTGATGTCCACCGGGTAGAAGGTCGCGGCCGGGTTGATGTTCTCCCTCCTTCCGGTGGACAGATTGTCCACGATCACGACCTCATGCCCCTCGGCGATATACCGATCAACCACATTGGAGCCGATGAAACCTGCGCCGCCGGTGACAAGGATCTTCATAGTGCACCCTCCAGGGAGTAGACGCATCGGGCTATCAGGCAAGAAAGCTATCACACCAGGCGCCGCTGCGCAACAAAACAGTTGACAATAGCAATACCATCGGTTCTGCGAGATGCGTACCGGATCGTGTGTGGCCGGCGTCCGGTGCGTGAAGAACGGCCTGTCGCCCCCCTCGTGGGCCCAAGGCGCATTGCGGGGCGGCAATCCGGGGGCTTCCGCCCCCAGCGGCAGGCCGTCGCCCGCTTCGCGGGCTGTGAGGCAAGGGCTTCGGGCCGGGGGCACGATGAATGCCTATTCGGCGTTAGCCGGCGCGCATCCCGGAAAACAGGTGCTCCTGTTGACAAGAGCGGCTGTCACTGTCCACGCCAAGATTTGTAGAGAAGTGCATTGACATAACCGCGGAATATTATTAGAGTATTCGCATATTACCTGAAAGGGAAGTGGGATCATGGCTGACATTACCTTGGACGCGAAGGGACTTGCCTGCCCCATGCCCATCGTGAAGATGACCAAGGCAGTCAAGGAGCTTTCCGCGGGCGACACCATCACCGTACTGGCCGACGATCCCGGGTTCGAGCCCGACGTTCAGGCCTGGGCGGAGGCACAGGGTCACACCCTTGTCTCGCTCAATGAAGAGGGCGGCGTCTACACCGCCGTCATCCAGATTGCCTAGGGAAGGAGCGCGCGGATGCCTGACGCGTCAGCAGAGAAGAAAGCGACTATTGTGGTGTTTTCCGGCTCCATGGACAAGGTGATGGGTGCCTTCATCATCGCCACCACCGCCGCGGCCATGGGGATGAAGACCACCATGTTCTTCACCTTCTGGGGCCTGTCAGCGCTCAAGAAGGGCGGTCCGGCCGTAGCCTGCAAGCGCAACTGGATGCAGAAGATGCTGGCGTGGATGCTGCCCAAGAGCGCGGCAAGTCTGCCCCTGTCCCAGCTGAACATGGGCGGGCTGGGCGCGGGGATGATGAAGCAGATCATGGCCCAAAAGAAGATTGCGAGCCTGCCTGAACTGATACAGACAGCACAGGACCTGGACGTGCGGATGATCGCCTGCCAGATGTCCATGGACGCCATGGGCATCTGCCGCGAGGAACTGCTGGACAGTGTGGAAGTGGCCGGCGCCGCGACCTATGTAGGCGAGGCAAGTGACGCTCAGATCAACCTCTTTATCTCCTGATGGAGGGGATCATGGACATTGTTCTCGTGGTGCGCACCGGGCCCTATGCTTTCCAGCATTTGCAGACTGTGATCGACGTTGCAAACAGCGCCCTGGACAAGGGGCACACGGTGGGAATATTCCTGGCCGAAGACGCTGTGGTTGCGATGAATGCTGATTGCAGGACGGGCGGTGAGCGCAATTTGACGGAGGAGCTTATCGCCCTGCTGGAGCGCGGCGTGAACATCCAGGGGTGTGGCGCATGCTGCCAGTTCCGCGGTCAGAAGCGGTCCGACCTTGCGGAGGGACTGAAAATGGCGGGTATCGCGACCCTCGGGAAGATGGTTGCGAGCGCCGACAGAGTGCTCTGCTTTGGGTACTGACCGCGCGGTCTGATTACGTGAGAAAACAGATGCTGGGGCGTCCCTGCCCTGCGCCTCAGCGAGAAGGGGTAGAGCCTCACTATCATGAAGCGAGTGCTTTTCCTGGTCCGAACTGCACCCTACGGGTCCGCCGCAATCCCCGAAAGTGTGCGTTCCTGTATGGGCTTCGGCACCATGCCTTTCCAGATCAGCTATCTTCTCATGGACGATGGTGCGTGGGCCGTGCTTCCCGGGCAGCGGCCGGAAGGGATCCACGGGAATGACGCCCTGCAACTGATCCAGAGCCTGGCCGACCTTGACGTTGAACTGTTGGTTGAGGAGCACGCCCTGAATGAGCGCGGGCTATCGGTGGATGGGCTCGATCCGGCAATCAGGCCCGTGTCCCATGAGGAAATCGCAGAGCTTATCGCCCAGGCCGATATGGTCATGACCTATTGAGCAAAAGACACGGCCCTCCCTCATTTTCGAGGGGGGGCCCTGCGAACCTGACACGGGGGCCAAGAACATGCCCACTTTGTTCATCCTCAGCCACGCCCCACACCAGGACCCGACTGAGGCGAAGAAAGTCGCCTTCGCGGTGCAAGGCGACTGCGTGCTGCTGATCGAGGACGGTGTCTACGCCGCAGCGCCAGTAACCACAGAAGCCTCGAAGGCCATAGAGGCGGCCGCTGCGCGAGGTGTTCGCATCTGCGCGCTGCAGCCGGACCTGGACGCGCGAGCGGTCAGGACTAACCTCGAGACAGTGGACTACCCCGGCTTCGTGGACCTGATCGTGGAATATGAACGGTCGGTGCATTGAGCGGGCGACGACGGCTGAATGGTTGCCTTGAGTCCGGCGGGTCCTGACCGAGGCGGTTGGTCCTGTCCCTCTCGGCGACCGCAGACGGCCGCTTCCCTGCGGTTGAAAGGGACATGCAAAGGCGAAGAGCACCGGTCTCCCTTCACTGAATCACCCCCGCCGGCGTAGCACTTTCACCCCGAGTAGACCCAAACCCAGCAGGACCAACGCCACCGTTCCCGGCTCCGGCACATTCAGGTTCGCCTCCGTCGCCAGCCAGCCTGCCGTGGCGCGGGTGATCCCGTGGGCGAACCACGTGTCGATATAGGGCCGCCCGTAGAGTTCCGACTCGACCGCGTCCGTGGACTTGTGGTAGTTCGTGTTGTATGAGTAGCCGCGTTCGATGACCAGCGCCGAAGCGTAGCCCGCCTGCTGGAAGGGGTAGTGGTCGCTGTTCGAGACGGCCGTGTACTGCACGGGAATGACTCCGTTCCCGTACTGGTTGACCGCGTCGGCGAAGGCTTGCTTCAGCGCGGCATAGCCGCCAGTGCTCGGACCCAGCACGAACACCCGGTCCTTCGTATTCGGATCGTCCGTGTAGTTGAAGGCGATCATGTCCAGCGAAAGCATGCCCAGCACATTGGCGCCGGGGTTGTCATGGACCCACCAGCGGCTGCCCACCAGCCCGACCTCCTCGCAGTCGAAGGCGATGAAGACCAGGGTTGCGTCAAAACTGTACTGCGACAGGACTCGGGCGCACTCGAGAACGGCCGCGACCCCGCTGCCGTTGTCATCCGCACCGGGCGCGACGCTCACGGAATCATAGTGCGCCCCGATGATATACAGGTCATTGGGGCGCTTCAGTCCGGGCAGGACGCCGACGACGTTCACGCCGTCGTAGTATGTATTGCCCGAATTGTACCAGTGGAAGCTGTCCAGTTCGGTGGTCAGGCCGAAGCTCGCGAACTCGTTGTAGATGTTGTCGCGGGCGAGATCGTGCTGTGGTTTGCCCAGGCCGCGGCTGTCGCCCAGGTGAGTGTAGAGGAAGTCGTCGCCAGCGAGGTAGGCTGTATAGCTGGTCAGGCTGATCTCATCGACGACCTGGGAGATGCTGAGCGCGGCGCAGGGCGTGACGACAAGGGTGAGAAGCGCCAGCATCCGGACTATCCGAAGAGCCATCGCGCGCATGGAACCGCCCCCTCATCCGAAACTGCGAAGGCTGAAGAGCTGGGCTGAACAGGGTCCACCGTGTCCGTTACGCGGCCTTGGTCACCTCTGCGGGGCCCATCCGGAAGGCCAGAGCGAAGGGCTTTCACTTTGCGCCACCCGAACGGCGGCTCCAGCCCCTCACCCCGCCACGTATTCCGCGATCGCCCGGAAGACCACGAGGACCACGGTTGAGCCCGGATCCTGCACTCCCACGGTCTGATCCTGAAGCCAGGCGGCGCGACCGTACTTGGCCTTGAGTGGCTTCGTGGATTCCACGCCGGCCTCCACTGCCAATACTGCGTCGGCGAAAGCTTCGGCGAGGTTCTTCCCGGCTGCTGAAGCCGATTCGAGGGCCTCAACCCCCGGCCACAAGGCGTCCAGCATTGTCTTCTCGCCGCGCTGGGCCTTGCCGCGCTGCTCGATGCCCTCGGCGGCAGCGCGAGCGGCGGCGGCGATGGATTGAAGGTCCCACTCGTCCAGGCCACGGTCTTTCGCGACTTTCGCCCCGCGCATGGCGGCAGTGGCGACGAGAGCGCCGTAAGTCGACGCTCCGGCGGAGTTGAAGCTCATGCCGGACTTCAGGAGGATCTGGTCGAGAGACGCGTCCTCCAGAGCGGGCAGGCCGTCGAGCACCGCTTTCATGCCCAGGCGGCAGGTGACTCCCAGGTCACCGTCGCCCATCTGCTGGTCCAGGGCGGTGATCTCGTCCGCAGCGGCGTTCAGGTCGGCGGCGATCTTCTCCGCGAGCGGCCCGGCATCGGCGCGAGTAAGGACGGTCTTCATCGGGACTGCCTCCACTGCATCAGGAAGGGCGAATAGGCGGGAGCGTCGAGAAGCGTCAGCAGTTCGTCGTCCAGCTTGAGCAGCGAGATGGACGCCCCGGCCATTTCCATGCTGGTGGCGTACTCGCCGATGAACACGCGTTCGATGGACACGCCCCGTGAGGCGATGACCTGGCTGGCCTTGCGGAAGAGCAGGTAGAGCTCCTCGGGCGGGGTCGCGCCCAAGCCGTTGACGAGAACCGCGACGCGATCGCCGGAGACGAAGGGCAGATCATCCAGGACACGGTTGGTCATGATGTCTGCGATCTCGTCGGCGGTCTTGATGGGCTCGCGTTCGATACCTCGCTCGCCGTGGATGCCCATGCCCAGTTCCATTTCATTCTCGCCCAGTTCGAAGGTGGGCTTGCCCACTGCGGGGATGGTGCAGGGCGACAGGGCGACGCCCATGCTGCAGGTGTTCTCCACTACTTTCTGGGCAACTGCGGTGACTTCATCCAGGCTGGCTCCGGTGTCCGCTTTGGCTCCCGCGATCTTGTAGCTAAAGAATATCCCCGCTACGGCGCGCCGGGTCTCTGCAGCCTCTTTCGGGGCGGAGACCACGTCATCGCGCACCCGGACGCTGCGGACCTCGATGTCCTCCATCTCGCACATCTCGGCGGCCATGTCGAAGTTCATGGTGTCGCCCGAGTAGTTGCCGTACAGGTAGAGCACGCCCTTGCCCGCGTTGATGGATCTGGTTACCTCCACCATGGCGTCCACCGAGGGAGAAGAGAAGACGTTGCCGATGGAGACGCCATCCAGGAGGCCGGGGCCAACATAGCCCAGGAAGACGGGGATGTGCCCGGAACCGCCGCCGGTGGCGATAGCCACCTTGCCCTCGATGGGGCCGTCGGCGCGCATGAGGCCACGCTCGGTGTTGTCGCAGCGCTTGAGATGGTTCGGGTGCGCGAGCAGGATGCCCTCGATCACTTCATCCACAAAGGCTTCGGGGTCGTTGATGATCTTCTTCACAGGAAAGCCCTCCTGGGGCGAGACTGGCCGCAACGACGAGGTTCTATTCGTCGCGGGGCGATCGGGGACCTTCGCGAGGGTAGCCTGGGGAACCAGAAGTCAGTCTGCCTCCCGGAACGCTGGAAGTCTTGATCACCACGGCTCCCACATGGTGCAGTCGCCCGAAACAATGCGCTCTGTCTGTTCCACCCTGCACCACCGCGCATTGCCCGCCACGAAGGCGAAGTTGGCGCCATCGTTGTGCCGGGCATCGACCCTCGAGAGGCCGTCGAGCCGGCGGCTAGCGCCCATGGAACCCGAACCGCCGCGCAGGTCGAAGAAGAGGATGGTCTCTGCCGGGCGCTCGACCATGTTGTAGCAGAGAGAGTTTCCGTTGTAGCCGCCGACCATGGCCACGTCGAGATTGATGCCGTAGCTGTGCTTGAGGCTCACCGAGCTTCGCGTCGCCGAGGGCATGGGGTCAGTGGGGCACAGGAGGAGCAGACTGGATTTCGTGTACGGCATGAGGAGGACTTCCCAGCAGGTGCCGAAGGTGCCCGCAGGACCACTCACTCTGGCGGGCACGCACCGGCCATCCCAGTCGTCTGCATAGACGGCCGCCGCCGTGCAGATATTACGGATGTTGGAGATGCAGACCGCGCCTTCGGCGTGCTTCGTGGCCTGCTCGAGAACCGGCAGCATAATGGCTGCGAGCAGGACGATGATCGCGACCACGATCAGCATCTCGACGAGTGTGAGCCCCCCGCGTTTGGCCACACCGGACCCCCCGTGTGGTTTGCAGACTGGTCATGCGCCGGCGCCTGATATGAACGGCGGTTGTCCGACCCGCACCGGACAATGCGGCCTGCGGCTTACTTCCTGGATACTTCCAGCAGGCCCAGCTGAAGCTCGAGGTTGGTCAGTCCGGATCTGAGGTCGGCGGCGGGACCCGCGTTCCCGCGCACTGCCTCCACGAAGCGGCTGATGGAGGCCTGCATGAAATCGGTCGCTTTCAGCTCAGCATCGCCCAGCTTGAGGTATGCCGCATAGACCCCGGACTCATCGTTGCGACCTTCGTAGTGTGCGACAATGTCGTCGATTCCGAAGCAACGGGAAAGTGGTCCATCCGGGACATTGACCGTCTCGATAGACGCTTCGACTTCGCCGCCCGAATCCCGTACGTAGGTAAAGCCGGCATCCACCCGACTCTCCTGTACCCGGCAGCGTTCGGTGCCGGGCTTCACGCGACCCGGCCCGGCGAAGGCGACCAGCACGCTAAGTGGGTGGGGTGCGAGGTCGATCCAGATCTTCTCCCCGCTGGCGCCGGACTTCCCGCCTCGGGAGTCCATCCGCATATAAAAGCGGGAGAACCGGGCGCGATCCACGGAGTGCCCGGCTTGCTCGCAAAGGTCGAAGTACGGGTCCACCGCGGTGACGTACTGGGTGTTCACGGCGGCAGTTATCCCGCGTTCATCCGCGGCCTGAACCATCCGGGAGGCCTCCGCCAGCAGGTCGGGAATCGCTCGCGTCTCATCCCAGACCAGGGGCTTTTCGCAGAGAATGTGGCAGCCTCGATCAAGCGCGGCCATGAAGTGGGGGAAATGCACGGGCGCGGGGGATGCGACTACGACCAGATCAGGATGGGCGCCGTCGAGAAGAGCTTCCACCCCCACGTATCCCCTACCCGTGAAGCCGAAGAGGTCCTGGAGGACCTTTGTGGTGGCGTCAACCTTCTCTTGCGAGGTGCCGGCGAAGCTCACGTCGCACCCCAGCACCTGCAACCACTTGGCGTGGTGCTTTCCGATCCCGGACGCTCCAATCACAGCGGCGCGCAGCTTGTCAGGCATGGGGATGCTCCTTTCTCGAGCAATGCTTTCATCGCTTCGGGTTGGTCGCGGGCTTGCGCTCTCCGCTGAGCTTTCCAGCTTCCGGCGCCACTGGCTCGGCAGCGCGGGGATCATCGGGGGCAAGGATCGCGAAGTCCACATCGCGTTCGGCTCCGCGGGCCTCAATGGATAGGCTGAATGATCGGCACTGCCCCGCCGGGATGTCCTTGACTACGGCGCGCCCGGCCTTGTACGGGTCTTCGCCAGGTCCGCGGAGAGTGGCGAGAATGACGGCTTCGGGAACCTCGCGTTTGCCGGTGTTCTCGACCTCGGCCATGACCCGCGCCACCCGGTGGGCATCATCCACGTTCAAGCGGTAACGGCTTATGCGCAGGTCGGAGACATCCGACTTCTCTGTTCTCCTGCCGCAGCCGCAGCCCGGCGCGCAGCACAGGTAGAGCGCGACGGCCGCCACAAAGAAGAGTCTACTCTTCGTCTTCATCCTCATTACTGTCACCGCCATTGCCCCCGTCCACCGCAGACGAGTACCTGGCGAGGGTATCGGCGACCTTACGGTTGATGGTCCCGTTGGGGTACTTGCCCCTCTTGTCCTTGCGCCCCATCTTCAGGCCGGTGAGGACCTCCATGCCCTCGTCCACGTTGGAGACCGCGTAGAGGTGGAACTGGCCGGCTTCCACGGCCTCAACAACTTCATAGTCCAGCGCGAGATGGGGCAGGTTGGCCTTGGGGATGAGAACTCCCTGCTCACCAGTAAGTCCCCTCGACTTGCAGGCCCGGAAGAACCCCTCGATCTTCTCGTTGACGCCGCCGATGGGCTGGATTTCGCCAAGTTGATTCACCGATCCGGTCACCGCGATGGATTGCTTGATGGGCACATTCGCCAGGCTCGAGAGGACCGCGTAGAGCTCGGTTGAGGACGCGCTGTCACCCTCCACGGTGTCGTAGGTTTGCTCGAAAGTGATGCTCGCTGACAGCGCCAGGGGCTCCTGGTCTCCATAGCGGGCATTGAGGAACCCGCTGAGGATCAGGACGCCTTTGTCATGGATGTGCCCGGTAAGCTTGGCTTCACGGTCGATCTGAATGACCCCGCTCTTGCCCGGATAGGTGCGCGCCGTGATACGGCCCGGACGGCCGAACCAGTAGTCGCCCAAGGGGATGACGGACAGGCCGTTGACGTGACCGACCTTCTCGCCGGTGGTGTCCAGGAAGATGAAGCCCCGGTCCACCATTTCCTGCAGGCGTTCCTCGATGCGGTTGGAGCGGTGGATCTGCTCGCGCAGCGCCCGGCGCACGTCTTCGGCGCGCACGTAGTCATGTCCGTTGTGACTGCACCAGTATGCGGCCTGACGCACGAGGTCAGCGACTTCCATGAACCGGGTGGACAATCGCATCTGGTCGGCGGTCAGGCGCGCCGCGTGTTCGATGACCAGCGCCGCCGCAGGAGCGGTAAAATGTCGCAGGTTCTCCTTATTGCACAGGGTCGCGATGAAACGCGCGTACTGCTTCACAACGCGGTTTGAGCGGGGCGTGCTGGTGTCGAAATCTGCTTTCACCTTGAATAATTTCGGGAAGTCGTCATCGTACGCATACAAGAGATAGTAAAGGTATGGTGTGCCTACGAGCACCACCTTGAGATCCACAGGCACGGGCTCGGGCTCCAGGGTGACGGTGGCCATGAACCGCAACTGATCCGCCAGGCTTTCAATGCGGATTTCATGGTTCTTGAGCGCGCGTTTCAGGGCTTCCCAGGCATACGGCTTGCGCAGAAGTGTGTCAGCGTCCAGGATAAGGTATCCGCCATTGGCGCGGTGCAATGCGCCGGGCCGTATCATGGTGAAGTCCGTGATCAAGGTTCCCATCTGGCTGCGGTGCTCGACCTTGCCCGTGAGATTGTCGATGGTGGGGTTCGGCTCATAGATGACCGGCGCGCCCTGCCCCGGGTCGCAGCTGAGAAGTACATTGACTTGGTAGAGGTCAAAGCGAGAGGCGCCCGAGGGCGCCTGGAATCCCAGGGGCATTTCTGGTGCTTGCTCGTCCTCATGTTCGCGCAAGGCGTCCACGTGCTGCACAATGTCGTGTTGAACGTGCTGCAGATATTCGAGCACTTTGGGATAGTCGGCGTAGGACTGGCGGAGTTCCTCGAAGACGTGGCCGATGGCGAACTGGGCCTGTTCCTGGTCCAGCTTCTTCACTTCGGCCCGGGTTTTCTTCTCCTCGCGGCGGTGCCTGCGCAGGATGTCGTTGAGCTTCTCCTGAAGCTCGACCCGCTTCTCGTCCAGTGCCTTGCGCTCATCATTGGGTAGGTCGGCGTACTCCTGGGGGCTCATCACTTCGCCGTCTTTCGCGGGAGCGACGATAATCCCCGCCGGTCCGCGCCCCACAACCATCCCAGCCGCCTGTGCTTCCTTTTCGAACTCCGCCAGCTCCTCCTGGCGGCTCTCCCGGAATTCGCGCACTGCGTCCTCGCGCCGGTCCAGATACTCCTGGCTCTCGAAAGCGCTGGCGAGGTTTCGACGAACATCCTCCACCAGCTCTTCCATGTCTTCGCGCAGCCGGCAGGCCTCTCCCGCGGGGAGGGTGATTGCGATGGGCGCGTCAGGGTTCTGGAAGTTGTGGACGAAACACAGGTCCGGTGCGGGCGGGAGCTTCTCGGCCACGCGGGCGAGGGTCTCCCGAACCGTGGTCGTGCGGCCAGTGCCCACCGGGCCCATGACGAACACGTTATAGCCATCGCTACGGATATTCACCCCGAATTCAAGGGCCGCCACGGCCCGGCTCTGACCGATGGGGCCTGTGAGTTCCTTGAGCTGGTCGGTGGTTTCGAAACCCAGCTTGGCCGGATCGCACACCCAGCGCAGCTTGTCCGGCTTCACGCGGTATTGATCGATCAACTGACTCTCACCTCGGGACACGATACGGGTCCGGTTTCGGACACGGTCCTGCGGGATGCCTTCGGCCGCCCACATGTGCTATGATGCCCGCCGGCGCTCAACCAGGCGCCCCTATGATTGCACCGGGGAAGCGACCGTCTGCAATGTTCGCAGCGCCATGCCCTGGAACCTTCTTCGCCCCGAAGGGGCGTCTCACGAGGCCTCAAGAATGGCCCACCAGCCCATTGTCTTTTCCGACATTGACTTCACCATCGTCTTCGACAGCAAACTGGACGCGGGCACGGCAGTGCTCATCGAGGAGGTCCGCCGACGCGCCCGATTCATCCTGGTGACCGCCCGGAGCCGCCGGGAATGCGAACCGCTGCCGCCGATACCCAATGACGGGTTGATCGCGGAAAATGGTGCGGATATCTGGTTCCGCCGCAATGGGGAGGATCATCTCGACGAGGACTGGCACCGAGAGATGAGCGCCTTCCAGCCCGCCGTGTATGAGTTCCGGGACATGCTCGAACGCATGGGTTGGCGCATCCACCGCAAGCTGCACTCCTTTAGCTCGTGTATCGAAAAGAGCGGCAAGACCGACCGGGACGTGGAGTGGGTGCGGTGCAATCTCCCCGAGGGTTTGCAGCTTGATTTCAGCCGCAATACCTCGGGTCGGTATATCGAGGTCTTCCCGGCCCTTGCGGGGAAGGACAAAGCGGTCGTGCGGCTGTGCGAGGACCTCGGGGTCCCGGTGGATGTCACTCTGGGCATGGGCGACAACAGCAATGACATCCCCATGCTGCGCACCGTAGGGATACCGCTGGCGCCGGGCAACTGCCACCCGGATGTCCGGGCGCTGGTGCTGGGCCGCGGCGGGTTCGTATCGCCGCAGGAAGGCCATTCTGGAGCCCAGGAGATGCTGGAGAAGGCAATCCAATTGCTTGGGGGCTGATGCGGTCGCCCTCCCACGGCGTCTGTCCCTACCGGGCTGGCGGGACCTGCCAGTGGGTTCCGGCCACGTGAGTCACATTCTCCTTGTCGTTCAGGTAATAGATTGTGAAAATCCGGCCATCCTCAGTGTCATGCTCCAGCGAGATCGGGTAGCCGTTGTCCCCGCCATTGCCGTAACCGTCGGCCCTCAGGATGATCTCGTTGTCCAGGTCCCAGGTGTGCCCGCCGGTGTTGCTGAGGACCGCGCGTACGCCCATGGGGTCCCGGCGGTAGCCGTACGTGCACAGCAGGCGACCATCCCGCAGGCGGATGACATTGCACGGATAGCCCCAGATACCCGTGTCCTGGGGCGGCCCCCAGGTCTTTCCGCCGTCGCTGGAGAAGCACTGGTAGGTATTGTAGGTGCCGCCGTCACCGGAACGCATGACGCAGATCAGTTCGCCCATGCCATTGTCGCACAGGGCTGATTCGCCCAGGCCGATCTTGTCGCCGATGGGCCCGGCGATATGCACTACTTCCCAGTTCTCCCCGTTGTCCTCGGACCGGATCGCCCAGACTCCCGTTTCGGCCTCATTGCTGGCGCCGCCGTAGATCGCGACGATCCACAGGTTCCCTTTGCGCAGGAACGCGGAGTTCGGGTGGAAGCTCATCACACCGCCGGCCACCGGGCTGTCCATGCGGATCTGCTCTTTCTTTCCGTCCGGCCGAGTGATGTCCACGAGGCAATCACCGAGATACGCCACAGTGCCGGGGCGCACGTTCATCCAGGTCCGCCCGCGCTCCTTGATCTTCGGCAGTTCCGACTCATCCACATACACCCAGCCTTCAGCGCGGGGCACGAAAGTGGTTCCATCCTCCCGGCGGTAACGCGGGTCGTAATAGGACCGGTCGGCGGGCTCCCAGGTCTCGCCAAAGTCCGAGGAGACCATGGCCGCGCTGCCCCCGGTGCTGTCAATGTGAGAACGCCGGACCCGGGTCCCGAAACTGGTGTACAGCCTGCCGTCTTCCAGTCGGGTCAGGGATGGGAAACAGGCGTAGACGTCCGGCTTGCGATAGATGACCACG
This sequence comes from Armatimonadota bacterium, assembly GCA_013314775.1. Classification (NCBI taxonomy): domain Bacteria; kingdom Bacillati; phylum Armatimonadota; species Armatimonadota bacterium. Next base: position 186,525 of record JABUFB010000006.1, on the reverse strand, counting down.
TCGCGGGCCCCGGCCAAGCGTTCCACTGGCTGGGTGAAAGACAAGATGCGCACGTCCTTCCAAAGAGCTTCGCTCTTCGCGGCGCTGGAGATGGACCCGAAGGTCACCACGCGCCGTCCATTGTGTGCGCGGTTATCGAGCTTGCCCCAGCCGTCGATGGACAGCTCCCCGTCCACCCATAGTTCAAAGTTCATGCCGCTGATGCGAAGCTGGTAGGTGTGGTAGTCGTCGGTGGTATCCATGGGGTGGACGAACTGGTTATCGCCGAGAACCGCGCGGTCGGGGTAGAGCGTAAGGCCGATCTCACGAACCCCGTCGGCCACCATGAGCGCAACTCCGGCGCGGTCCGTGTTGCTGATGACCTTCACGGTAGCCTGGGCAATCCCGCCACAGTCCGGTCGCGCCCGCCACGAATAGCTGTAGGCATGCAGGTGGGTTGGTGCGCTGCTGGCGTCGATGATACGCAGAGCGCCGTCGTCGGTGATCTCCGCCGAAGTCTGCGAGTTGGGGTTGCCGCCCCCGCTCCACCCGAACTTCGTGGGCAGGTCGGTGGGGGTGTAGATGTGGTCCCACTCGAACTCCCCGGGCTGTTGGGCCAGGGCCGGGAGTGCGAGCGCAGCAAGGAGCGCGATGCCGAGAGGGCCGCGTTTCATATTACTATTCTCCCTACTTGTGGCGGTGTATCGTGGAAGCTGGCCGGAAGGGCCATGCTTCGGCTTCTCCCGGCTTGGCGCCACTGACGGCGGGTCGCCGGCATCCGAGTTCACACCCTTACGAGCTCGGTGTCTGCACCCAATCCGCCGTCCCAATTCCCGGCCCGCTGCATCAGAACTCCTGCAGCAGGTCCAGCAGCTTTCGATCCAACGCGTGGCCGCGCCAGTCTTCATAGGCTACGTCGGAGCGACCCGAGTCCAGGATCCCGAAACTTCCCCGGAAGTTCCACAGTGCCCAGCCGATGTTGCCTGCGGTGAGAATCTCCAGCACGTCCCGGAACCATGCCAGGAACACGTCATGGGGCGTCTGGTTGAAGGCTCCGCCTTCGCCGCAATGCACCCCGACGCCCTGTGCTGCGAGATCGATCCATTTCTGGTAGTGGGCCTCGAGCTTCGCTCGGTCCCAGTACTCGCCATGCTGGATAGTCCCCGGCCAGGCAGGCTCCATCCAGCCCTCGGAGCTGACCCAGGACGCCTTGTAGTGGCTGATCCCCATGGGCACGTACGCCCGGCAGCTCTGACCGATGCCGAGGTCCGCCAGTTCGGGCAGCGGGTCATTGCCCCACGACAGCCCGTCGGCGATGATGAGCCGTCCGGGGTCCACGTCACGAATCGCCTTGACCGTGGCACGCACCACGCGCTCGTGGTCCTCGCGGGTCATGAAGTCAGGATTATTGGGCGCGCACGGCTCGTTCACCAGGTCGAAACTCACGCGCTCGTTGGAAATGCCCTTGTAGCGTTTTGCGAAGAGCTGCCAGTGGAAGCAGAAGGCGTCCAGCGCATCCTGGTCCTTCCACAGGTTGAAAGGCTCCTCGCGCTCGCGGTTCACGGAATACCCCGGCGCCCTGTGGAAGTCCATGCAGATGTGGATGCCATACTTCTCGCCCCACGAGACCACGCGGTCAATGCTCTCCAGGGCCGGTTCGTGGATGGCGTACGGGTCATCGCCCTGGGTCCAGAGGGTGTAGCACATGGGCAGGCGCACGAAGTCGAAGCCCCAGTCGGACATCCAGCGCAGATCGTCCTCCCGGAAGTTGCAGTCGCTCTTCGTGGTAAACATTTCCAGCAGGTTGAAACCTCGCCAGCGGGGCAGGGCGGTCTGGATTGCTTCTGGCATAGGGATCATCTCCGTGTGTTGAGGTCGCAGGTCTATCACTCCACCGGGAATTGCACTTCCCGGGGCGCGGGCATGTTCTCACCGTAGCAGAACAGGCGCACCTCGCGATCCTCGGGCGGGGAATTGGAGTCGCCGTAACTCCAGAAGACCCGCAAGTCGCCCTTTCCCGCGCGGTGGTTCCACACCTGCTTGACATTGTTGTGCGAGTAGCGGGACCCCGATGTCAGCGCCCTGGTCCGGGTCCAGTTGTCCCCGCCATCGGTTGACTGCCACTCCTCGATTTCGCCGCCGTCTTCCGAGGGCTGCACGGGCGCAGTCGGCCCCCAGATACGGATGTCATCATCGGCGATGATCACCAGTGCCCCGTCATCGTACATGTGGTCACTCTCGGTAACCTGTGACAGCTTCCAATCTGCGCCGTCGAAGCGCAGGACCATCCAGCGCGCGCGGAATGTCTCGACTTCGGCATCCAGAAACAATATGTACGGGTATCCCCGGGAATCCACCTGGATGTCCTTGAGCCAGACACCGCGGGTTCCGCAGTCGTAGAGCATCTCCGCATTGTCTTCGGTGATGGGCAGGGCGCAGGGGGCGCCGTCCGAGCGCTGCCAGGTACGCCCGCCGTCGTCGCTGCAGGCGTAGTAGACATTGTAGCGCCGGGCCCACAGATGCTTGGCGGCCACCTCCTCCGGGGTGCCGCCGCCCAGTTTCGACCAGGCGAAATGCAGGCGCCGCGGATGGGGGCCCTCGGCCGCGACGCTCAGGCCATAGACGCTGATGCTCCAGCCCTCATCCTCTGCGAGGGAGACCACGTCGATGGGTTCCTCCCAGGACTCTCCGCCGTCCCGGGATATCCTACAACGCCAGCCCGGACTGTGCCGGAACAAGACGTTCATCTCGCCAGGCATCGCCTGCCAGGCCTGCGGGTAACTGCCAAGCGGGTCGGCCAGGTCGGGCATCTGGCGCCACGCGGTGATGTCGTACGGTTTCACGCTGCGGACCACGTGAGACGGGTCGCTGTGAGCCCCGTAGAAAACATTGAGGAAGCCGGCCTCATCGATGAGCAGAGTCGGGTTGCGATGGGCATCGCCGTCGGGGTTTGACCCCAGCACTACCGGCTGGGCGAACCTCGCCGTCGCGTGGTCGAAGAAGGTGATGGTGGGGGCATTGTCGGCATTCCCGTAGACCCAGAAGGTCCTGTCCGGCTCCGGGCAATAGATCGCCATCGGCCTGTGCCAGGCACAGTACGTCGCCATGGGGCCGGAGTACACGTGGCCGTGGCCCGGCAGAGCATTGGGGATTCCGCAGGCATACCAGACGCCACGGTGTGAGGCGGGGACTTCCATGGGAACACTCCTGGCGCGGCGGATCAAGTCGCGTGAGAGATGTTTCCACACCGGAGCAGGAATGGCCTGCGTGAATGCCGCCCTCCGGACGGCGAACGGCGGCGGGCGAGACGCCCGCCCCACGCGCTCATGTATCCGTCCGGCGCGGTACAAGCCCGCGCCCCACAAACGACGAGGGCAACGGCCTCGCCCCCACGGCTCTTTCGGAAGGTCCCGTTCTCCGCGCGCCGAAATGAGGGCGGGCTGCGACCAGCGGCTTTATCTGCTCTGTTGGAGGCTCTCCCATGGATCGCCTGCGCTTCGCTCTCGTCGGTGCTGGAGGTTTCGGCGGCGGGCATCTCGCTGTGCTGCGCAATCACCCGCGGGTCGAGCTGAAGGTGGTCTGCGACGCGGCGCCCGAAGTCCTGGCGCCCCTCGCAGGTCAGGGCATCGCGACGACGGCGGATTTCCGGGAGGCGCTGTCCCGGGATGATATCGACGCAGCGATCATCGTCCTGCCACACGACCTGTACCCCGCAGCCGTGTGCATGGCCCTGGAGAACGGGATACACGTGCTCAAGGAGAAGCCTTTCGCGAAAGATCTTGCGGATGCGCGGACTATGATGGAGTGCGCGAAAAGCGCTGGCCGGACCCTCATGGTGGCCGGGCAGGGCAAGTACTCGCCTGGGTTCCAGAGGGCCGGGGAACTGGTGGGCAGCGGGATGCTGGGAGACGTCTTCCTGTCCCGGGGGATCATCACATACCGCTGGGGCGGGGCTTTCGCGAACAACTGGCGCTGGCGCGCGGTGCGCGAGAAGTCCGGTGGTGTGGCAGTGATCGATTCGGGCTGGCATATCCTGGACATCCTGCACTGGTTGCGCGGGATGCCCGAGCGGGTCTACTGCTCGCTTGGTCGAGGCAATGCCCTGCCGGGTGACTATGATGTGGACGACCGCGCCTGTCTGGTGCTCGACTACCCCGACGGCGGGATTGGGAACGTGGTCTGCTGCTTCATCTGCCAGCCGTCCAACCGCCAGGTGGTCCTGCATGGCACGAAGGCCACGCTGGATGTGACCGCGACCCGCGTGGCGATCCACGCAGGGGAGACCGAGAACGCTGAAGTGATCACTTTCGCAGGGGACGGCGGAGGTCTCGCGCCCCAGTTCGAGCGGTTCCTGGGGCTGATCGATTCCGGCGCCGAACCCTCCGAGGGGGCCACCGAGGCCTACAACATTCAGCGCATTATCGACGCCGCATACCGGTCGGCGGCAGCAGGTATGCCCGTCGCGCCGGCGTAAGTTCGCGTCGTGGAATGTGGTACGCTTACCGCTGAACTAGAAGGACCTGATTCAGAAGGGAGAGTACGCCGCCTGGGGCCCGTCTGAGCGCCGCGGCGTTCAAATGCCGCCGACTGATTCTGTCTCATCGAATCTGACCGCGCAGTTCCCTGACGCCGGGCTGTGGTTGCGCGTGGGAGCCAAGCTCATAGACCACGGCCTGTGGGTGGTGGTGGAGACGCTGCTGGTGGCGCTTGGCGCACTGCTCAATGCATTGGGCCTGCCGCCGCTGACGATCGCGCTGGGTTTCGTGGCCTCGGGAATCCTGTGGTATCTCTACGTCTACCGCCTCACTGCGCTGCGTGGTCAGACTATCGGCAAGATGGCCGCTCAAATCCGCGTGGTCGACGCGGACGGGCAGGTTCCTCCGAAGTCTGTGGTCCTGAGGCGGGTCCTGGTTGAGGCAGCCTTCGACATGACCGGTGTCGCGTTCATGGCCGTGGGCTGGCTCTTCGCTTCGATTTCCGGCGCGGACAAGGTCGCCTGCGCCCTGTCGGGGGCAGGTCTTGGGTCGATCATTGGCCTGGTGGACCCCTTCTACATCCTCACCACCCGCCGCAGGCAGGCGATCCACGACCTCGCGGCAAGGACGTTCGTGCTGCGCGAGGACCCGGTGCCTGTGGATCGTCTGACCCGTCTGGCCGCTGGGGCAACGGTCCTGTGGCTGGCAGTGCCTTTCATCGTCGTGCGCCCCTTCCTGGTGGAAGCCTACGTGGTGCCCAGCGGTTCCATGGAGCCCACGATCCAGATCGGCGACCGGATTCTCGCGAACAAGCTGGTCCTGCGCCTGCGCGCCCCGAGGCATGGGGAGATCGTGATGTTCCGCGCCCCCGACTGGGTGGATGAAGAAGGCAAGATCTTCGTCAAGCGTGTGGTGGGCCTGCCCGGCGACCGTCTGGAAGTGCGCCAGGGGAGGCTGGTCCGCAATGACCAGCCTGTGGATGAGCCGTACATCTCCGAACCTCCGGCGTATGAGTGGCCGGAGGCCGGGGAACAGGTAGAGGTTCCGAAGGGGCAAGTTGTGGTGCTGGGAGACAACCGCAATGATTCCTTCGACGCCCACCTTTGGCGGCGTATCACCGCGGACGGCCGGGACGTTGAAGAGATGCCCTTCCTGCCCATGAGCGCCCTGCGGGGCAGACTGGTGTACCGATACTGGCCGCCGGACCGCATGGGCACGGTGGCCCAGGAGGAGTACGCGCGATGACATCCCCAATGCTCATGACCCTGGGAGCGATCGTCCTGTGTGCCACCTGTGGCCCAGCTCACGGGGTGCAGGTAAGCGACACTCCCGGGCGGCTCATCCTACAGAATGACCGGTTGTCGCTGGCCCTGGGGAAGGCTGAGAAAGGCGCCATCATTTCCCTGCGCGACAGGTCCCTGGACCGGGAACTTGCAGCGCTTCAGAAGTCACCGCGCCTGTTCCAGCTGACCCTCACCAAGCGCGGAGACAAATCCGGCACGCCGCAGTACTTGTCCAGCGCGCAGGCGGAATCGGTGACCTTCGAGACGCTGCCCGGCGGCGTGCAGGTCACATACAGTGGTTTTCCGGGGCAGAGCGTCGAGGTCGTCTGCAACGTCACCGTGGACCAGCCCGATCAGCTGGCGCGGTTCGGGCTGCAGGCGCGTATCCCCGAGGATCTCGTCTGCGAGGAAGTGCAGTATCCTTTCATCGCGCTCCGTGCGCCGTTGAGCGGGCAGGGCGAAGACGCGCTGGTGCTTGGCCGCACGAAGGGGGGCATGTCGCCTCGGCCCTCGAACTGGGCCGTGAATCGGCGAATATACGCCCGGCAGCCGGGGAGCCTGGCGGCACAGTTCGGCTGCTACCATGACGACGGCGTGGGCGTAGTCTTCGCCGCCCTGGATTCGGCGGGGTACCCGAAGACCGTGGAATGCCGGCGCATTGAAGAGGGCCTGGAGACCGACTGGGACCGCCACTGCTTTGATACGGGGGACTTCAGCCTGGGTTTCGAAGCCGCGATCGGCACCTTCCGGGGTGAAAACGGGGCCGCGACGACCTGGCGCGACGGGGCCGACATCTACAAGGCATGGGCCGAGAAGCAGCACTGGTGCGCGCGGAAGTTCGCCGACCGCGACGATGTCCCTCAGTGGTTCAAGGACGGTCCGGCCATGGTGCGCTTCAACCGCGCATGGCTTGCGAAGCCCGAACGCATCCGTAGTTGGCTCACTGGCTACTGGGGCAAGCACTTCCCGGCGGGAAACCATCTGATCGCGGCCTACTGGGGCTGGGAGAAAGTGGAGAGCTGGGTCACGCCGGACTACTTCCCGGTGTTCCCCAACGATGAGGAGTTCACCAGCCTTGCCGCTTTCGCAAGAGCGCACGGGGTACATACTTTCCCCTGGCCCAGCGGGTACCATTATACGCTGACCTTCGAGAAGCTGGCTGACGGCACATTCCGGTGGGACGACCGGGAGCGATTCGACGAGAGCGCCCGCCCCCACGCCATACACAATCGGGACGGCAGCCTGTATGTGCGCGAGCCCAGCTGGCTGCGCGGCGGAGCAACGGCGACCATGTGCCCCGGGGACCCGTGGACCATCGACTGGTTCAACGACCTGGCCGTGAAACTGGTGGAGCGTGGCTCTGATTTGGTACAGGTGGACCAGGTAGTGGGCGGCGCGTACCCGTTCTGCTACAAGACCGACCACAACCACCCGCCGGGGCCGGGGGTGTGGATGACCGAAGTGTTTCGCCGGCAACTGGAGACCATGCTGGCGGAATGTCGGAAGATCGACCCCGACGCCCTGGTTTGCTTCGAGGAGCCCAACGAGCATTTCATCCAGCAGGTGGCGATCCAGGACTACCGCGACTGGGAGCCGACGCGGCGCGCCGAGGATGACACGATTCCAGAATCGGTCTTCAACTATGTGTACCACGAGTACCTGCCCACCTTCCAGAGCAACCCGCGCGCCAATGACCTGCCCGGCGCGGGGTACTGCCTTGTCACCGGGCAGATGCCCCATTTCGTGCCCTCCATGCTCACCGGGCCCGGGCCGTCGCTCCTTGGCGGGGACTTCGAGGAATGGGTGGGCGGCGCGCCGGCGGGCTGGGACAAGGTCGGCGGCTACCAGGGGCGGACGTGGTCAGGCAAGTGTTTCCACGATGCCGAGGTCGCCCATGGTGGCAACCACAGCCTGCGACTGGAGAACACTGAGCCCACGGATGTGGTGCAGGTGTCGCAGAATGTAAGCGTCGGCGGCCAGTTCGCTATCGGCGGTCAGTACCGGCTCCGCGCGTGGCTGCGGTCGGAAGCCATGCAGAAGCCGAATGGTATCGGGCTGGGCACTTTCGCCCCGGGACTGCGCAGCACCGGTGGCGCGCGCATCCAGATTCCCCAGGACACAGGCGGGGAATGGGTCGAGGGCAGTGCGGAGTTTACTGTCCCGGCCCAGTCTGAGATGCTGCGGATCATGATTCACATCGACGGGCCGGGGAAGGTCTGGGTAGATGACATGGTGCTCGAGCGCGCACTACCGGACGGAACGTGGGCGCAGGTCATGCGCCCCGAGGTGCCGCTGGACCATGGGTTCATGCGCCGCTGGGTGGACCTGTACTGCGACGAGGCAAGCGCATATCTGCTCCACGGGCGGATGCTGCACAAGCCGCCGCTGGAAGTGGGCACGGTGGAGGTGAGTGGTCGGCAGCTTCCCGCGATCCTGCACAATGCTTTTCGCGCAGCGGACGGAACCGAAGCGCTGGTGGCGGTGAATATCAAGCATGAGCGGGTGGAAGGTGTGCTCACCTGGCACGGCGCCCGACGGACGCTCAGCCTCGAACCGGGCGAGGTCGCGTTCCTGCGTTAGAGAGCCGCAAAGGCGCCACTGCGCCAGGGTTCCAGGGGCTTGCACCCGCGGCTAGAGGCGAACGACTTCTCCGCGGCCTGGAGGCGGAGCCGGCTCTTGCCGACCGTCCATCGACGCCAACGCCGTATACATGGCGGGGACCTGTGTCCCGCCGGCCGTTCGCCGTCAGTGGGACTGGCAATCCTGACTGTCCACCAGAGCGGGCACCTGCGGGGCCTTTGCCTGGGTGCGTTTTCTGAGAGGAGCCCCCAATATGTACTCAACGGGAGCCGCGATCGTCGACATCACCCCGCCTCTGGGCGGGTATCTGGCGGGGCATTTCGTGAGCCGCGCGTCGGTGGGTATCCACGACCCGCTTCTCGCAGCCGCGATGGTGATCTCCAACGGCAGAGAGAAGGTGGCCATGATTGGCTGCGACCTCATTGCCATGGACCCGGTGGTCTGCGCGCGCACTCGGGAGCTTGTCACAGCGAACACGGGGATTCCCGCGGACAACGTGATGGTTTGGGCCACCCACACCCACGCCGGCCCGATCATGATGCCCGGCGGCAAGGACAGGCGGGACGAGGGCTGGATCTGCACGCTCCCCGAGCGCCTCGCGGGAGCGGTGGCCGAGGCCCATTCGCGGCTGGCTGAGGGCGACCTGCGTGTGGCGGTGGGGCGCGAAACGACCATCGCCTTCAACCGCCGGTATCTCATGCGCGACGGCACGACCCGCACGAACCCCGGCGTGGGCAACCCTGACGTGGTGCGCAGTGATGGCCCCACCGACCCGGATGTCGGCTGTTTGTTCGCAGGCCCGGCCACCGCCCCGTCGGCGATCCTGGTCAACTTCGCCTGTCACCTGGATGTGCTGGGCAACGGTAACCACCTGATCTCCGCCGACTACCCGTACTTCATGCGGGAGACTCTGGCGAAGGCGGGATTTCCGGGCGCGACCGTCCTTTTCGCCAATGGTTGCTGCGGGAACATCAACCATATCAACGTTTTCGCGCAAACCCGGCAGGGCGGGTTCGAGCATTGCCGGAAGATGGGGCAGATCCTGGCGGGAGAGGTGCTCAAGTGCATGGTCGCGCCGGACTCCATCACCAGCGGGGAACCTGTCGTCGGTGCCCGGCGTGAAATCCTCGAGCTGGAATACCGCCCCTTCACGGAAAAGGAGATCGCCGGGCTGCGTCGGATTGTCGCGGACCCGGAGATTGCGGAAACCGACTTTCGCAAGATCAACGCTCGGGGGCGATTGGGCCGGGTGGAGCAGGGCGTCACGAGCCAGTCCACCGAACTGCAGGCCTTCCGCGTCGGAGACCTGGCGATCGTGGGCATCCCCGCGGAGTATTTCGTGGAGTACGGGCTGCAGATCAAGGCCCAGTCTCCCGCGCGCTGGACGTTTCTCGTGGAACTTGCAAACGACTGCGTGGGTTATGTTCCTACCGTAGAGGGCTTCCGACAGGGAGCCTATGAGGGCCAGAGCGCTCGGTTCGTTGAGGATACCGGGCCGCGGATGGCTGCAGTGACTAACACACTCTTGCAGGACCTTTGGGCCGAGTAGCCAATATGAACAGTATGCCAGGACAGAAAGTCGTGGCCGTGCCCGGCGGGGACGGTCCACGCTTCTTTACCGGTGCCTTCAAGGCCCGCAACCGCATCATCGCCAGCGTGGCGATCGTGCTCGCCTCGGCGGCACCTTTTGCGCTGGCTCTGATCACCATCACCTACCTCCTCCCCGACCCCACAGGATGGGTTGCCGGGCTGATCACAGGTTTCGCGTTCCTGGCCTCCAGCGGGCTGACGTGGGTGGTGCAGAATCGCTTCGCGCTGCTGGGTAATGGCTGGCTGCGCAAGCGTTTGGAGGACCATCTCAACAGCTGCGAGCTGGTGCGCGACTGTGCCAGCGATGTGCGCTTCATCGGTTTCGCGCCGGGAGATCAGGTGCGGACGTGGGACGGCGAGACTGACCTGGACGTGGGCTTCCTGTGCATCCATGATGGAGCCCTGGTGTTCGTGGGCGACCGATTTACCTGGTCGCTGAGCAAGTCGCGCATCGACCGCATCGAACTGACTCCGGCGCCTTTGGGGCCGCCGCGCATTGTGGTTCACTGGCATGCTCCGCGCGAGCCAAACCGCAGCTTCACCCTGGAGTCCCGTGAGGCCTCGTCACTACGGGAAATCCACGACCGAACGATTAGCCTGTTCCGCGGCATGCGGCACTGGGCACTGCGTCCCCCGGAGAGTGACAGCCCGGTGATGGTGTTGGGACACCCTCCCACCGGCGACTACGGCGGTCATCCGGTGGATGCGCCCGCAGCCGGCTCCTGCAGTGCGACGCTGGCGATGATGGTCATCATCGTGCTGACCATCTGGTATCTGGCCCGGGAGATGCTGCAGGACGGGTTCTACTACCACGCCATACTCTGGTCGGGTTTCGTGTTCGTCGGCGGCACGGTGTTCACCCGCTGCCTGTTGCACTACCTGCAGAGCACGACCCCCCCGCCACGGTCTCGCAAGAGGCCGCAGCGCGAGCGGTAGGCGAGGGCGGACGATTGTATGCAGCCGGCATTCGCAGACGGCACACCGCGGGCTGCCAGGGGCCGTTTCGGTCTCTCAGTTATCCGGGCGTCATCCGATCGCTGGCCCCCGGTGCTTCTGGACGAGCCGAAATCATCCACTCTTCCTGTCTGGTGCGAGCTCCCCTGGCCCGAGGGCTTGCCGACCTGCCGAGGTCATGCTCCCTTTCTGTGTGGTGTGAGTTCGGCTGCCCTGAAACGTGCTGGAATCACGCTGGCGGGCTGTGAGGCAAGGGCTCAGGGCGAAGGGCACGCTGGACGCGGATTCGGCATTGGCCGGCACGCATCCCGGAAAACCGATGCTCGTGGCTACCTATGAGGGCCGCTTGACGGTTTGCGGACGAAACGGATATACTCCAGCCGTGCGAGAAAGCCGTTATTCCTCGACAGCCGGCCGCTCTCGAGGTGTGATTCTATGCGTGCAAGACGCGTGCTTATGATCCTCGGGGCGATTACACTGGCGCTTGCCGCATGCGTCGGCGTTTTCGTCACCCAGCCATTCGCCCAGGAAATGATGGGTCCCGGGATGGATATGGGTATGGCGGGTGGCCCTGGCGGCGGTGGCGGCGGCGCCGGTGGCCACAGCTACCAGTGGACCGAGAACGCAATGCCCGAGGAACTGCTCATGACCTACGGTGAGTTCCTCGCGCAGGAGGGGCAGGCTCCCGTGCCGTTGCCGGAAGTCTACCTCATGGAGGAGGACGGCACGCCCAAGCGCTATACGCGGAATATGTGGTATTCCCTGGCGCGTGTCTATGCCGACGAACCGGTGGATGTTGCCCAGCCTCTGCGTGGGCAACCCGGCGGCAAGTTGTGGAGCCAGGTGTATCTTGAGGCCGCAGTCAAACACAACGAAGTCAATGCCATCTGGGAGCGTTGGAAGGACGCGCTCACCAATTTCTGGTTCGAGGTCGGCCACCCGCGCATCGGCCCGCAACTGCTCCGCTACGACTGGGAGCGCAAGGCCATGCACAATCCCGACGGCACCGTGCGCTGGGGACGCTGGGAAGCCACCCTGCCGGATTCCTTCACCATTACGGTACCCGTGGTCATGCACGTGAAGGATGGCTGCCAGAAGAACTATGGGCGCAAGTTCTACAATGCGCTGAAGAAGTTCGACAACCCCGGTCACGGCCGGTCACCCTTCGAGTTCGTCACCTGGGACAGCGGCGCGTACCGCAAGGTTACTTTCCATCTGGCGGACGAGGCGATTCAGGTCTGGAACGATCTGTGGGGCCGGGTGCAGGTGCAGCTTCGCCTGTTTGATCCAGAGGGCAAGGAGATTGTCCGGGCGGCACAGCCGTCTGGTCTGACGCCGGGCCTGTTCACCCAGATGCTCCATCCACCCACAATCTACTACACCCCGCGCTATCGGTTGCTTCTCCCGCCTGATGACCAGAAGTTCAACGGCGGCCGCCTGAACCTGGACGGCAAGGAGGGCTGGTATTTCGAGTTCGAGTTCACTCTCACCAAGGACCAGCTCAAAGCCCTGGACAACGCGGCGGCCCGGCTTGTGGTAGACGGTGGCCCGCCCGAACAGATGAAGTTCATCGGTCCGGTTCCTGGTGGCGCTGCAGGTGGCGCGGGCGGGGCAGACATGGGCCCCGGTGGCGCCGGAATGCCCGGAATGGCCGGGGAGATGCCGGGGATGGGACCGGCAATGCCCGGCGGTCCCGGCGGTGGCTCAATGGGTATGGGGCCGCAGTAGAGACCGTCACAACACGCCAAGCGCATCAGGGGCTCGCATTTCGCGGGCCCCTTTTCATAGCCCATAACGCATCGGCCGACTCGTCAGTCAGGAGGCGTCTGCGATGCCCCTCGTGCCTTCCTTCGTGATCCGCTCACCCCGGGAAGTTCTCTTCGGCTGGAACGCAGTCCGCGAATTGCCCGGAGCCGCGAAGAAGCTGGGCAACAAGCCGCTGGTGGTCATCGGCGGTGGATCCATTCGCCGTGGAGGACTGCTGGACGGAATCCTGGAGGGCCTCCGCGATGCCGGCCTCAAGCCCGCTCTGTTTGAGGGAGTCGGGCACGATCCATCGGTGGAAATCATCGATCGCGGCCGGGAGGCATTTGCGCGCGATGCCTGCGATCTTGTAATCGGGCTGGGTGGCGGGAGCGTGATGGACGCCGCCAAGGCCATCGCAGGTCTGGCAAATGAGGACGCGCCCACAGCAGAATTCGTGGCGGGTCGCGAGATCAGTCCTGATTGCGTTCCCAACATCTGCTGCACTACCACGTCGGGCACCGGGTCGGAAGTCACCCATGTATCGGTGCTCACGGACCCCGAGCGCCGGCTCAAGGCCAGCATCCGGACCGAGGGGATGATGCCTTCGGTGGCCATCGTGGACCCGGCGCTCACGCTCTCCGTCCCGCCGGAGCAGACCGCCTTCACGGGGCTGGACGCGCTGACCCAGGCGCTGGAGTCCTACCTGTCGCGGGGAGACAACCCCTTCAGCGATCATCTCGCGCTGGAGGCCGCCGTGCGCATCAGTGCGTGGCTCCCGGTGGCGTATGCGGAGGGTGACAACCGCGAGGCGCGAGAGAACATGGCTCTTGGCAGCATGTTCGCAGGTCTTGCACTGGCGAGCGCACGGCTCGGGCTGGTGCACGGGATCGCCCACCCGCTGGGGGCGCTCTACGGGCTGGCTCATGGCGAGGCCTGCGCGCTTCTGCTGCCATACGTGTTGGAGTTCAATGCGCCGGTTCGAGCGCCGAAGATGGCCAGGGCCGCGCGAGCTATGGGAATCAGCGCGAAACTCAACGACGACGACGCCACCGTGGATCTGATCCAGTGGACGGAGCAGCTCTGCGCGGAACTGGGGTGCCGACGCCACTTCGCGGAGTTTGGCCTGAAGCACGAGGACTACCCGGCGATTGTCGAGGCAACAATGGCTTCCGGCTCCAGCAAGGCGAACCCGCGGATCGTGCGCGAGGAGGACGTGGTGGCGCTGCTGGACAAGGCGATGTGAGACAAAGAGGCCCTGCGGTGGCGTGAAGCGAGCGTACCGTCCGCCTGCTGCCGGTCGTTGTCCTCGCGGCGCTAGACGGCGAGGGGAGGAGGCCGCAAGACAGAGACCGCCAGCGGTCAGCCGGCACAACCCGCGCCTGGAAGACAGGGACGACTGGTCTATCCGGGCCGGGGCTTACCACCACGGCAGTCCGTACGTCGTGAGGATCGTGGTCTGCGCGAGGCCCTCGAACAACTCCTGCTTCCCCTGCATGATAAGGTAGGTCAAGAGGGCGAGCGGGACCACGCTGGCCGCGCGGTTCGCCGCCGCAAGCTTCCAGTTGAACTCCCCCGTCAGTATCCCGTCGGAGATGCGCAGAGGGTTGGGCAGCAAGGCCGGCACTGTGCGCGCGTATTCGGTGTAGGCCGGGCCGAACTGCTTGGTCAGCCACGCTTCCTCTTTCCGGATCAGCCAGATGTGGATCGCCAGCGCAGAGCCGACCACCACAACCGTGAGGGGGAACCAGTTGGCCATCACCGCCGCCCCGGTGGCACACAGGATGCTGGACAGATACAGGGGGTGGCGCACCAGCGCGTACGGGCCGGTATTGCAGACGCCCTGGTTCTTGCGGATATGCCCCAGCGCCCAGAGTCGCAGGGCCACGCCGGGGAGGATGACCATCATACCCGCACGCACGCTGGCGTCGGTGGGGAGGGCAACGAGCATGAAGGAGGCAGCCACGGCGACGTGCAGGCGGGCGCGCTTGGACAGCAGGAACTCCAGCAGGTCATCCCGATCAGCCAGCTTCAGGCCACGCAGGGAGACTCCGCTTGCCAGCATGCCAAGGCCGGCTCCTGCGAAGACGTCGCCGAAGAAGTGGCGGTCGAGAGTGACCCGCGCGCAGCAGACAAGAAAGCTCCAGGTGGTAAAGGCAATGCGCGCGCCTGGGAACAGGCGCGACAGGAATACCGCCATGACGACCACGTTGGTCGCGTGGCCTGATGGGAAGGAGTGGAAGCCGCCGGAAGCAGAGATGGGTGCGAAGAAGTTGATCTCACCCAGAGCGTCGGGCCGGGCGCGACCCACGAGCTCCTTGATCCCCTCGCACAGGACCGTTCCTCCGATGCTTGCCGCCGCGAAGGCCGCCAGCAGGCGGAAGCGGCCTTTCCCTGCAAAAGCCAGAAGGAGCCCGGCAACCAGCAGGTTTGACCACAGGTCGGCGGAACGCGTGAGCACGAAAGCGACCTGGTCAATGCCACGCAGGGGCTCATGCAAGCGGTCCCAGACCTCCTCCATCGGCGGGTCGGAGGGGACCATCAACGCTCCTACGAGGAGCAGGAACGCTCCCGGGACCACCCCGGGCGCCGAAACGCACCAGCGCATAGCATCATGCGCCTTCCTCAAGACGCGACCCATTGTCTCGTCTCCAGCTCACGGCGGGGATATGACCAGCATTGCCCGCTTGGGGATGCTTCTTTGACCAGACAAGCCGTGGTTTTGTTCCGGCTCGCCGGAAATGGAGAGGCCCGCAGGCTCAATGCGAAGCCTGCGGGCCCAGATTTCGCGCGGTTCGGGACGGTTTACACAACCATCTCCAGTTCCCCATCAGCCATCCATTGCTTGAGGTAGTCGGCGCTCTCGCGCAGGTCGGCGATGAGCCGATCCTGGGTCTTCGTGGATGAGGGCAGGACCTCAAGGATCAGCCAGCACTCTTCCACCGGGTCCAGCACTTCCGCGATCCAGTTCTGCTCGTGGTGTTCGTGTCCCTGCACGATGGCTTCGAGCATCTTATCGATGTCGATATGCCCCTTGCGGTTGTACTCCTCGGTGAAAGGCCAGTGGTGGCTGGCGCCGGGAACGGTCTGCTGCAGGTGAATAACCTCGCAGTATGGCGCCAATGCCCGCAGCCATTCGAGGTAGTCCACATCGCGCCCCTGCAGCCCGTGGTGCTCCCCGGCCATGTGACCCACATCGACGACCAGGTAGACCGGGCAGCCTTTGCTGTTCCGGTTGACCTGGATCAGGAACTCTTCGGCCTGCTTGATGGTCCAGGGAGGCTCGGCGGGGGTGTACATCTGTCCCTGGTGGAGTGCTTCGAGGCCCTTGTCGCGGCCGATCTTCGCGAGGTCGCGGAAAATCTCATGCTGGCGCTTGATCGCTTCGGCGTACGCTTCCTCGCCTGCTTCCAGTACCTCTGTCGGGATGGTGTCGAAATGCCCCCCGACTCGCTGCGCGCCCATTTCGCGGGCGATGTCCATGATGCCGACGATCCACTCCACCATGCGCTGCCTGGGCAGCGGGTGGCTGTGAGCAAGGCCGTGAAATCGGTGTATCGCAAGGCCGCTATACACCGAGGGGATGGTCACGCCGTGCCGTTGCGCGGCCTCTTTGACTTCGCGGGCAAGCTCCAGCTGGTACTCGCGGTCACCAGTGAAGAACGGGTCGATGAGATCGGCGCAGAATTCGTGGCAGGTGAAGCCCAACTCGCGGGTGATTTGCATCCAGTTCTCCGGACGCTCCCAGCGGCGGGCGCAGAATGCTCCATTGATACCCAGGCGCAACTTGAGATTGCGAGACATGGAACTCCTTCCGTGCATTGAGAGCTGCTGTGTTTATCTCGACGCTGCTATCCGTTGCGGGACAAAGGAGGCTCGGCTCCTCCAGGCGACGCTCCGGATGGGACACCCCCGGTGGCCGCGGCGCCTTCGGGATCAGTAGTGGGAGAAGGGGCCGGGGCCTTGGTGGTCGTCTTCTTCGCGGCCGGCTTCTTTGTCGCTGTCGTGGTCTTCTTCTCGGTCTCGTCGTCAGACTTCCTGGCGGTTTCCTTCGTTGCGGACTTCTTTTCCGGCTCGTCGTCAGACTTGACAGCTGTTTTCTTTGTCGTCGTTTCGGGCTTCTTCTCGGGCTCGTCGTCAGACTTCTTGGCGGTCTTCTTCGTCGAGGGCTTTTCTTCCGCCTGGTCGTCGGACTTTGGAGATGCTTTCTTCTTCGTTTCAGTCTTCTCTTCCGGCTCCGCCTTCTTCTTGGACTTCGGCTCGGCGGGTTCGGTCTTCTTCGCCGGCTTCTCGGCGGCGGAGATCGGCGGTTCGGCTACCGCGGCACCACCCACTGCAGCCGCACCTTCCGGTCCCATCATCGGCATGCCCCCGGGACTCGGGGCTCCCATTGCCGGCGCGCCTTCGGGTCCGGGTGAAGGTGTTTCTGGGGCCGCAGCTTTGGGCGCGGCCGTCGGGGCTTCGGCGTTCGCGGCGGCACCGGTCTCGGGCTCGGCCAGACTGACCGCAGGCGCAGGCGGGATATCCTGCACCGCCGCGGGCACTCCGCATCCAGACATGGTCGCGGCCGCGATCAGTGCCAATACCGGCAGCAGAAGCAATCGGGTCTGGTTCATCCGCGCTACCTCCAAAGGACCCCGAGGGTTCGGGGTCACCGATCAGTGCATGGTCTGGCCGCCGTCCACGTTGAGAGCTTGGCCTGTGACATAACTGGATTCGTCGGAGGCCAGGTACACCAGCAGCCCACAGACGTCCGCATAGGTGCAGCCGCGCTTCATCGGGACCTTATCCACGTACATGGCGCGGACTTCTTCCACCGTCTTGTTCCAGCGCTTCGCATACTGCTCGTAAAGGCTGTCCACCCACAGGGGGGAGTCCAGCAGATTACCCGGGCAGATGGAGTTTACACGGATGCCGTATTCGGCAAGCTCAAGCGCAAGGCTCTGGGTGAGTCCGATGCCGCCGAACTTACTGGCGGCGTACGCGCTGTTCTTGCTGCTTCCGGTCTTCCCGGACTTGCTGTTGATCTGGATGATGCTGCCACCGCGGCCAATCATCTGCAGAGCGGCGTGCTTGGCCACCACCATATAACCCACAAGGTTGACGTCCACCACTTTGCGCCACTTGCTCACATCAAACTCAGTGATGGGGCCGGAGATCAGGATCCCCGCGTTGCTCACCACAATGTCGACGGGACCCAGTTCGGCCTTGAGGGTGGCGAAGCTCTTCTCAACGTCGGCCTCATCGGTGATGTCGCAGCCGATGCCAAGAGACTTCGTGCCGTACTTGGCGGCGATTTCGGCGGCAACTTGTTGCGCACCCTCTGCGTTGAGGTCGGCCACCATCACCTGGGCACCATTGGCGGCAAGATGGGCGCAGATGGCCTCACCGAGGCCCTGCGCGCCACCGGTGACAAATGCGACCTTGTTTTCGACACGGGCGCAAACGGACTTGTCTGGGTATGTATCCGGCAATGCCATTTGAATCCAACCTCGCGTATTGATGTGCGGGGCCCGTGCGCTGGAAGACACGGGCATTCCACACCCGGTGCAGCAGCTACTCGGGCAAGAAATGCTTGATCAGCTCGATCTCGGCCTCACGGGTCCATGCGCCCTGGGGCGAGAGTTTCGCCGCGACTTCGGGCAGCACGTCAGCGAGATCCTCCAGCGGCGTGAGCGGCAGATCCCTGATCTGGGGATAGATCACAACCTTGCCGGGGAAGCGCGCGTTCTTGACGCCGTCGAGACCCTCGTAAGCCGCGTAGATCCCACCGATTGCGGCCACCGAACGATTGGGCGAGAGCTCCCCACCCTCGGTGAGACTCAGGGTCTTGCGCAGGTCGTCGATGGATGAGCCGCTGGTGCCGGTGTAGCGCACGCCGCGCAGGGCGACGTCGCTCACATCCAGTGTCGCGAGAGTCCCCCGTGCAACACCTGCGAAGATATTGAGCCAGCCGTCCTGGGCCACGTACTTCGAGCCTTGGGTGACAAGCGGCGGTGCAGGCACGAGAACGACGACATCATCGAAGCCATCCGGGGCGATCTCGCGCAGCTTCGCATCGAAAGCCTCATCGCCCATCTCTTTGGGATTGAGGCAGATGAGCTCAATACCCTTGTCCCTGGCATTCTGACCGAAGCGCTCGGGCACGGTAGCCAGGCGTTCGGGATCAATATCGCTGGCGACAATGACTGACGGCCCGTCCTTCATCTCGATAGCAAGCTGGACGTGCATCTGGCCCATGGGCCCTGCGCCACCGAGCATCCATGCCTTGCCGCCTTTGGTCAGGGCAGGGCCACGCTTGCGGGTATACCCGGCGGAAGCGTCAGGTCCTTTACCGCCCTGGTAGAAGGTGCCGTCATAATGCACGCGGCCCACGTCGACGCTCACGGGACGGGGGAGGGGGCTATTGGCGAGAAGATTCAGGATTCCGTGTTTTGCCAGGACCCTGTCGGCAGTCTCGACCACTTCCGCGCTGCCGGAGCCCAGGACGAAGACGTCATCCACGCCGGCTTCGGGGAAGACCGCGGCCGGGTCCAGTCCGGCCAGCGGGGCGGTCGTGATCACGGAGATGCCGGCGCTGGCGCACAGGTCGGTAATCTGGCTTGCCAAAGGAGCGGGCACGTCGGTGAGGAACACGCGGGCAGGGTAGACGCCGGAGTACTCGAAAGCGCCCAAGTTGAAACTCATGTTCTCGCTGCCGGGCGTGCCCACGATCCACACCGTTCCGCCGGACTTCAGGCTGGTGCGGGGCTTGACCCGGTAGGCGCAGACCACGCAGGCCCAGGGTTCGGACAGTGCGGCTTCGGAATATCCGGTCTCCGGCTTTACGGGAAGTAGATAGCAGCCGTCATCGCCCTCAAGCAGTTCCGGGCCGATAATGGTGTATTCCTGCAGTGCGCCGGGGAGCATGTACCCGAAGGCCAGGTTCTTGCCCTTGTAGTAAGCTTCCGCCTGGACGACGAACTTGTCGCCCACTTTGTACTTGCCCTGGTACTTCTCGCCAACCTTGACCACTGTGATAGATGCTTCGTGCCCCATGACGATGGGGTCGTTCTTGAGGTCGCGCCCGAACAATCGAGGGTGCTCTCCGCCCAGGTTGAGGATCTTCACGTCGGAGAAGCACAGGCCTGCTGCGTCGACACGGGCGAGGAGTTGGTCGGGCCCCACCTGGTAGGTGTCGATCTCAACCGGCTTGCCGTTGATGCCCACGTTTTCGAGGCCGCTGCCGAACACCTGCCAGGCTAGCATCTTCTCGGGGATGGCGCCCACGCCGGCTTTGTATTCTTCGAAAGTCATATCAGATTGTCCTTTCAGGCTCAGTATGATCCCCGCGGTAACTCAGCGGTTCTCGAGTAGCTGCATGCGGTACTTCTCGGACGGCCAAGTGAAGATGCGCTCCACCTGTTTCGGTGTGAGATAGTGCGGCCCGCCCAGGGCGAAAGTTCCCCACAGGACCCGCGCGGTCTTGCACATCATCATCGTCGCATTGATCACTTCCGACGGCGTGGCGCCGATGGCGATCAAGCCGTGATTCTGCACCAGAAGCACCTTGGGGCGCACGCCGTACTCCTGAATATACGCCTCAATCCGGGTCTTGACCTCCCGGGCCAGGGGGATGCCGGGGTCGGTGTAGTCCACCCAGACCGGGGCGACGCCGCAGCAGACGATCTCATCGGGAAACAGCCGGCCCTGCCAGGCCTGCTTGCCCTCATTGGCGCAGGTGAACATATTGATGGCGGTGGGGTGGGTATGCCCGACATAATTGACATCGGGCATGGAGAGCAGGATCGCGTGCATGAGCGCTTCCGTGGAGGGCCGCTTGCCGGCGGCGTCTACGGAGGCGGCGTCGAAGTATTCCTTGCACAGATCATCGGAGACGTCCTCGAACTGGAGAAGCTCCATGATCTTGTCGAACCGCACCCGGACGAAACCATCGGGCTGCATGGTGCGCAGTTCGGTGCCGCTGGCCTTGACCCAGAAGGTCTCGGCATCGGCGCGGGCGGAAGTGTTGCCCTCGCCGAGGATCGCGAAGTCATTGGCGGGATCCCCGAGGACATGAGACAGGTAGACGAGATTGGTCATGACATCCTGAGACATGACGATTCACGGCCTTTCAGTTATGTGAAGGGTTGGTGTGGGTGCGATGTTCCAGTCGTTCATGCCGACCGGGACGGTCGGCCTGCGCGCGACCAATCATTCCCGTCCCTACTTGACGCTGATTCTCTTCGACTGGAAACCGCGGATGATGGTGTAGCCGTCATCCGGCACGATCTCCGCCCAGATCTCGACCGGTCCGCTGGAAGTTGCTTTCCAGTCCATAGACACGGTGACCATGCCGAAACCTTCCTTGCGCATGGCTTCCGCAGGTTCGATGCTTGCCGCGTCGCGAGCCAGGGGATCCACCCAGCGGGCCGCGGGGATCGAGGCGATGCTGCGCTGGCCGATGAGCTTCCCACCGTTGGCCGGGTCGCCTTCCCAGAAGCGCACTGCCACCGGCGCCGCGGTGCTGCCGCCCACATTATGCACCGTCGCGTTGATCCGCACAACGCCGTGATTCCGGGGCTGGTAGTCCGAGAAGGTCAGGTCGGCTTCGCTGAAGATCCCCACCGCAGGCTTCACCCAGTACCGATAGCAGCAGTCATTGGCCCGCTTGAGGACTTCGGGGTCGCATCGGCTTGTGGTGAAAAACGCCAGGCCGCGGATTTCCGGCCCGTGCGCGCGGATGTACCGGATCTGGTCCTCAAGCTCCTCAGGGGTGATCGAGCCGTAGTCCGAGGAGATGCTCAGGCCGATGACCGTCTTCTTGCTGATCATCATGTCCCGGGCCATATCGATGCGCTGCTGCAGGTAGTCATAGAAGCGGTGCTGGTCATACCAGGCCCGGAAGTAGTTCTGGTAGACCTCGCACATGACAAGATCGGTGGTGTCCCGCAACATATTGCAGACCAAGGGACTAAGAGACGCGAACTGCCAGGCCGCGATGAACTTGCCGGGCGCCGCCGCGCGGGCCTTTTTCATGATCTGCCAGAAGCCCAGGGCGAGTTGCTCCTGCTCGGGGTGGTCGTCCCACATGCCCAGTTCGTCGATGGCGATCCCGTCCCACGGATCGACCTGGGTGTAGTCCGCGACCACCCTCTGCGCCAGTTGCTCGAAATCGATGTCCTGACGGATGTCCTCGGGTCGCGGGCCACCAAGATACGAGACTCCACCCACAGGCTTCAGCGCCACGACCCCGCGGGCATGAAGGCCGTCGATCTCGGACGCGCTCGCGGTAAGGTGGTGGGTCATCCAGGTTGTTTCAGGCCGGGTTGCGCCGTAGAAGCAGAAGTAGACGTTCTGGGTGACCACCGGCGCAAGCAGCCGGGTCTCTTCGCCGGTGGACTCCAGCCGCGCGGTGATACGATACAGCCCGGACGCGCCGGGCGCCCATTCCACACTGGGCTCAAAGGGTTTCGCGGGGTTGGTCGCGAGTGCGCATTTGCCGAGGGTGCGCTCGATGCCCCCACGCTGGGCGGTGAAGACTACGCCGGAACTATCCGCGGGCGCTTGCCAGCCCTCGAGATATGCCGACAGCCTCACGGTGTCGCCCTGGGCCGGGATGCGCTTGGAAATACCGATCTGCAGGGCCGGTTCTGCCCATGCACAGACACACGCAACAATGAGCGCCGGGACAAGCATCAGCCGGTGCATCGTGGTTGCTCTCTCCCCAAGACAGTCTGGAGCGTTGCGCGAACCGCTCCCGGAATGCTCAATCAGCCAGCCGCAGGCGCAGGCTGCGGAAATGGCAGGGCCCTTCCCCCGCCCACAAGCCCACGAGGCCGGGGACGTCCAGGCCCACGTCCTCGGTCTCCATGACGGCCTTGCCGTCCAACCAGACCCTGGCGCGAGGGCCTTCCAGCCGTACCTTCAGTGTATGGAAGACGCAGGGCTCCACCTCGAACTTCTCGGCGGCCGCCTTGTGCCATTTCGCGCCGTCAAACCGCCACAGGTTCACGCCAGACTCGTACAGGACCAGCGAGAGCATCTGTCCGGTCACATAGCCGCGGCCGTCAGGCCGGGCTTCGGCGCGCAGGAGGATTGACGGGGCTCCCTTGCGTTCGAAGGACGTGGTTGCGGTCGCGGTGACATTCCGCGCCGGCCGGCCGACCAGAACCGAACTGGCCATGCCCACGCCGTTTTTCATGGCGACGATGTCCTTCTCCTCGACCCCGGAAGGGATCACATTTGTGATGCCCTGCTGGGAGACCGCCCATTGGCCGAAAGCCGGGAAACGCTCTTCGCGCGCATCCGCCCAGCCCGCGATGGGCCACTGGCTGAGGTCAAAGTGGAGCAGGTCGGCGGCGGTGACTGCGCTGCAGATGGTGGTCATGGCAAGGCAGATCAGCATTCCTCGAAGTCTGAGCATCACTCTCACTCCCTCACTGTGCAGCCACCGGGAAGCATTTCTGCAGTTCCTCCACGAACAGCCAGTGCCCCCGATCTTCCGGGTGGTTGATCGAGTTGTAAAGCAGCGTGATGTATGGCAGGCCTTCGACCCACAGGTGCTCCCAACGCTTCGATGCATCCGCAAGGGCAACCTTGTTCTCGGCGGCGAACTCCCGCAGGTAGGTGACTGCTGCACGGGTTTCCGGAGTGCGCATGTTATCGCCGGAGCCCATCCAGTCGGGGCGCACGAAATGGGGCGTCACGATGATGACCTCGCCACCGATTTCCCGCACCCGCCCGACGGCCTTCGTGTAGTTGGCGAAGATCTTCTCGCGGCTCATACCCATGTCGTTGACGAACTCGATGACCATCAGGTCCGGCTCGTGGACCATGACCTGCTCCTCGAAGAGGGGCAGCTTGCCGTCGCTGTTCCATCCGCCGGTGCCGGCGTTCACATACTTGATATTGGCCTGCGGATACTTGGTGCGCAGCCAGTTAGTGAAGGCCAGCGGGAAGGCTTTATCCTGGCTGGATGCGTCTCCGCCGCAGGTGACGGAGTCGCCCCAGAAGACAATGGTGAAGTCCCCGCCCTGGTTGAGCTTTTCGATGGTCTTCGGCAGAAGCGCGGCATTGGCCGCGATCTGGGCCTGGGTTGCGGAGGGGTACGGCGGGCCGATGGGGTAGATCAGGTCCTCGGTGATCTCCCGGCAATTGTAGCGCAGCCACACATTGCACAGGGGCCGGGCAAAGGCGTCGGCCTTCGGCGGCTCGGGGATCATCTTGTGCTCGGCCCCCTGCCGCACGCCAAGGGTGCCGTCAGAGCGGACAAAGATGGTATCCAACCGCATGAGGCTTACGTCGTAATCGATGAAAACGGTGGTATCCGCACCGATTGCCCCGTCCAGCCTGCCGACTCGCGCCCAGAGCTTGTCGGCGCGCCAGTCCTTGCCCTCTTCATAGCGCGGCGCATCGGGGCCGGCGGCCTGCTTGATAACTAGCGAGTTGGGATCCAGACAGCCCGCGATGGTGACCCCCGGCCCCAGGCAGAGCTGGAGCGGGGTCCCTCTGTTGTAGCTGCGGGGCTCCTCGTCGGTGAGCCTCGCCTGCTCGTCGCGGACCCGGATGATTCGCGCGGGCTCCAGAGTAAGCACCGTCTCTTGCGTCACTTCGACGACCTTGCCGTCCACGTCGATCTTACCGGGGGCCACTCTCACGCTCATGCCGCCCGCGGGCGTGACCTCCAGACCCTCGATGACATACGGGTTGATCATAATGCCCTCATCCAGTTTGATCTCCCCCAATTCGCGTTCTAGCGTCACATTGTCCCAATACATCAGGGTACCGCCCAGGCCAGCCTGGTGGGCGCCGCCCTGGAACATCTGCAGGCGCACCGTGCGCTCCGACTTGTTCTCGTAGGTCGCCTCGAGCTTCACCCACTTGCCCTGTTCAACGGTCTCCGCGCCGGCAAGCCCGGACCAGTCGCGACGTGTGAAGCGCAGGGCGGCGGACACCTTCTTTTCGGTGGGCGGGATGAAGACCCATGCGGTAGCCTTGTAGATCGCCCGCGGATGGGCTGGGAACTCGGTGTACCACACCGAAAGCCCGTACTTGTCCTCGAGCGACTCCTTGATGGCCCACTCGCCGTCCTGGGCCATGTCCCGGGATCGTTCCGCAGGGCCCCACGACTGCTGCCAGTTCACAGGGCTGGGGCCTTCGAAGGAATCTTGGAACATGATCTCGGCGCCTGCGACGGCGCAGAGCACAGCAGCAAGGGCAAAGGCAAGGAGGGCTTTCATGTGAGCCTCCAGGAAACGAATCCAACAGGAGCATATCCTGCGGGTCAGTCAGGCAGTACAAGCGCCCCTGTCTCGCCACCCGGCAGGGGCACCATCTCGGCCACGCGCGGGACTTCAGTGAACACGTCCAGCAACGAGGCAAATTGCACGTCGTCGCCCAGGCCGATGCGCGCCAGGCCCCGGCCATTATCGGATTCCTGGAATGCGCGGGTCAGTTCGGGCTGGTTCATTGGCTCGTACACCATGCGGCACAAGCGCGCCCGGTCATTGCCCGGTTCCACGGGTTCGCCTGTCGCCTCGATGGCTGACAGGATCGCGCCCGCGGCCAGGTGATCTTCGATAGTCAGGCGCACCTCGTCCTCGAAGGCGCCGGCGGTGATGCAGACCAGTTCCCGGCAGGCGGTCTCGAGAATTTTCCCCGCCACGGCGGAGGCGTTGACCGTTGTTCCCAGGAAGACCCAGGGCGCACCGGCGACGCCCACGCAGCAGCGCGAGCAGTTGGATGAGCTGAACACCACCCGCCGGATATCCAGGTCGGGCGGCGCCTGCAACGGGCTGTTGCCCCGGTCGAAACCGGGCACGGGTAGGCCACCGCGCTCGCCCGAAAGGATTGCGCCGGGCCACAGTTCGCGCTGCCGGAATGCCTGCTCCACCTCGCGTACCACCAGCAGTTCGGCAGTCCCGTAGTGGAACATGGAGGTGATGTTGGCGCTGGCGCGCAGTGCATCGACGATGACGGCCACGGCCTGGCGCTCCAGAGCCAGCGCGCAACCGGCCAGACCGTTTTCCACAAAGACGAGCAAGGCAGACTCCTTCGGTGCGCGCGACGCTTTGCCCGACGCAGAACCTTCGTGTAAGATAGCGTGCAACAGCCGGGGGCGTAGCGGCATGCAGCCGCCAATGCCCAGCGGCTACAGGTTATCACAAACCGGGACCTGTTTCCACCGGGAAGGGGCTGGAAGGCGCGGCGGAACCGGGGGACTGGCATCACGTTTCGCGGCCTCCTGCGAAGAGGGTGCCTGTGTTCCGTTTCCGAGTCCCCCGGTCCGAGACCGTCGGCGGGTATGAGCACCGGTGCCGCTCTGGGCACCCTCTTGACGGACAACTCTTCGGAGGTGAACCGCGCGTGAAGGGCGTCATTCTCGCCGCCGGTAAAGGCACTCGCATGCTGCCTCTCACCGAGCGCCGCCCCAAGCCCCTCGTACCGGTGCTCGACCGGCCTATTCTCGAACATATCGTCATTGGCGCGCGGGATGCCGGGGTGGACGAGATCGCGCTGATCATCCAGCATCTTGGTGAGACGGTCATCGATCATTTCGGCGACGGCAGCCGTCTCGGGGTGCGCATCGAGTATATCTGGCAGGGCGAGCCGAAAGGCACGGGTCACGCGGCGCTCATGGCCGAGGATTTCGTGGCGGGTGAGCCCTTTTTCATGTCCTGGGGCGATATTCTCGTGCCGCCGGAGAACTATCAGGCGGTGGTCCGAGCCTTCCGGGAGGACGATCCCGACGCGGTTCTGAGCCTCAACTATGTGGAAGATCCCTTCGAGGGCGCGGCGGTGTATGAGGAGGAGGGGTACGTCACGCGCATCCAGGAGAAGCCGCCCAAGGGCACCAGCACCACCACCTGGAACAATGCCGGGGTCTTCGTCTACCGCCCCGAGTTCTTCGACCGCTTGCGGACGCTGAGGCCCTCGGTCCGGGGGGAGATTGAACTGCCCGACGCAGTGCAGGCCATGATCCGCGAGGGGCGGCGCATCCGTGCGGTGAAACTGGAAGGCTACTGGTCCGACGTAGCCCGGCCGGCGGCGGTGCTGGACCTGAATGCGCGCATGATGGAGCACCGCTACCGAGACCAGCACGGGATGTTCATCGATCCGTCCGCCGACGTGGATGACGGCTGCGTGGTGAAGCCCACCATACATATCGGCGCGGGATGCAGGCTGACGAACTGCCGCGTCGGGCCAAACACGGTGCTTATGGATGGCTGCCGGGTAGAGGACAATGCCCAGCTTCGCAATGTGGCGGTGTTCACCGGGGCGACCATCGGCGCGGGGTCGATACTGACCCGCTGCATCGTGGAGGAGAATGCCGTGGTGCCGGAAGGCACGGAACTGCGGGGCGACCGGGCGCGACCGATGATCGTGCGGCCCGACGGCCAGGTGGAGCAGGCCGTGGACCGGTGATCAGGCTGCCATGCGCTCCACCTGGGCGGCGCTCGCGGGCACCGGTTCGGGCTGGGGCTCGGGCTCGGTCCTGCGGGCTCCGACGCAGCAGGCGCCGAGAGCGAGCAGTCCCAGGATGAACCATGCGGTGATGGCGAAGGCGAAGATCATGTCGCGAACCTCTCATTCTGCAGTCTCGGCGTTACTATCGGCGAGGCCGAAGGCAGGTTGATTGACGCGCAGTAAAGGCTCTGTGTCGGGTTGCAACGCGAGACGGGCAAGACAACAGGGGGCGAGACCATGAGCGCGGACAAGCTGTACCTGCGGCCACTGACGATCTCGGACATCATCGACGCGTCGATCTGGATCTACCGCCGCAATTTCGCGCCGATCCTGGGCATTGCGGCGGTGGTCCAGATACCCATCATGGTGGTGGGCATCGCCGTTCAGGTGAGCCTCATGCCGATCCTGATGGCCTCCGGGCAGTCGGGCTCCGAGGTCTCGCTGGAGCAGATGTCCAGCGCCATCGGGCCGGTAGTCCTGCTTTTCCTGATGAGCTTGCTGTACCCGCTGGGCCAGGCTGCGCTGGCCATCGGCATTTCCGAACGTTACCTGGGCAGGCCGATCAGTGTGCGCGATGCGTATGAAGCGGCACTCCCGCGCTGGGGTCAGGTGCTGTGGACGACGATCCTGTACTGGCTCATCGGCTACGGGGTGTTCATCGGCGGGCTGCTGATCGCCGGCTTTGTCCTGATGATCTGGCTCATGGTTCGGTACATGCTGGGGCCGGCGGTCATCAACGTGCTGGAAAACCGGTCCGGCTGGGACGCTCTTGCGCGGAGTTGGTCGCTGACCGCGGGACATTTCTGGCGGATCTTCGGCGCCCTGTCGATTCTCATGCTGCTGGCGGCAGTGGTCACCTACGGCGTGAGCCTGCCCACCCAGATTCTCGCGACGGTGATGATGGCGCAGGAGAGCCAGCTTGCGATGGCGGCCCAGATATTGAACCAGGTGGTCAGTTCCCTGGTGTCACTGCTGCTGCAGCCCCTGTGGATGATCGGCGTGGTGCTGGTGTACTACGATCTGCGCATTCGCAAGGAAGGCTTCGACCTGATGATGATGGCCGAATCCCTGGGGCGGCCGGCACCGGCGGACTGGATCGGCCTGCAGCAGCAGAAACCGTCGGCTGACCTGCCCGGCCCGCTGTTCGACCCCGAGAAGAAGAAGCCTGGAGACTGGGAGCGGTAAATGGCAACGTGTGACGAGGCCGTGATCTACACCGACGGAGCATGCAGCGGAAATCCGGGGCCGGCCGGCGCAGGATACGTCATCGCCGCACCTGACGGGGAAATCCTGGCCGAAGACGCGGTTGCCGTCGGCCACGGCACCAACAACATCGCCGAGTACAGCGGCGCCATCGCGGCGCTGGAGCGGGCGCGGGAGCTGGGGCTGCGCAACGTGACTGTGCGTTCCGATAGCGAACTCATGTGCAAGCAGGTCTGGGGGCAATACCGCATCAAGAATCCGGGCATCGCGAAGCTCCATGTGCAGTTGCGGCGGGCGATGGAAGGGTTCGACTCGGTGAAGTTCGAGCACGTGGCGCGGGAGAAGAACGAGCGGGCGGATGCCCTGGCACGGCAGGGCGTGGAGAAGTCGCGGAAGAAAGCGGCAGGGGGATGAGGGTACCATGGATCAGTCAGTGAAGCCTGTCGGTAAACACTACGGGGCCTTGCGCCACCATCCCACCGCGCGCCAGGCGGTGCCCTTTGAGGAGGAACGCCGGCTGATGGAGCAGGCGGTGGCGCGGGAGGTCGTGGCTAAGGACGGCGAAAGCTGCCCGCAGCCAGGCGGCTCGGAGTCTTGCTGACTGCACATGCGCGGGATGGCCGGCGGGCGAGATGCCCGCCCCACGCGACTGAAGGCAAGTGCGGTTCTCGCGCAGGCCGACCGTCCCGGTCGGCAATCTCCTAGGCCTTCTCGTCCCTCGGGACGCCCGGCCGAAGGCCCCCAGCCTCGGGTTTCAACCCGGGGCACCGACGGCAAACGGCTCGTCGAGCGAGACAACGCCCCACGCGACTGAAGGCCAAGGGCCGGATGGGGCTTGCGCGTCGTGCCAACGCCTATCCCATGTGGCCCCTCCTGTCGGCGACGGAGCCCAATCAAGGCAGGTGGTCCGGATGGGTCTACTCGGACGCAGGCCGCAGGCGCTTCCCGATTGCGCCGACTGGATCATCGATGGCCGTCTCGCGGCAATGTGCATGCCCACCCGGGAGGAACTGGTGCAGCTGCGTGAGCTCGGGTTCGCTCTGGTCATCAATCTCACGGAGAAGCCCGGACCAACGCAGATGGCCGCTGCGGTTGGCCTGAAGGGTGCACATCTGCCGCTTGAAGACGGAGCAGCGCCCACGATGGAGGACATCGTGGTCTTCGTGCAGACCGTGGACCGCTACCTGTCCCGCGAGATGCCCGTGATGGTCCACTGCATGGGCGGGGTCGGCCGCACGGGGACGATGATCGCCTGTTATCTGGTGAGCAAGGGGATGGCGGCCTGGCCGGCCATCGAAGAAGTGCGCAAGCGGCGCCCGGGTTCTATCGAGACGCTGTCCCAGGAGCGCGCGGTGATCGAATACGCGCGGCATCTGTGGGAGCAAAAGCAGGAGCGGAGGTAGGCGGGCCGCGGCTTGTCGTCCACCTTCTCACCCACCATGCCCCAAGTTCAGACAGCCCTGACGCCTGATGCCGTCCAGAAGCTCGGTTCCATGGAACTGCGGGCGCGGGCCATGGTGGAAGGACATTTCTCGGGCCGTCACCGGAGCCACTTCCGCGGCGCCAGTGTGGAGTTCGCCGATCACCGCGAATACAACCCTGGCGACGAGACGCGGCATATCGACTGGAAGGTATACGGGCGGCGAGAGCGGCTCGTGGTCAAGCAATTCGACGCCGAGACCAATCTCGATGTGCATCTGCTCCTGGATGCCAGCGGTTCCATGGCCTACGGCGGAGGCGTGCGTAAGGTGGACTATGCGGCATATCTGGCCGCCGGTCTCGCCTATCTGGCTATCCGGCAGCGCGACGCGGTGTCGCTGACGGTGTTCGATTCCGAGGTGCGCACTCATCTTCCCGCACAAACGCGCCCGGCGCACCTGAAGGCTGTATTCGACACTCTTGACGCGGTGACACCGGGCGGCGAGACCCGGGTAAGCCGCGCCCTGGAGCTCGCGGCGGGTGCGATCAAGCGCCGGGGACTGGTGGTCCTGCTCTCCGACCTGCTGGATGATGTAGACCCGACGCTCCGCGCCCTGAGCTACTTCCGTCACCGCGGGCACGATGTGATGGTGCTTCAGGTGATGGACCATGCCGAGCTTGTCTTCGACTTCCGGGGACTCACCGAGTTCCGCGATCTGGAGACCGGGGAGCGCCTGGTCACCGATCCGCGGGCGATGCGGAGGGAGTACCTGGAGGCACTCAACGAGTTTCTCGCCGGGGTGCGCGAGGGCTGTCGGCGCCGAACCATTGACCACGAACTGCTGGACACCGCGAGACCCTTCGACGCCGCGCTGACGGCATACCTTGGCCGGCGCGCGAGGGTGAGGTAGGTGCGCCGTGGCCGCCGGCAGGTAAGCCGGCCCCGCCGGGAGAATAGGCGACCCGGCCGGGGTTCCGGGCCCCGACCAGTACACTGACGGAGGACGTGCTTGAGTCCGCTCCACTTGCTGCAGGCAATCTGGGCTGCTCTGGTACTGTGGTACGTCCTCGAGCGGCTGCTAGTCGTCAAGGGCCGCGCGGTGAATGCCCAGAGCTGGCGCAATCCCGCACGAGCCGCCCGGGATTCGTGGCGCGCCCTTTGGGATACGGCGTGGATCGCGTGGGCATTCATAGCCGCGCTGCTCTCGGCGCATACGGTTACCTGCGTTGCCCGGGGCATCTGGGCCTGTGGGGTGTCGGGATGGCCGCAGGACCTGTCCGCGCCCTGCCTACAGGCCTTCGTAGATTTCGATCCCTCCGGGTTCATTGCCGCCTTCCGCTCTGGCGAATACTGGGCCTGCCGCTGGCGTGAGCTTCTGGATGCCGCGATTGCGTACCCCGCTTTCCGTCCGGCGCTGGAGCCGGGATCGATCATGCTTCTGTTGGGCGTGACGTGGTGGGTTCAGCGGCGGAAGCTGTCCCCCGGTGCCGGGGACAGAAGGGGAGGTCGAGCTCGCTTTGCAGTCTCAATGTGGCTCCTTTGGACGGGTCTGGCGGCGTATCTGGCGCAGGCCGCTGTCAACATTCGGCAGTTCGATCTGGATGAAGCAACGACCCGCGGAGTTGGCCTGCTCTTCGGCCTGTTCGCGGCTCCCGTGATCAGCGGGGCGGTCGTGGGGCTGTTGGCATTGCTGACGGCGAAAATTGTGCTGGCGCAGCCGATTGATGCCGATCGCCTGTTCGCACAGTGGCTGCAAAGGCTGCCACGTTTCGCAACGTTGTGTGTGTTGCCCGCGGGTGCGGTTGCTCTCGCAGGGTGGTTCCTGCCGGACTGGCAACAGGCGCCGCACCCTAACTCGCCGGGACTTGCAGCGGGATTGTGGCTATTCACCCGGCTGGCGTGGCTGATAGCGCTTCCCGGGGTATTGCGGGTGGCAGTGCACGGAGGCCCGGCGAGACGCGGGCTGGCCGAACTCCCGCGGCTCTTGAACGCGGTTCCCGGCGGCCTGGTGGTGCTGATGCTCCGCAGCGCAGCGGTACTGTTCCCCGTGTTGGTAGCGTTGGAGTTCCTGGGTCTGCTCGCGCCGGCTACAGGGATGCTGCCCGGCGCGCTGACCGTGCTCGCCCGGTGGTGCGTGGCGTTCATGGTGATGGGCGGATCGGTGGCGCTTCACCGGGATATCAGCGCGGCGATCGGCAATAGACGGTGAGGCAGGGCAGTTATTGCCTGCGCCGGCCGTTGGCTCTGCCGCCCCTTTCAGGGGCTGCTATGAGATGAAGGGAAGGCCCCGATTCTACCAGCTTACGCTGGTGGTACAGGGCTCACGCCCCTCCGGGGCTGGACGATAACAGCTGGCGGGCGAGAGGCCCGCCCCACGCGGATCGATAGGAGGCCGCGCACTCCACAACCACCGCAAGAAGCGGCCGTTCTCCCTGGCCTTCTCCTCAGAAGTGGGTCGCGCTGCTGAAGTTGAAGCCGTTTACCCGCAACGCCGGCGCCCATGCGTGGCCGTCGAGCACCCCCTCGCTCCCGATCATGTCCACGTTGCTAAGGGCTTCCAGGATGCTCTGGGTGAACCGCATGTTCTTCAGCCCGCCCACGATCTGGCCGTCTTCAATCAGGAATGTGCCGTCACGTGTCATCCCTGTGAATACCGTGCGCACGGGATGCACCATGTTCGTGTAATGGAAGCGAGTGACGAGGACGCCGCGTTCCGTGGCGGCGATCATCTCCTGAAGCGAATACTCGCCGGTGTTCATGAACAGGTGCGAAGGCACGGGTCCCCAGGAGTTCGGCGCGGGCAAAGCGTGCCCGGTGTTCACTGCGCCCTCTTCGCGCGCCGCGGTGAAGGAATCATAGGGGAGGGCGGTGAGGATCCCGTTGGTGATGATGTCCACTCGCTGCCGGGTGACGCCCTCATAGTCGAAGGGCATCCGGTTGCCGCGCGGGTCCCAGCCATCGTCCCAGATGCTGATGTTCTCCCCACAGACCTTCTCGCCCATATGCCCGGAGGTGAATGACCGCTGCTCCTGGTGCGCGAGTGAGTGTAGGTCGTAGATCCCCAGCATGTAGAGCATGTCGCAGACAGCGAGGGGTTCGAGAATCACTGTATACGCGCCGGGTTCGAGGTCTCGTGGGCCGGCAGACTCCAGGGCCTTGCGTGCGGCGACCTCGGCAATCTCCCGCGGGTTTATTCGCGTCACGTCCTCGCTTTCGGCCTGGGCGAAGCCGCTGGAATCAGCGGCCTGCATGAGCACCGTTGCGCCGGCCCCGCTGCGTTCGAAGTAGCTGCGGATGCCCAGGGAATTGGCGACACAGACCGCGGTGTGCCCGGTGGAGAACCGGCCGGCGGCCCGCAGGTCATTGGCGCGGGCGATGTCCAGCATGGTGCGCACGGCTTCGGCGCGCTGGGCCGGGTCGCAGTCTATGGTTGCCTGGACTGGCTGAACATCGGACTCGCGGTGATCCCCCGATGGCGCAGGAAGAGAGACGAACTCCTCGTTGGGTTCGGAGTTGCGGGCGACTTCGAGAGCCTTCGCGGCCAGATCTTTGAGCGCCTGCGGCGAGGTGTCGTTGCCCGACACCACTCCCACGCGCTTCCCCACCACGGCGCGGACACGGACGCCGGTATCGGTTTCGGCCACATTCTGGTGGATCGTGTTGTTGGCGAAACGCGTCAATGCTTCGTCGCCGGCGAAGATGAGTACCTCGGTCTGGTCGGCTGTGGATGCCGCCAGCACCTGTTCGGCGATGTCCTGAATCTGCTCTCGGCGCATCATCTACTGATCGCCTCCGCGCTGCGTCATCGCGCCACACTGGACCGACCGGAATCTGGCAGGGGCGACGCCATGCCCTACTCGCGCCGTTTGCATGGGTTCGCCTTTGCCACAGTTGGGCACTCCCCAGATGCGCCATTCATTGGGGGCTCTCCCCGAGATGGCGTCGCACGAGGCCCAAAACTCCGGGGTGATCCCGTTGTAGGTGGGATTTCGGTACATCTGTCCCAGTTCGCCGTTCACGATCTCGAAGGCGACCTCGGTGCCGAACTGGAAGTTGAGGCGACGATCGTCGATACTCCACGAGGTGTTCGTGCACAGGAGGAAGCCGTGGTCGGTGTCGGCGATGATCTCCTCGAGGGTCCAGTCGCCGGGCAGCAGGTTGATATTGGTCATACGGATCAGCGGGATGCGGGCCCAACCGTCGGCGCGCATGGAGCCCTGGCTGGCCTGGCCGATAATCGGCGCTGTCTCGCGCGAGGTCAGGTAGCCTGTGAAAATCCCTTTTTCCACGATCATGGTGCGCTGGCCGGGCACGCCCTCGTCATCATAGGCAAAGCTCCCCAGTCCGCCGTCGAGGGTGGCGTCCGCAGTGATGTTGACGATCTCCGAGCCGTACCTGAAGCCGCTGTTCAGCTTGTCCAGTGTCAGAAAGCTGGTCCCGGCAAACCCCGCTTCCGTACCGAGGACGCGGTCGAGTTCGATGGGATGACCGCAGGATTCATGGACCTGCAGGGCGAGCTGGGGTCCGTCGAGGATGATGTCGAAGCATCCCTCGGGGAAGTGGGGCGCGGACAGGAGCGCATTGGCCTCCCGGGCAATATCGGCGGCATGGCCAGGCAGGTCAAGCTCCTCCACAAGCTCCCAGCCCCGGCAGGCCATCTGTCCGCCGTGTGATGCCGGATATGAGCGCCGCTGGGTCTCGGAGCCATCCGCGGCGGTTGCCTCGATGCCCGCGCCTGTCTCGATGCGCTCCTGGTAGATCTCGCTGCCCTCAGAACTCGCGAAAAACTGCTCCTGTCGCGAAATGAGCAGCAGGCCCTGGCGCAGGACTACATCCGCTGCCTCGGCCATGCGCCTGTCGCAGTCCAACAGGAGCTCCACTCGTTTCGCCATTGGCACCTCGAAGGGATCTTGCTTCGCGGTGTGGGGAACATGATCGATCACCGGATTCAGGCAGGACAGGACCACCGGCTCGTCGAGAGTTGGTGCGCCGGCCTTGCCGATTTCCACGGCTTTGCGAGCGGTGTCGGCCAGAGCGCTTTCGGTCAGTTCGCTGGTGGCGGCGAAACCCCAGGCGCCACCGGCGATAACCCGGACGCCGATCCCTCGGTCAGTGGAGGAAGTGACCCCGTCCACCGAACCGTTCTTCGTCTCGACGGATTCCTCGCGCCGGAATACAAACCGGGCGTCGGCATACGACGCGCCGGCGTTGATCGCGGCATCCACCGCAATGCGGCAGAGCTTGTCCATGCGGCGTCACCTCCAGGACCGCCACGCAGGGGCGGCGAAGACCAACATTCCACGCGTGAGGGCGGGGGACCTCCGCCGGTCAGGTGTGCAGGGGCAGAGCCCCGCCTTGAAGGCCACCCGCCTGCTCACGAAGAACCGTCTGAACATTCCGCGCGACTGCGCGAGACTGACGGAGGTGCCCCCGTGAAACCCCTGGAGATGTTCCACGCCACACTGCGGGGCGAGAAGACCCCGCGCCTGCTTGCCATGCCCATTTTCATGATCTACGCGGCTCAGCTCGAGGGCGAAAGCTACGCGGACTACGTGCAGGACTACCGTGTCCTCGTGCGGTGCCAGTTGCGCCTGGTGGAGGAGTTCGGGATCGACTGCGTGTCCTGCTGCTCCGACCCGGTACGGGAAACGGCGGATTGCGGCGCGGAACTGCTCTACCTGGACGACGGGCCGCCGCGTGCGGTGAGCTACGTGCTGGAGGACAAGGCGACCCTCGCCCACCTGAAGCGCCCGAATCCGCTGGGTGGGGGACGAATGCACGACCGCGTGAAAGCCTGTGAACTGTTCCGGGAAAAGGTGGGCGGCGAGGTGCCGGTTCTGGGGTGGATCGAAGGACCGATGGCGGAAGCGGCGGACTTGCGGGACATGTCGGCGCTGATGATGGACTTCTATGATGACCCGGGCTTCGTGGAGGACCTGTTCGACTGGATTACGGAGATGGAGATCGAGTTCGCGCTGGCCCAGATTGATGCGGGCGCGGACTTCATCGGGCTGGGAGACGCCGCGGCGTCGCTGGTGTCGGCGGACCTGTACGCCGAGTACATCCTGCCGCGGGAGCAGCGGATCATACAGGCGATCCGGGATGCGGGGGCGGTGACGCGGTTGCACATCTGCGGTCGGACGACCCAACTGCTGCCCCATTTCGCAGCAACGGGGGCGGAGATTGTGGAGCTTGACGCGCCTACGGATATAACCCACGCGCGGGAGCTGATCGGACCGGATGTGGTGCTGATGGGTAACTTCGACCCGGTGAGGGAATTGTACCGGTCAACGCCGGAGAAGGTGCTGGAGGCGTGCGCGGAGAGCCACCGAGTGCTTGGAGACCCGTACATTCTGGCGGCAGGATGTGAGGTTCCGCCTGGTACACCGAGAGAGAATATCGAGGCGATGTTTGAGTATGCGCGCTGGGGGAGGCGGGACTAAAAAGCCTTATCAATAACCTTGACAGTAATACACTCAACATTTATAATCCGGGCATGATATGGAGCGAGCGTTGACTCGCCTGACGCCGGGCATCGCGACCAAGTATCGCTGTGGCGCGTGCCCTCACTTTCTGTCAGTCCGGAAAGGTGTGTTCATCCATGGCAAAAGCGGTGGGAATTGACCTAGGCACGACGAACTCCTGTGTCGCGGTTGTGGAAGCGGGGGAGCCCACTGTCATCGTGAACTCCGATGGCGGCCGCACCACCCCGTCGGTGGTTTCGTTCTCGAAGACCGGGGAGCGCCTTGTTGGCCAGACGGCCAAGCGTCAGGCGATCCTCAACCCGGAGCGCACCATCAGCTCGATCAAGCGCGTGATGGGCACCCGTCACACGACCACGATTGACGGCAAGGATTATACGCCCGAGCAGATTTCGGCGATGATCCTGTCCAAGATCAAGGCAGACGCCGAGGCGTACCTGGGCGAGCCGGTAAAGCAAGCGGTCATTACGGTGCCCGCATATTTCAACGATACTCAGCGCACCGCCACCAAACAAGCGGGGGAGATCGCCGGGCTCGAAGTACTGCGCATCATCAACGAGCCGACGGCGGCGGCGTTGGCATACGGCTGGAAGACCACGGAGAAGAAGGAAGCCACGATTATGGTCTATGACCTGGGTGGCGGGACTTTCGACGTCTCAATCCTGGACATCGAAGTTGGCACTGATGAGCGCGATGCGTACCAGGTGCTTGCCACGTCGGGGGACACCCACCTGGGCGGGGATGATTTCGACCAGCGGATCATCGATTACGTGGCGGAGGAGTTCAAGAAGGAGAACGGCGTTGACCTGCGCAAGGACCGGCAGGCGCTCCAGCGGCTGAAGGAAGCGGCGGAGAAGGCCAAGTGCGAGTTGTCCTCGCAGGTGACCACCTCCATCAGCCTGCCCTTCATCACTTCTGTGGATGGTGAGGGCCCGAAGCACCTGGAGATGACCCTGACTCGGGCGAAGCTCGAGGAGTTGATCGGCGACCTGGTGCAGAAGACCCAGGTGTCGGTTGAGGACGCCATGAAGGAAGCGGGCTTGAAGTACGGCGAGGTGGATGAGGTCATTCTCGTGGGCGGATCGACCCGCATCCCGATGGTGCAGGAGATGGTCCGCAAGCTCACCGGAAAGGAGCCGAAGAAGGGCATCAATCCGGACGAGGTTGTGGCGGTTGGCGCTGCGATCCAGGCGGCAGTGCTTTCGGGTGACGAGACCCAGGACATCGTTCTGATGGACGTTACCCCGCTGACGCTGGGAGTGGAGACGCTGGGCGACGTCATGGACCCGGTGATCCAGCGCAACACCAATATTCCGACCCGGGAGACCCGCACCTACAGTACCGCAAGCGACATGCAGACCACGGTTGAGGTGCACGTGCTGCAAGGCGAGCGTCCGCGGGCCAGCCAGAACAAGTCTCTGGGTCGGTTCCACCTCACGGGCATCCCACCCGCTCCGCGGGGCATGCCGAAGATCGAGGTCACCTTCGACATCGACGCCAACGGCATCCTGAACGTGTCGGCCCAGGACAAGGCCACAGGCAAGCAGCAGTCGATCACCATTACCGGCTCGGGCCAGCTGTCAGACGAAGAAGTGAAGAGGATGGTGCAGGAGGCCGAGGCCCACGCGGCTGAGGACAAGAAGTTCAAAGAACTGGCAGACGCCCGCAACCAGGGCGACCAGGTTGCCTACCAGCTGGAGAAGACGCTGAATGAGCTTGGGGACAAGGTTGCCGAGTCCGACCGGACCGCGATCAAGGAGAAGATCGAGGCCCTGCGCGAGAGTGTGAAAGGTGAGGACGCGGCGGCGATCCGGGCGGCTATCGATGCGGTGAACCAGGAGTTCTCGCAAGTGTCCCAGCGGATGTATGAGCAGGCCAGCAGCGCCGGACCCGCGCCTGAGCCGGGACCTGCGGCAACAGGGGCGCCTCATGCGTCTTCAGTGGGTGACGACGTGATCGAGGGCGAGTTCGAGGCGGAAGACAAGTAGCCGCATTGGGTACAGGCACCAGGTCCGGGTGAGGCTCGGACCTGGATGCCGGGGCCCGCTCTGCAATAGACGGCGTGGGTGGGCACGATGAAGCAACGAGTCGCTGTGCATGGGGCACTGGCATCAAGTTCGCACACGGCGCGAGCTGGGATGCCAGTCCCCCAAGTCAGGGGTAGCAGGTGATGCGACGTGGCCTATCTGGATCGGCGATATGAGGACATTGCCCGGCTGCGAGTTCGGCTGCGATCCCTACTGGACGAGGCCTTCCCGGTCCAGCCTGCTCCGGTTGGCCGGCGGTGGACGCCGCCAGCGGACATCCGCGCCACCGAAGATGGCATCGTGGTGGAGCTTGAGGTCTGCGGAATGACCCGGGAGAGCATCAATGTGGTGCTCGACGGCAACGTGTTGACGATTGACGGCATGCGGGAACGCGACGGTGAGGGCGAGCAGTTTCTGGTGGCTGAGCGGCCGGCGGGGAGGTTTTCCAGGTCCTTCAGCCTGGCCTTCGAGCCTTCAGAGGTCAATGCGGCCCTGGAGGCGGGCGTGCTGACAGTGGTGGCGCGGCGGTGAGGCGGACCTGCGGAGCATGAATCGGCCAGGAAGAGATGGCAGGCGGTGAGACATGCGCTTCGGTGATGTGCTGGAATTGCAGGAGCAATTCGACCGGGTTTTCCGGGACGCTATCGCGGCAGGCAAGTCGCGGCCGGCGGCCCCGTCATTCGCGCCGCCGACCGACGTCACGCGGACGGCTGACGAGTATATCGTCCGGTGCGACGTCCCCGGAGTGACCGCGGAGAGCGTGCGCGTGGTGGCTGACGAGGGCGTGCTGAGGGTGGCGGGTAAGAGGCAACCGCCTGTGGGCAGGCTGCTCAGGTCAGAGCGGAAGGCCGGGTCCTTCGCGAGGGTCATTCCGCTGCCCTCGGATGCGGATGTGTCGAAGGTGTCCGCGAGTCTGAAACAGGGCGTGCTCACGGTGAAGGTGGGGCGTCTGGAGGCAAGGCCGAAGGGGCCGGTGGAGGTTCCAATCCGGGTCGAGAACGGGTAGACGGATGGAGCGCGAAACAACGAAATACAGCGGCGAGATCCTATGGACGCGACAGTAGATTTCTACGAATTGCTTGGCGTGCGGCGAGATGCGTCTCCGGATGAAATCAAGAAGGCGTACCGCAAGCTCGCGCGCAAGTATCACCCCGACGTGAACCCGGGGGACAAGGCGGCTGAAGAAAAGTACAAGCAGATCAGCCAGGCCTTCGAGGTGCTCAACGACCCGGAAAAGCGGAGGAAGTATGATCAGTTCGGGACCGCCTGGCAACAGGCCCAGCAAAGCGGGCAGTGGCAGGGCGGCGACGTCCGGGACTTTGTGTACACCAACTTCGGAGCGGGGACATTCGAGGAGATTTTCGGCAGTATTTTCGGGGATTTCGGGCGGTCGTCGGGAAGGCAAAGAGCGCGGGTGCAGCCCCAGCCGCAACGTGGCGCGAACATTGCGCACGAGCTGACGCTGACCTTCGCCGAAGCCGTACGCGGAACCCAGAAAGAGCTCAACCTGAGCATCGCGGACGTCTGCCCCGAGTGCGGCGGTGTCGGCGGGAAGACCCAGACCTGCCCCACCTGTGGCGGCACGGGGCAGAGCGCGCGCAGCGGGATCTTCGGCATGGCGGGGGCCTGCCCGCACTGCCAGGGAACCGGAGAAATGGTCGTATCTCAGTGCCCGAAATGTCGGGGCGGCGGTGAGGTCCTGCGGGAGCGGCAGATCAAGGTGAAGGTGCCGCCCGGGGTCAAGACCGGGAGCAAGATCCGGCTGGCCGGCGAGGGTGGCCGCGGCATCAATGGCGGCCCAAATGGCGACCTGATCCTCCAAATCAAGGTGCAGGAACACCCGTTCTTCCAACGCGTGGGGGATGATGTGGAGGTCGAGGTCCCGATATCCTTCACGGAGGCGGCCCTGGGTGCCAAGATCAGTGTGCCCACGGTTGACGGCCAGGTGAGTCTGAAGATCCCACCCGGGACCAAGAGCGGTCAGAAGTTCCGGCTGCGCGGACAGGGACCCCAGATACCTGGAAGCCGCAATCGCGCCGACCAGTTCGTCCGCGTGGCCATCGTCCCTCCGCGGCGCCTGAGCAAGGAGCAGCGGGAGCTTCTGGAGGAACTGGAGCGGGTGACGGATGAGGATCCGCGGGCGGACCTGCCGACGACTTTGAAGTGAGACGACCTGGATGTGGAGGTAACATATGACGCACGCCAATGACGAGCCGGTGTACTACATCAGTGTGGCCGCGCGGCTGGTTCAGTGCCACCCCCAGACCTTGCGGACGTACGAGCGGCTGGGCCTGGTGAACCCCAGGCGCACCCGGAGCAATGTGCGCCTGTACTCCCAACGCGATATCGAGCGACTCGGGCAGATCCAGCGGCTCACCCAGGAACTCGGGGTGAATCTGGCCGGGGTGGAAATCGTGCTCAAGCTGCTGGATCAGATCGAGCAGCAGCAGATGGAGATCGAACGTCTGCGGGATCTGATCGAGCATGGCCCGAAGAGCCTGCCGGCAAGCCGTGGAGTCCGCGTTGAGATTCAGACTGAGGAGCAGCCGAGGCAATTCTGAGCCCCCAGGGGAGCAGGAAAAAGCGGCCGGGCCGGTGGGCTGGGTACAGGAGGCTGGTTTCAGCCCGGGCTTCGGCGACACGAACGCGGATCCTGCAGCGGCCAAGCTGCGCGCGAGCGGAATCCCCGTGCACAGCATTCCGACGTTCACCCTCGGGGCGTACGTGAGCGGAGCGAGGATTGCTCCGATGCGTGTGATGGTTCCAGAGGACCGGGCGCACGAGGCGCCGGCACTGCTGCGCGAGAACGAAGACGCGATCGGTAACAGCGACCCATGACACATGCCCCGCGGTGGCGAGCGAGGGCTTCGAAGCGAAGTGAGAACCCATGGATTTCGAGCGATTGACCAACGCAGCGAAGGAAGTCGTTGCACACAGCCAGCAACTGCTGCAGCGGTATAAGCACAACCAACTGGACGCCGAGCATATCCTGCTGGCGATGCTGGAGCAAGAGAAAGGCACGGTTCCGCGGATTCTCGCGGAACAGGGCGTGGATGTCGACCGGTTGACGCACCAGGTTGAGCGCGAGCTGGGCAGCCGGCCCCAGGTGCAGGTGGGCGGCGGAGACACCCAGCAGATCTACATAACCCCGCACACCAGCCGGATCTTCGACAAGGCGTGGGAAGTGTGCCAGCGTTTTGGCGACCAGTTCATCGCCACCGAGCACTTGTTTCTGGCGATCCTCGAGGACGGGCAGACCCCGGCAGCGCGAATACTCACCTCGGCGGGAGTCACCATCGAGACTACCCTCAAGGCCCTGCAGGGCCTGCGGGGGAGCCACTCAGTGACAGACGCGGGCGCCGAGTCCAAGTACGAAGCCTTGAAGCGATTCTCGCGGGACCTGACGGCCCTGGCGCGAGAGGGCAAGCTGGACCCGGTGATCGGGCGCGAGAAGGAGATCAAGCGGCTCATCCAGGTGCTGTCGCGACGCACCAAGAACAACCCGGTGCTTATCGGGGACGCGGGGGTTGGCAAGACCGCGGTGGTGGAGGGGCTGGCACAGGAAATCGTCAGCGGCAACGTGCCGGAGATGCTGCAGAACCGGAAGCTGGTTGCGCTGGACCTGGCGAGCATGGTGGCGGGGAGCAAGTACCGAGGCGAGTTTGAGGAGCGGCTGAAGGGCGTTATCGACGAAATCCGCGCCGCGCAGGGCGAGATCATCGTCTTCATCGACGAGATACACACGGTGGTTGGCGCCGGGGCTGCCGAAGGCGCGATGGATGCTTCGAATATGCTCAAGCCGGCCCTGGCAAGGGGCGAGATGCGGTGCATCGGCGCGACCACGCTGGATGAATACCGGGAGAACATCGAAAAGGACCCGGCGCTGGAGCGACGGTTCCAACCGGTGTTCGTCGACGAGCCCAGTGTCGAGGACACGGTGAAGATCCTGGAAGGGTTGCGGTCGCGGTACGAGGAGCACCACGGGGTGCGCATATCCGACGAGGCCCTGCTGGCCGCGGCACAACTGTCGGACCGGTACATTTCCGACCGCAAGATGCCGGACAAGGCCATCGACCTTGTGGACGAGGCGGCGAGCAAGCTGCGCATCGAGACCTACGACTTGCCACCGAAGCCCGAAGCGATCCGGGAGGAAATCCAGCGACTCACCCAACAGGGCCAGGATGCCGCTGCGCAGGGGCGGTATGAGGAAGCACACCGGATCAAGGCGCAGATCGACGACCTTACGGCGCGGCTACCTGTCGCGGAAGAGAAGTGGGCCGGGGTGGAGCAACTGGACGATGTGGTGGATGCCGAAGACATTGCGCAGATCGTCTCGGAATGGACCGGTATCCCGGTCACGCGGATGTTTGAAGAAGAAGCGCAGAAGCTGCTGCGCATGGAAGAGCGGCTGCATCGCCGGGTGAAGGGACAGGATGAGGCGGTGGTGGCGATCTCCGAAGCGATCCGGCGTTCGCGCGCCGGTCTGAGCGATCCGCGGCGGCCGATCGGCTCCTTCATCTTCCTGGGGCCGACCGGGGTCGGGAAGACCGAGCTTGCCAAGGCGCTTGCCGAGTTCCTGTTCGACGACGAGGATGCCATGGTTCGCATCGACATGAGCGAGTACATGGAGCGGCACGCAGTGTCGCGGCTCATCGGCGCGCCCCCGGGGTATGTGGGCTATGAGGAAGGCGGGCAGCTCACAGAAGCGGTGCGGCGCAGGCCGTACCGGGTGATCCTGCTGGATGAGATTGAGAAGGCGCACCCGGATGTCTTCAACATACTGTTGCAGATTCTTGAGGACGGGCGGCTCACTGACAACACCGGGCGTGTTGTGAACTTCAACAACACGGTTCTGATCATGACCTCGAACGTGGGCAGCCAGTTTATCAGCCCGCCCCAGCCTGACTGGGACGCGGAGAGACGCCAGGAGCACTATGAGCAAATGCGCGACGAAGTGGTGGCCGCGCTGCGGGACGTGTTCCGGCCGGAGTTGCTGAACCGGATCGACGAGATCGTGGTCTTCCACGCACTCACTGAAGCCGAGATACTGGAGATCGTGGACCTGATGGTGGAGCGGGTGAGGAAGGCCCTGGAGCAGAGGGGAATGTCGCTGCAGCTGACGGATGCGGCGAGGCGGCTGCTGGCGAGCGAGGGGTACGACCCGGCATACGGTGCGAGACCCTTGCGGCGGGTGATCCAGAAACAGGTGGAGAATCCGATTTCCAGCGCGATCCTGCGGGGCGAGTTTGCCGAAGGCGACACCATCCAGGTGGATGCTCAGGAGGGCGCCATCAAGCTACGCCTGGTGGTAGCGGAGGGGCAGGAGGGCTGAGGCCCCCTGTCAGTGTCGCACGCAAGAAAGAGACCGAATGAAAGGCATGTGGTAGCTTGCTCTGGATGAAGGTTGTGCTTGCGGGGATAATCGGTGCTGCGGTGGGCTACGGTCTGCACAGAGCCTCGGCGTGTGCAGGAGGCGGGTGACCGATGACCAGCAATCCGGTGGTGGCCGTCCTGATGGGCGCCGCAATCGGTGTGCTGTTCGCCCTCGGCGGGGGCGAAGGAAGCGGGAAGTGACCTGACAAAAGGCATCGCGAGATGGGGCGGGTTGGGGCGTGTTAGCACTGGCCGCATGGGAGTGCTAAGAGCTTGCATGCGGATGCCAAAACGGGTATGATTACGCACCCGGCGTGAGTGCTGCCGGCCGGCATGAGGCTCGACGCGGGCGCTTGCCGCCCGCTCTCAATTGCTGCAATAGGGGCTGCAGAAAAAACGAAGGGAGGTGCGCATTACGGCTCTCAAAGTTCTAGGCAACCGCGTTCTTGTGCGCCCTGACGAGGCAGAGTCCACCCAGGGCGGGATCTACTTGCCCGAAAGCGCGAAGAAGAAGCCGCAGTTCGGGATCGTCGTTGCAGTGGGAGAAGGTCGCCGTCTGGACAACGGCAGCCTAGTGGCGCCTGACGTGAAGGAAGGCGACCACGTGATGTTCGCGAAGTACGGTGGAACCGAGATCAAGTCGGATGGTGAGGAACTCATCATCATCGACGCCGACATGATCTACGCCACGCTCGAAGACGACGAGTAATCTGCCCCCGTAATGGCCGGCGGATCTCGCGCGTGGCCGAGTGAGTGGTGTGCAGAAGAGATGACCACAAGGAGACGGTGAAGTTATGCCACCCAA
This sequence comes from Armatimonadota bacterium, assembly GCA_013314775.1. Taxonomy (NCBI): domain Bacteria; kingdom Bacillati; phylum Armatimonadota; species Armatimonadota bacterium. Next base: position 142,163 of record JABUFB010000006.1, on the reverse strand, counting down.
GGAGATACTGTACGACGAGAGTGCGCGCCGGGCGCTGGAGCGCGGTGCGAACATCGTTGCCGATGCGGTCAAGGTGACGCTTGGACCAGCCGGCCGCAATGTCCTGGTGCAGAAGAAGTTCGGGTCCCCCACCATCACCAAGGACGGTGTGACGGTGGCCAAGGAGATCGAGCTGAAGGACCGGTTCGAGAACATGGGCGCCCAGCTTCTCAAGGAAGTGGCGTCGAAGACCAACGACGTGGCAGGCGACGGAACCACCACCGCCACGGTTCTCGCGCAGTCCATGCTCCGGGCGGGCCTGAAGGCCATTGCCGCCGGAGCCAATCCAATGTTCGTGAAGCGCGGGATGGACAAGGCAGTAGCCGCGACTATCGAGAAGATGCGGAGCATGGCCGTTGAGGTCAAGACCCCGGACCAAATGCGCAATGTGGCATCGATCGCGGGGAACTCCGAGCTGATTGGCGCGATGGTTGCCGACGCGATGACCGAAGTGGGCAAGGACGGGGTCATCACCGTCGAGGAGTCCAAGAGTATCGAGGACCGGCTGGAACTTGTCGAGGGGATGCAGTTTGATAAGGGCTACCTGTCCCCGTATATGATGACCAACCGCGAAAGTCTCTCGGCGGTGCTCGAGGAGCCCTACATCCTCCTGTATGAGAAGAAGATCAGCGTCGCGATGGACATCATCCCGCTGCTTGAGCAGGTGCTTCAGGCCGGGCGTCCACTGCTGATCATCTGCGAAGACGTGGAGGGCGAGGCACTGGCGACCCTGGTCGTGAACAAGCTGCGCGGTGCGCTGAACGCCGTAGCAGTCAAAGCCCCCGGTTTCGGCGACCGCCGGAAGGCCATGCTCGAGGACATCGCGATCCTCACTGGCGGGACCTTCATCACCGAGGACCTCGGCCTGAAGCTTGACAGCATCCGGCTGGATCAGCTCGGCCGGGCGGGCCGCGTTACCGTGACCGCCGACGATACCACCATCGTCGAGGGTGCGGGAAGCCCCGCGTCCATCAAGGGCCGCATCGAGCAGATTCGCCGACAGATCGCCGAGACGGATTCCGACTACGACCGCGAGAAACTCGAGGAGCGCCTGGCCAAGCTGTCGGGCGGCGTTGCGGTTATCGAGGTCGGCGCAGCCACAGAGACGGAACTGAAGGAGAAGAAGCACCGGTTCGAGGACGCGCTGTCGGCTACCCGCGCAGCGGTGGAGGAGGGTATCATCGCCGGCGGCGGCGCAGCTCTCCTGCATTCGGCGGCGGCGCTGGATGAGCTGGAAGTCACCGACGAGGACGAGAAGATCGGTGTGGAGATTATCCGCAGCGCCCTGGCGCAGCCGATGCGCATGATCGCCGAGAACGGCGGCTTCGAGGGTTCGGTCATCGTCGCCCAGGCATTGAAGAAGGGCGCGAAGACAGGGTTCAACGCAGTCACCGGCGAGTTCGAAGACATGATCAAGGCCGGGATTACCGACCCGTTGAAGGTCACCCGCTCGGCGCTTGAGAATGCCGCAAGCATCGCCAGCATGGTGCTGACCACCGAGAGCATTCTCGCAGAGATCGAGAAGGAAGAGCCGCCGACACCATCCCCCGATATGGGTGGCATGGGTGGCATGGGTGGCATGGGCGGCATGATGTAGCGTTCCATCTGCACAGGAGGGGACGGCTAACCCGTCCCCTCCCCCCTCACCTCAATGATACCCCTATCCGACAACATCCGTTCGCGCAGCGTCCCCTACGTCAATGTTGCGATCATACTCGTCTGTATCGCCCTGTTCGTGTACGAGTGGGTGGACCGGGGCTTCGCGGAACGCATGGCCTTCAAGCCTGCCTACCTGTTTTCGCGAGAGCTACTGGCGGTCGGGCCTGCCTTCGCGTTCCAGACGCTTCTCGTCTCCATCTTCCTGCACGGCGGTCTTCTGCACATCGGTTCGAACATGCTGGCTCTGTGGGTCTTCGGCGACAACGTCGAGGACCGTATGGGGCATATCCGCTACCTGATCTTCTACCTGTTCTGCGGGATCGTTGCCACGCTGGCGCACAGCCTGTCGGCGGTGTTCGGGCTCCTGGTGAACCCGATGCTGCTTGACCGGGGCCTGGTGGGCGCCAGCGGTGCGATCGCCGGGGTGATGGGCGCTTATTTCGTGCTGGTGCCCGGGGCGTCAATCCGGACGCTGGTGGTGCTGGTGATCTTCATCACGATCCTGGAGATCCCGTCGGGCTTCTTCATCTTCCTGTGGTTTGTGCTTCAGTTGTTCGCCGGCCTGGGGAGTATACTCGGGCCAGGTGCGGCGGTGGCCTACTGGGCGCACATTGGCGGGTTCGTGACGGGGTATATCATCGCGCGGGGGATGAACAGGCCGCGCAAGCGCCCCTTGCCCCGGATCATTGAGATGGACGTGCGGGACCTGTAGGACAAACCCCGAAGCGGCAGATACGATGAGGGCGAGGGAGTGACCCCTCGCCCTTCGTGGTTATGCTGACCGGGTGGGAGGCGGGGCTACTTCGGTCCCGGCAGTTCGGCGACGGATGCGTCGATGTCCTCCTGCGGCAGGACATAGTCGGTCAACTTTCCGGAGAAGTAGGCATCGTAGCCCGCCAGATCCAGCAGCCCGTGGCCGCTCCAGTTGAAGAGAATGACTCGCTCTTCGCCGGCTTCCTTTGCCTTCTCGGCCTCCACGATAGCCGCCCGGATGGCGTGAGATGTTTCGGGTGCCGAAATCCAGCCCTCGGTCCGCGCGAACAAGACCGCGGCCTCGTAGCACTCGAGTTGGTGATATGCCTGGGCCTCGATGACGCCCTCGTTCACCAGCAAGGACACCAGCGGGGCAGCGCCGTGATAGCGCAGACCGCCGGCGTGGATGGGCGCGGGCACGAACCCGTGGCCCAGGGTGTACATGCGCAGGAGCGGGGTCATGCCTGCGGTGTCGCCAAAGTCATAGGCGTAGGGCGCGCGGGTGAGGGTGGGTGATGCGGTGGGTTCGGATGCGATGATGCGTACCGGCTTGCCGTCCACCAGCTTGTCATGGGCGAAGGGGAAGCTGAGGCCGGCGAAATTGGAGCCGCCGCCGTGGCAGCCGATCACCACGTCCGGGTACTCTCCTGCGATTTCCATCTGTTTCTTGGCTTCCAGGCCGATGACGGTCTGGTGCAGCATGACATGGTTGAGCACGCTGCCCAGAGAGTAGTGGGTGTCCTCCCGGGCCACGGCGTCCTCGATGGCCTCCGAGATGGCGATGCCCAGCGAACCCGGGGAGTCCGGGGTCTCGGCGAGGATCTTGCGCCCGAAAGCGGTGCGGTCGCTGGGGCTGGGATAGCAGGTCGCACCCCAGGTGTTCATCATCAAGCGACGGTAGGGCTTCTGCTCGTAGCTGATGCGCACCATGTAGACGACGCACTCGATGCCGAACATCTGGCAGGCCATGGAAAGAGCGCAGCCCCACTGACCGGCGCCGGTCTCGGTAGTGATTCGGGTGATGCCTTCCTGCTTGTTATAGTAGGCCTGCGCCACGGCGGTATTCGGCTTGTGGCTTCCCGCCGGGCTGACTCCCTCGAGCTTGTAGTAGATGTGTGCCGGGGTGTCCAGAGCCTTCTCCAGCGCGTAAGCCCGGTAGACAGGGGACGGCCGCCAGAGCTTGTAGATCTCCGCGACTTCGTCGGGGATCTCGAACCATTTCTGAGGGCTCATCTCCTGCTCGAGCAATGCCATGGGGAACAGCGGCGCCATATCTTCGGGGCCGATCGGCTGGCCGGTTCCCGGGTGCAACGGCGGGTCCAAGGGCCTGGGCAGGTCTGCCTGGATGTTGTACCACTTGTCGGGCAACTCGCTGACGGGCAAGTCAATCCTGCGTTCGCTCACCGGTACGTCCTCCTGTTCGGTGGTTTGGGTCGGGCTCTCCAGAAGCCTGCTCTCCGGCAGATCCGCTCAAGCTCTCCAACCTGGCGAATTGACAGATTATACATCATCTGAGAGGATTACTGCGCGCAATTTGGCGCTGATGCCACCATGGTGCATCCAGGACCGCGAAACCTGATGAAGCAGTGCCTGTACGATCTGAATATTGATGAGCTGTCGGCCTGGCTGCGTGAGCGCGGTGAGAAGCCTTTTCGCGCGAAGCAGATATTTGAGTGGGCCTACGGCAAGAACGCGCCGAGTTTCTCGGTGATGACGAACCTGCCTGCCGCGCTGCGGGAGACGCTGAGTGAGGCCTTCAGTATCGGCCCAATCGAGCCGGCGGCGATTTCGACTGGACGCGACGCCACCAAGCTGCTGCTGCCCATGCCCGGCGGCGGCGAAGTGGAATGCGTGCGCATCCACATGGGCGGGACATACACGGCCTGCCTGTCCTCGCAGGTGGGATGCGCGGTAGGCTGCGCTTTCTGCGCAACCGGGCAGATGCGGTGCGAGCGCAGCCTGGACTCGGCGGAAATGATCCAGCAGTTCGTGACCTTGCGCGGCCTGGGCGAGCCCATTTCGAACGTGGTCTTCATGGGGATGGGCGAGCCCTTCCACAACTACGCGAATACGGTGGCTGCTGTGCGCAGGCTCGTGGATCCGCAGGCTTTCGGCATGTCGCCCTCCCGCATCACCATATCCACGGCGGGCGTAGCTCCGATGATCCACAGGTACGCGCAGGAGGGTCTGGCAACGGAGCTTGCTGTATCCCTCAATGCACCGGACGATACCCTGCGGCGCCGGCTGATGCCGGGAGTCGCGCGCTGGCCCATCGCTGACATACTGAGCGCCTGCGCGGAGTTCAGCAAGGCCCATGGGGGGCAGCCGGTGACCTTCGCGTATGTGCTGATCGACGGCGTGAACGACGATCTGGATCATGCGAAGGCGCTGGGGGAACTGCTCACCGGGCAGCCGCACCATCTGAATGTGATCCCGCTCAACCCGGTGGCCCACACGACCATGAAGGCTCCGGATCGTGACCGCGCCTGGGCGTTCATCCACCAGTGCCGCAGGTACCGGCTCAATGTAAGCCTGCGCCGAAGCAAGGGCGCGGAGAGCGATGCCGCCTGTGGTCAACTGCGCACCAACACCCGCCTGGAGAAGCCCGAAGGCGCGCCGACAATTACCGAGGAGGAATCTCCGCATGATCACCAGCCTGGACGGAATCCTCGACGCAATCCGCGAGCATCCAAGGCAGACCGTGGCCGTGGCGGTGGCAGCCCAGGCCAGCGTAGTCGAAGCGGTCAAGACCGCTCGAGACCGGGACATCGTGGGGGCGGTGCTGGTCGGAAACCGCGCCGAGATTGAGCGGCTCTGCGAAGAGGCAGGACTGAGCGGCGACGGCGTGGAAATCGTGGATGAGCCGGACGATCTGAAGGCCGCCCGGACGGCCTGTCTCACGGTGCGCGAGGGCCGAGCGGATATCCTGATGAAGGGGCATATCCACACGGACGACTTCCTGCGGGCGCTGTTATCTCGAGAGACCGGGTTGCGCACGGACACCATCATGTCCCACGTGTTCATCCTGGAAACCACTCGCCGGGGAAAACTGACACTGGTGACGGATGCGGCGATGAATATTGCGCCGGATTTGGAGGGCAAGGCGGAAATCATCCTGAACGCGGTGTATCTTGCCAACTGCCTTGGGATCGACGACCCGAAGGTAGGCGTGCTCGCGGCAACGGAGCAGGTCAACCCGAAGATGCAGGCCACTCTCGACGCGGCGGCGCTGCACGCCATGGAGCACCGGAACCAGTTCCCGACTTGCCGGGTTGACGGTCCGCTGGCGCTGGACAATGCGGTGAGCGTTGAGGCGGCGAGGGAGAAGAAGATACCCGGTGACGTGGCGGGCGACTGCGATATACTGGTCTGCCCGAACATCGAAGCCGGGAACATTCTGGCGAAGTCCTTTGTCTTCCTTGGTGGTGGGAGATTGGCGGGGGTGCTTGTGGGTGCGGCTGCCCCGGTGGTCCTGACCTCCAGGGCCGATTCGGCCGAGGCGAAGATGTACTCCATCGCCGCGGCGGTGCTCATGGCCGGCCTGCAGAGAACCGGCAGGCTGAAGATAGGACGAGTTCATTTCTAGAAAACAGGAGCGAACCGATGCGCAGAGGGTTCACACTGATTGAGTTGCTCGTGGTGATCGCGATCATCGCGATCCTGGCTGCGATCCTGTTCCCGGTATTCGCCCGAGCGCGGGAAGCGGCGCGGCGTACATCATGTGTCTCGAACCTGCGGCAGCTTGGGCTCGCGGCCCACATGTACGCCCAGGATTTCGACGAGATGATGCCCTGCGACTACCACGCCTGCAACAGCAGCACCACACATTCGCGATTGGTGGCGCAGATACTGCCGTACATCAAGAATCGGCAGATTATGTACTGCCCGTCGGCCAGCAAGATCGCAACCTGGATGCCGGACTTCGTGGCGACGGACGCGAACATCGCGGCGGGGAACATCAGCTACTACTGCTTCAGCTATGACCAGGCGCCGGGGACCGTTGCGCCCGCAAAGCCCAACTGGAGCACCTGGGTCTGCTGGGGCTTTCTGAGCTCAAACTACGGCAATTTCCCGCGGGTGATGACCGAGTCGTGGGACAGCCAGTCGTGGCTGTTCTCGGATGGCTGGTGCAAGCTGACCCGGGAACAGCACGGGGTCACGCTGCACGACTCCCATAATGGCTCGATCAACATCTGTTACCTCGACGGTCATGTCAAGTTCCAGGGTGGCGAGGTACGGCAGGTGTTCAAGTAGGAGGGCGGCGGGTGGCGCTGCTACGAAAAGCAGTGCTCCACCGAAGAAGCACCACGCGCCGGGGCGCGTCTTCCGGTTCACGGCGGCAGGTCAGGTCACGGGTGTGCTCGCCGTCAAGAGCACGCGACCCGTGACAGTCTGTGGTGTGGCATCTGAAAAAGGACGGCGTCGCGGGCAAGCCCGCTCCTACAATGTGTTGGGTCGGGTGGCACTGAACGACAGTGCTCCACCGACGAAGCACCCCGCGTCGGGGCGCGTCTTCCGGTTCACGGCGGCAGGTCAGGTCACGGGTGTGCTCGCCGTCCAGAGCACGGGACCCGTGACAGTCTGTGGTGTGGCATCTGAAAAAGGACGGCGTCGCGGGCAAGCCCGCTCCTACAATGTGTTGGGTCGGGTGGCGACAAACGGCGCCGCAACAATGTGTTCGAGCGGGTCCGTTACCCGAACAGCTTGCCGATCTCGTCCTGGTCGAAGCGGGGGAGGCGGGTTTCGGCGCCATCCGTCACGAGTATGCAGCCGGTTCCTGGCTCCGTGACCGCGCCGATGACGGCGCAGGGAATCTGCCGGCGCGCGCAGGCTTCGATGATGGTCGAGGCGTCTCCTGGCGCCGCGGCGATGAGTAGCGCCCCGGAGGCGATCAGGCCCAGCGGGTCCAGTCCGAAATGAGCGCAAAGCGCGCGGGTCTCGGGGAAGACCGGCAGCGCGTCCCCATCCACCCGCATCCCCACACCGGCGGCGTCCGCAAGTTCCCAAATCCCCGTGGCCACTCCCCCCTCTGTCGGGTCGTGCATGGCGTGAACCGGCGCGGCGAGACTTGCGGCACGCGCCTCGTCCAGAACACAGATCCCCGGCTCGTGCAGCATCCCCGCGCACCGATTGATGAACGGCCCCTCGAAGCCGGCAGATAGCAGTTCCGCGCGCTTCTCCCGGGCGATGAGCGACGTTCCCTCCACGGCGATGCCCTTGGTGAGCAGGAGCGCATCGCCGGGCTTCGCGCCCCCACTGGTGACCAGGCGATCCACGGGCACGTCCCCGACCATCCCGCAGACGATGATGGGCCGGTCCAGACCGTGGGTGACTTCGGTGTGCCCGCCGACCAGCAGCACGCCGTGGCGCGCGCAGGCCTGGCGCAGTTGTCTGAAGATGTCGCGGACGAGCGCCTCGGTGGTGGTGGTTTCGGGCAGCAGGAGGGTGGCCACGAGCCAGCGGGGCAGGCCGCCCGCGCAGGCGATGTCATTCACGTTCACGGTCACCGCGTAGTGCCCAATCTCGTCGGTGGCGAAGGTGATGGGGTCGCTCTTCAGGAGCAGGTAGTACGGTGCGCCGATGTCCAGCACAGCGACATCGCAGCCGATTCCCGAGCCCACGACGACGCCGGGGTCCCGGGGCAGGTCACCGATGAGCTCGGCGAGCAGGTGCATGTCGAGCTTCCCCACGGGGAGGGTGCGGTCGTCCACGGGTTTCACCCCATGCGCAACCGGACAGGCGCGGGGCCTGTCCGGAGAGTGGATGCGCGGCGCGGTGCGTCAATTGTCGGCGATGCAGATGATGTGGACCAGGTCGGCGGCGCTATCCAGGATCAGATCGGCTCCAGCGGTGACGAAGGCCTCGCGCTCGGTCCTGGCGGTAAGCACGCCGCAGGTGAATGTCCGCGCGGCCTTGCCCACCTGGATGTCGGTGATGTGATCGCCGACCATGAGCGCGCCGGAGGGCTCGACCTCAAGCCGCGCCAGTGCCAGCAGCAGGTGTTCCGGGTCGGGCTTGACCCGCGCCACGTCGTCCCGGGTCAGCAGGACGTCGTGGTGCAGGTGATGGTTCTCCGTGACGGCCCGCACCCCTCGGCGGCAGTTGCGGGTCACAATTCCCACCCGCAGCCCCCGTGTGCGCAGGGCGTTCAGCATCTCCTGGATGCCCGGGTACGGTCGCGCGCCTGGGCAGGTCAGCATTTCCACGTCTTCCAGAATCTGCGCCGCCTCGCGCCGGTATTCATCCACCGCGCCGTTGCCGGACGCAAGTTTGGCCGCCGCGTGGTCGATGAGCTCCAAAACATAGCGGTCCCGGTCCATGCCCTCTTCCCACAGACCCCAGGACTTGATGTGCTCCACGGTCCGGCGGCGCATTTCGGCGAAGTCGATCTCCGTCTCCGCCAGCGTGCCGTCGAAGTCGAACACCACGGCGCGGATCTGCTCCAACTGTCCGGCGGTCATCCTGCGGGCATCACTCACTCCGCGCGGCCCTTGGCCTCGCGCAGGATATCGCTGATCTCACGGTGCAGGCGCTGGTATTCGCCGAGATCTCCGGATGACAGGGCCTGCTGGGCCTGCCCGTCCAGTTGCAGGGCTTTGTCGAGCAGTTGCAGCACATTGCCCGCGGGCGGACGCGGGGCGTCGATCTCCGTGGTCGGTTTTGCGGCCGGGGCATTGGCGCCGGGTTCGCCGAAGAGCTTGCGCAGGGCGTCTTCGAGGTCATCACCAAGCGCGACCCTCTTGTTGTGGACCAGGACCACGAGCTTGAGCTCAGGAATGGCGCTGACCGAGCCCGCGATGTAGATCGGTTCGGCGTAGAGCAGGGAGTCCTCGACCGGGATCACCAGCATATTGCCGCGGATGATGGTCGAGCCCTTCTGGCTCCAGAGGGTCTGGCGCTCGGAGAACCCGCGGTTCTGGCTGACCCGTGTCTCAACCTGCATCGGGCCCTCAACCAGGACGCTCTTGGGCATCTTGAAGCAGACGAGTTCGCCATACCTGTCGCCATCGCACCGGGCGGCCATCCAGGCCACCATATTGCGGTCCTCGCGGCCACGGAGGGTGAAGGGGATCATGAGCAGGAACTCCTCGCGGTCCTCGCCGGGGAGCTTCATGATCACGTAGTAGGCCTCCACCATGCGCGGTTCGGCTGCGTAGAGCTCGGTGGCGATGGACCAGCTGTCCTCGCGCTGGTAGAAGGTCTTCGCGTCGCGCATGTGGTAGTCGGCGTACATTTCGGCCTGCACCATGAACAGAAGCTGCGGGTAGCGGAAATGTTCGCGCACCTTCGCCGGGGCAGGCTCGGTCTTGAAGAGCGTCGGGAAGATCTTCTGGTAGCACTTCACCATCGGGTCCGCGTCGTCCACCACGTAGAACTCGGGGATGCCGTCGTAGGCATCCACGGTGACCTTGATGGAGTTGCGCAGATAGTTGACCGGCACCACCCTGTGTGGGGTGGAGTACGGGTACATGCGGGTGTAGGTGTAGACATCGTTGATCCAGGTGAGCCTCCCGTCGATGATGCAGATGTACGGGTCCGGATCGCAGATGGCGAAGTAGGGCATCAAAGCCTGGATGCGCTCGGGCAAGGTGCGGTTGATGATGACCTTGCTGTCCTTGTTGAGAGACTGGGTGAGCAGCAGGTTCAGATCGTGGAAGCGCGCGAAGAAGGCCAGGCGGCGGAAAAAGCCGCCGATGGGGACGCCGCTCTTGCCGGAGTAGTTGTGGTAGGCGTTGCTGTCGGCGCCCGTGGCATTGGGGTCATCACTGGCGCCCTGGGCGAGACGCGGGTAGTGCAGTTCCTTCTCTTCGGTGTTCACCAGGACGAAGTCCTCGATCTTCGCGAGGGGTTCGTCCATGAGTTTCTGGTCCGCGGCGCCGGGGCGGTCAGTCGCGGCTCCCGGACCGCCAGGGCCGTCAGGCTGCTGTTGCGCCTGGCCGCCTTCGGGTTCGGGGGTGCCGGCGCGCTCCCTGCGGTCAATGCGCTGGATGTACTCGATATACCGCGGGTGGATGCTGGCGTAGAAATAGATGCCCGCGCGGTCCTCGTCGATCTCCATGCCCTCAACGCTCTGGGGCGGGATGTCCTTGACCCACCATTTCGGCAGACCCTCGTCTGATTCCCCGCGCTCAATCTCCGAGACAGGCGCGGCGGCTACGCCGTAGCCGTGGGTGTACTGCAGGCGCTCGTTCACCCAGGATTTCGGTGGCGGGATCTTGTTGGAGTCGATCTGTCGCGGGGCCAGCATGACCTGGCGATAGCGGCCATCCACCGTATAGCGGTCTACGTCGACATCGGGGAAGTCATAGTAAGCCCGGAGCGCCTGGGTCTGGTCCATGGTGCGCTCCAATGGGCGGTGATCCCAAAGGCGGATATTGTCGATGGTGCCCCGGTTTGCTTCGATGTCCTTCCAGGTCAACTGCCCGCTCACATCGTGTATACGGTTGTCGATGCCCGCCAGGTCGAAAGCCTTATTGGTCGCCGCGATGTTGTACTCAATGAACCGCTGCTCTTTCTCGAGCTGAGTGGGCAGGACCACGAGCTTTTGCACCAGCGCCGGGTAGACGCTGCCGCCGAGCATGGAGAAGAGGATGACCACCGCAAGTGCCCCTACCGGCCAGAAGAGGCGGCGAGAGCGGATCTGGCTGAGAATCACCACGGCCGCGATGACGCAAAGGGCCATGAGAGCGTACATGACCGGCATACGACCGTAGACGTCGGCATACGCAGCGCCGGAGAAGGAGCCGCCGCGCCGGGAGAAGACCAGGGCCAGCATGTCCAGGTGGTAGCCCCAGACCTTGAGAAGCAGAGCGACGGCCACCAGCGAGTAGACGTGGGCGCGGGCCCGGCCGATGGTCTGAATGGTATTGCCGGCGATGCGGATCGCTTCCTGGTAGAGATGAACCAGTGTGGAGGTGACCAGGGCGATGATCACGCCGTAGAACGCGGTGCGGTAGACGTACTGCAGGAAGGACAGCTTGAACACGTAGAAGCCTGCGTCGCGGTTGAAGAGTGGGTCGGTGTCGCCGAAGTCTACGGCATGGGTGAACTGCAGCCACGGCAGCCACTTGCTGCTGGCCACGAGTCCCGCCATGAGCCCCGCGATGAGGGCGAAGACGAGCAGCGCCTTGTCGGCGTACTCCTCCACCTGTGCGCGCTCTTCCTCGGGCATGAGGCGCTTGCCGATCAGCGTGACGTTAGCCGGCAGGGGCTTGCGGGCGATGCGCAGGTTGATCCAGATCCAGGCGAAAAACAGGACACCGACCACGAGGCCCAGAACGACGCGGGTCCACAGGATGGTGCTGAAAACGGCGGGCTGGCCCATGACGCCGAACCAGAGATAGTCGGTCCACAGGGTCAGGGCTTTGGCGATGAGGATCAGCAGGAAGATGACCCCGAAGACCCAACTGAAAATGCGCGAAGAAAGCGTCACTGATCGTCCTCCATGTCTGCCTGGCCGGGTTCTGCGTCTTCATCAGCATCGCCCAGGTCCTCTTCGGCCCCCTCAAGGTCCCTGGACAACCCTAACTCAATAAGCTCGCGGAATTTCTCGACTTCGGCCTTCTCGTCAATCTCGTGGCGCAAGATCTGCGCTTCATCCAGCACCTGCTCGGCCACGTATATGTCCGCGTGCGCCCGGACCGCGAGAGCCAGGGCGTCACTGGGCCGGCTGTCCACCTGGACTTCCCTCTTGCCGTCAGAGAGCGTCAGAAGCGCGTAGAAGATTCGGTTTTCCAGTTTTGTCACATCAACGCGCACGATCTCGTACCCTACGGCAGCCAGTGCGTTGATAAACAGGTCGTGAGTGAGGGGGCGCTCGAAAACCTGCTCCTCAAGCTTCCAAGCGATCGCTGTTGCCTCGAACTGGCCGATCCAGATGGGCAGGAGCCGGTCTCCAGTGGGGTCCTCCAGCAGCACGAAGGCCTGCCCCTGCGGGTTCATCAGCACACGATGCACGTGCATCTCAACCATGGATCTCAACCCCTGCGCGTCAGTTTCCGCCGCGATCGTTCCCACAACGACCGCCGGTCTGATCCGGCTCGACAGCCCCAGCGTTGAGACTGCGCGAAGCCTGGAGGCCGGCCCTGCGCGCCTGCTCATAGTCGATACCGGCGCACTCCACGGCGTCGGGCCAGCTTCCGAACATCCCGGGTCGCCGGGCTGCAACCACAAGCGCACCGTACCCGTTCCTGCTCAGCCACGCGGAGTTGAGCGGCTGGCCGGAGGCGTGAAGGCGTTTGATGGTAGCGAGGATGCGCTCCCGTGTCCAACGTCGCCTCTGCCGGTGCTCCTCGTAGTCAAACCCGGCGGCCTCAACGGCGGCGGCCCAGGAGCCGAACTGGCTCTCACTCACCGCCGCGGACGCGAGCCTGGGATACTGCGCGCGAACATGTGCGAAAGACAGGGGCTCACCCCGTCCCGCGATCTCGCGAATCTCGTTGATGATACTCTGGCGGGTTCGCTTGTTGCGCTGCTGGTGCCGATCGGGATCGAGCCCGGCGGCCTGGAGCGCCCGCTCCCAGTTGCCCAGCGCCGGGTTACGGTAGGCTGCGTCCACGAGAGCGCGGTGTGTCTTGCGCACCTGGGCGTAGGAAAGGGGCCTTCCCTCTCGCGCCAGCCGGAGGATTTCGGTGGTGATTCTCTCCAGCGTCCACCGGTGTGGCTCGGACACCGGCGCCGGCACCCCCGCGGCCTGAATCGCTGCGCTCCAGGAACCGAAGAGCTTGTAGGCGGTGGTCACCATCCCGCCCAGCCCGATTGCTGCCATTCTGCGGGATGTCAGTCGCTCGCCCCGCGCGTGGAGCCTGCGGATTTCGAGGACGATGCGGTCCCGGGTCCACTTGATCCTGGCCATGTCTCGCGTCCGGGCCCGGACTTCCGGGTCCCCTGAAAGAAAAGCCTGCCTCGCAAGGGGCAGGACGTGCACGGATTCCGCAATCTCCGCGTCCGTTTCCAGTCAGACAGCTGAGAGTTTAGCACAGGGCATGGGGCAAGTCAACGCGAGGCGGGACCGCGGAAGGGGAGAGACATGACGGCCGGAGGAGCCGGGCGCAGAAGGCTCCTCCGGCCGTGCAGATCCGGGTGGACGGCGACGCCTACGGGAACCAGAGGGTGGGCTCGAGCACCTGGCTCAGGCCCATCCACTTTGCGTGACCGTCGGCGAAGCCGCAGTTGATGCCGCCGTTATGAAGGCCCGCGTCGGGCCAGTTGTACATGCTCTCCATGGTGGCCCGGGTGGTCTGCGGGAAGAACCGCCAGCACAGGCCGACCGCCTGCGAGTCGGTGTACGCCAGAACATTGCGCATCCAGTAATAGCCGAGGGTTCCGTCGCAGATCACAATGCGTTCCGCGGGGCTACTGACCTTGGCTTCGTGCACGCCATCGTACATGGCTCCGGTTCGCGGCGGGCTGATCTGCCGGCCGGGGAAGTACCCGAACTGGATATTGTAGGCGTAGCCGGTTGGCCAGGTGGGGTTCGATGGGCAGCGGATCATCTGGTCATTCTTGATGTACGGCGCCAGGAAGTAGGTGTACCAGGTACCCCAGGGGGCGTAGTTCGTCGAGTAAGGAAAGAAGCCGTCGTAGTCCGACTGGTACATGTTCACGGCGAGCATCAGCTGCTTGACATTGCTCAGACACGAGGCCTGACGCGCTTTCTCCCGCGCCCTGGCGAAGACGGGGAACAGGATCGCCGCCAGAATGGCGATGATCTAATCGCTGAACAACCCCATTGGCGGGGTGTTACGCGTCGCTCTGGCCGTCTTTTTTGAAGGCCCGGGCCCTTTTCTCTCAACGTGAGCCGTTTACAGGCGCTCTGAAGGCCATTCTGTTGCGGTTACATCCCTTTTCCCCCGCTTTTTAGCAAACAGCCACACTCCCGCCTGGGTATCTGGCGGTTCTTTCCTTGTCACTGCCCTCCCAGACCGCTGCCGACACCACCGGTTGCCACAGTAGCTTCGCCATCCGAGTGATGTTCAGGTACATCCCCCACGCCCAACCCCACATCCGATTCTTCGTCAGTCCTCGATACCGCGTGCGGCGCCCGCCTTGGCGTTGCTGGTACGCGAACTGACGCTCGATGCCCAGGCGCGCAATCTGTGCTTCCTCACCCGCGGCCCCGGCTTGTTGCACTCGCGCTTTTTCGGTCAACGGATAATGCCGATCCACCGACAATTGCCGACCCCGCTTCTGCTTACTGCAACGCTCGCGCAAGGGGCAGCCTTCGCATTGCGCCTTGGTGAACTGAAATACCCACGCATGGGTCGCCTTGCGCCAGCGAGGACATTCGGATATCTGTCCCGCGGGACACAGCGCAACGGTCGGCACCCCTTCACTGTCGAACTCCACGGCGAAATCCGACACCGAGAACTTCCCCTGCTTGCTCCCCTTTGGCGTCGGAGCGGCGATGTGATCTTCGATCCCTCGATCCTGCAGATACGCCCGATTCTCACCGCTTTGGTACTTGCTATCCGCAACCACTTCACGCGGCGCGTCGCCCACACTCTCCTGGTGCCCTTCCACCACCGCCACCAACATCTCACTGTCATCCGTATTGCCCGGAACCACTTCGACATGGGTCACAATCCCATACTCGGCATCCACCGCCAATTGCTCGCTATAGCCCGCCTGAACCTGTTTCCCCCGCTTCTTGCGACCCCACCGCGCATCCGGGTCCACATCGCTGAGCAAGTCGTCCTTCTTCACGTTCCGCTTGCCGTGATTCTCCCACCGCTCAAGCGCATCATTGAGCAGTTCCAAAGCCTCCGCTTGCGCCACCGTTGGGCGCTCCAACTCTTCCAAAGCTTCCGCAACCAACTCCGCTAAAGCCAGCCATTCTTCCAGCAGTTGCTTGCGAAACTCCGTCCCCAACTGGTACGACTTGTCTTCCCGCAAAGATGCATGCCCTTCACGCAGCGCCGTTACATCCATGCCGCTGGCTTCCAAAGACCTCAAAGCGCGGCTGATGATCCGGTCCAGCAAAGTGCGAAAACCCGGCACGGCGATGTCCGCCTGCACGTTGAAGCTGTCGATCAGCAAACGCTTATTGCTCACCAACTTGCGCTCCAAAGCCTGGCGCAAAAAACCGTGGAACACCGCCTTGAACCGCTCTTCCCCAAGTCGCTGGCGAAACTTCGTGAGACTGGTAGGATGCGGCAATTCGTCGTCCCAATCCAAACCCAAAAACAAACGGAACGCATGGTCCGTCTGGGCTCGATCGATCACCGCGCGGTCCGACAGCTTGTACTGCAATTGAAGAAAGATGAGGCGCAGGAGAACTTCGGGGTTGTAGGCCGGACGACCATTATCTTCGTGATACAGGTCCGCCACAAGATCATGAACGAAAGAAAAATCCACAACGGCATTGATCCGACGTAACGGATGGTCCGCAGGAACGTATGAAGCCCTATCACGTCGTCATACAGCGAAGGGGTGCGGGGAAGGTCTTTGTGCTGCAACGCCATCACCTCACACCCACGATTCCCCTATGAACACGCAAGACCTCCCAACTTTTTCAGCGATTAGATGATCGCAATGACGACGAGCAACTCGATAAGGGTGAAGCCTTTGCGCATGCAGCCACCTTCTCTCTGTGGCCCAGGGGGCCCAATGTGATACCCGCCCTCGGCGGCAACCCGACCGTGACAGACGTATATTCCAATTCCGGGCCCCATAGACCTTCTTGGAATGGGCACAATAACTGCTCGCAGCCGTATTGCGCAGCGCCGGTCCTGCCTGAAGCCGCGCGGTTCGGGCTTTGTTGGGTGGATAGGATGATGCTTCATGCCGCGCTCGGGGCACCATTGGCACCAGGCGCCCGGTCTGTTGCTTCGTCTCTGCCGCCTATGTTATACTCCAATCGACGGATGGCACGTTGAAACGGTGGGTACCTGCTGTGTCGCCTGAGGGCGAGCTAGGTGTACTTCTCCTTTGTCTGATGCTGTCTCCGATCTTCAGCGCCGCGGAGGTCGGGTTCATGGCGGTTGGGCCTACCCGCGCGCGTCACCTGCGGGATCAGGGGCTTCGGACCGCCCGCTTGCTTTGCCTTCTCCAACAGAATCGCTCCCTCGTCCTGTCCACCATTCTGGTGGTCATCACCGCCGCAAACTACACCGCTGAGCGCCTTGCGGTCATGTACGCCATACGGATCGACCCCACGTACGGCCCGGTGGTCGCAGCGATAGTCATGGCGGTGGTGGTAATCGTCTTCTGCGAAGTCATCCCTATCCAGTACGGCGCGCATAACCCCGAGAAGACGATACTGCGCGGCTCGGTACCGGTGGCTCTCTTCACCGTTCTGCTGATGCCCGTGGTCCTGTCGATGTCTCTGCTGTCACGGCTGATGTTGCGCGTGGTCGGGGTGCATGCAAGGACGGTCTTGCCCAGCGTGACCGAAGACCATTTGAAGGCGATGATCGAGCAGGGCGAGGAACAGGGCTCGATTGAGGCCACCGAGCGCCGGATGCTCCGCGGTGTCCTGGAATTCGGTGACTACACGGTGGCGCAGATCATGGTCCCCCGGCCGGACATGATCTGCGTGGAAGAAAACCAGACGCTGCAGGAGGCGCTGGAACTGGGTCTCGAACATCGGCATTCGCGGCTGCCGATCTACCGTTCCACGCCGGATGACATCGTGGGGATTCTCAATCTCAAGGACCTCCTCCCTTACGCACTGGAGGGTCGCCTGGGAGACCCGGTGCGGACCGTAAGCCGGCCGGCTTACCATGTGCCGGAGACCCTGGCGGCCGACGAGCTCCTCAAGCGGCTACAGGCCCAGCGGATCACGATGGCGATTGCGCGGGACGAGTTCGGCGGGACCGCCGGGCTTGTGACGGTTGAGGATCTGCTGGAGGAAATCGTCGGGGACATCCGGGACGAGTACGACGATCAGGAAGAGCCGGAGATCATCCCGGTGGGTCCGGGGGAGTTCCTGTGCGACGCCCGGGTCAGCCTTCATGAACTTGAGAATAACCTCACAGGCGCTGAATTGCCGACAGAACAGTATGAGAGCCTGGGCGGACTTGTGATGGATATCGCCGGTCACCTGCCGGTGGTGGAAGAGTCCGTTGATTATGACGGTTTGACGCTGGTCATCGAGGAGACCGAGGGCACGCGCATCAAGCGCATCCGGGTCATTGAGCGCCCGCGGTCTGAGAACGGGGATGCATGTTGCTGATGTCCGGCGCCTCAATGGGTGGGATGATTTTTGGATGACCCCCTGAGTATCATCGGCGGCGCGGTGATCGTCCTCGCGCTTGGGGCCAACTTCCTGCTGTCGTTGTCGGAAGCCGCCCTCGTCTCCGTGAGTGACATCGCCCTCCGCCGCCTGGCTGAGAAAGGAGATCGGCGGGCGCTCCTCATCCAGCAGATGAGGACGACCAATGATTACCTGAGCGCAGTCATCGTAGGGATCAACCTGACTATCATCGTCATCTCCACGCTGATGACGGTGATCCTCCACAGACAACTCGGCGATGAGACCCACTTGACGACGGAGATGTGGCAGTTGGGCATGATCGCCTTCATCCTCGTGTTCTGCGAGATCACCCCGAAGACCTGGGGTGCGCTCATGGCCGAGCGCGTCGCGCCCAGGGTGGCCCCGGCGGTGCAGATGACCACGGTGCTCACCCGGCCCCTCATGTATCTGCTCAGCGGATTCTGCAACCAGTGTCTGCGTCTGTCAGGAACGCCGGCTGTTCACAGCAGGCATTTCATCACAGCGGAGGAGATTCAGGCGGCGGCGGACATTGGGGAGGAGGAGGGGTTGGTGGAGCCCGAGGAAGGGGAAATGTTGGACAGCGTGCTGGAACTGGGTGAGACGACGGCCCGCGAGATCATGGTTCCGCGGGTGGACGTCATCGCCATCGACAGTACAGCAAGCCTGGCAGACGCGGTCCAGACCATCGTTGAGCACGGGTACTCGCGCATTCCGGTATACGAGCGGACGATTGACAAGGTGGTGGGGCTGCTGTATGCCAACGACCTGCTCATGGCGTTCCGGGACGGCAGACGGGATGCGTCTCTGCTTGAGCTTGTGCGCCAGCCGCTGTTTGTACCCGAAACCAAGCGAGTCAGTGAGCTGTTCCGCGAACTGCGGGACCAGAGTGTACATATCGCGATAGTGATCGATGAGTTCGGCGGAACCGAGGGTCTGGTGACCATTGAGGACATTCTCGAAGAGCTTGTGGGCGACATCGCCGATGAACATGATTCCACCGTGGAGGACCTGGTGGTGGTCTCGGAGAATGAGGCGGTCGCCGATGCCCGGTGTGAGATTGAGCAGATCAACGAGAAGCTGGACGTGGAGCTTCCCGAGGGCCAGTACGAAACCATCGGGGGGCTGATCACGGGGGAGATGGGCTGCATCCCTGCCCCGGGCACGGTGCTCGAGCAGGGGCAGGTGCGCCTTGTGGTCGAACAAGGCACCGATCAGGCCATCGAGCGGGTACGAATCGTCAAACTACACGCGGATGGGGGAGACAAGTAAATGGCGCGCAAGTCGAAAGGCGGACCAAAGCGAACGAAGGTCGAGATCACTCCCTCGGACTACCGGTTCCCGGGGGAGACGAACCTGTATGTGGGCGGGTTCATCGCCATCACGGTCCTATTCGTCTGGATCGTGGCGATGTTCCTTTTCTTCAAGAAGACTCCGGCTCAGACAATCCAGTGGCAATGGGTCTACCTGTTCCTGTGGCCCATGGGTTCGATCTGGCTGGCCAACTTCCTGTCGGCCCGCAAGCGGCAGGCTCAGATCAAGAAGGCGGGCCGTTCCGCGCGCGTCATGACCAATAATAACCCGGGCCTTTTCAGCGTGCTTAGCCAGCACGCCAACTTCTTCGGGTTCAAGAAGGTACCGGCGCTTTACGTGCTGGAAGACGACGCAGTGTTCATCTACAGCCTGCCGGGGAACCCGGGTTCCGTCTTGACCAGCCGCAAGCTGGTGAATGAGCTGACACAGGAGGAGTTCTCGGCGCTCCTGGCCCGGGAGCTTGCGAGCTTGCGCGCGAAGAACGTGCGGCTTGGGTTGGCGATCACGTGGGTGCGCAACGCCCACCCGCTCCTGAAGATTCTCTGCCTGCCCGTGTTCCTGCTGTCGATCTTCACCGGCGCGTGGAGTGACATTACCGACTACACCGCGGACCGCGGCGCCGTTCTCGCCACGGGCAGCGAAGCCCTGGTCAATCTGGCGCTGGTGAAGCAGCTTATCGCACAAGACCCTCAGGCCGAAATCAGCCAGGCTGACCTGGAAGCATTCTTGCAGGGCACGGACGGGCTTTTCGCGGATTCGGCCCAGCTGGAGCGCCAGTTCAAGGTGGGCAGCTTCATAGAGAGCCAGCGGCAGCTGAAGGAACGCATCGAGCAGATCGGTGAATACCGTCAGTCGGACCAGGGCAAGCGGGCCTTTGAGAAGGTTGCGCAGCTTCGCGGCGAGGCTCCGCGGCCGGCATAGCGACACAGCCGACGGTCCCGGATGACGGCATGAAGTGGCGAGCCGGACCCTTTGCTGAGGGTCCGGCTCGATGTTTGAATGGGATGCAGTGGCCTAATCCAGTGCGGGGTAACTGCCCAGGATCTTGATGCGGATGCCCTGGGCCTCCAGCGCCGACAGCGCCTGCTGGACCTTGGGCTCGGTGCGGTGGCCCTCGAAATCCACGAAGAAGACGTACTCCCAGAGGCGGTCGCGGGAGGGCCGGGACTGGATCAGGGTCATATTTATCCCGTGCTCATGCAGGGGCGCCAGCGCTTGATGCAGCGAGCCCGCGCGGTGCGCAAGAGAGAAGACGATGGAGGTTTTGTCCTGCCCGGTAGGCGCTGCATCGTCCGGGCCGATCACGAAGAATCGGGTGCGGTTGTCCGGGCGGTCCTCGATGTTTTCGGCCAGCACATTGAGGCCGTACGCGTCGGCTGCGATTGCCGGGGCAAGGGCGGCGGCATTGGGCTCACGCGCCGCGCGATCGGAGGCGGTCGCAGTGCTGGACATGGCGACCTGCTCGGCCTCGGCCAGATTCTCCCGCAGCCACTCCCGGCACTGAACGAATACCTGCGGGTGGGAGTAGACCACGTTGATCTCGGCCTGGGAACAACGGGCCAGGAGCGCGTGATGCACGGGCAGGAGTGTTTCGGCGCAGATGCGCAGGTTGGAGCGTATCAACTCGTCGCACGTCTCTCCCACGACCCCGTTGAGGGAATTCTCGATGGGCACAAGGCCGACCTGGGTGTCGCCACGCTCGGTCATTGCAAAGATCTCTTCCACCGTCCGGCAGGGCCGGAGCTCGGCCGTACTGCCGAAATGGCGCACCGCGGCCAGGTATGTATTGGTGTAGGGGGGGCCGAGATAGGCCACGCGCAGTGTCTGCACGGCGCGGCAGGTGGAGATGATCTCGCGGTAAATTGCGCGCAGCGATTCGACGGGCACGCCGCCGCCGGACAGCTCGATGATACGGCGAATCAGCCGGGCTTCGCGAGCCGGATCATACACCGGAGAATCGGACTGGGACTTGACTCGTCCCACTTCTCGGGCTATATCAACCCTTCGGCACAGCAATTTGACGAGCTGTTCGTCGGTCTCGTCGATGGCCTGGCGCAGTTCATCAAGGGACATAAGGGGCCCTCCGGCGCCTATAGCATAGTTTGGGGGCGAAGTGTACCACACCTTGGGGGCGAGGGGAAAGTGGCTGAACCCGGCGCACTGGCTGCAGGCGCCATCTCCGGGTTAGGCTCGGAGCGGGATGCCAATCCCCCGATGCCCGGGCGCAAGGCAGGAATCGGCGGCCAGGCGGGGAAATGTCATGTACGTGAGGCCGGTTGCCTGTCCGCGGGTGGGCAAGGCGGCGGGCCAGTCGCGCACGGTGCTGATTCTGCCCATTCACCATGACGTCCCTGCCGCGGTCGCTGCCGCCCATGAATGTCTGAGTGGGCGGCATGCGGGCAATGAACCAACCAACAAACTCCTATCGCAGCCCCGTACACTCCCGCCGCCGGAACGGTCAGCAAGAGCGCTGCCGTCGCCGTCCTTACCCGGTTCCCGAGGGCAGGCGAGCGGCCCCGGCAAGCTATCCCATTTCGGAGAAGACAGATGACCGCACAGCCGGCTTCCAGTTCAGACAGCCACATCACGCCCGCGGACCTGTGGGAAGAATGTCCCGGTTGTCACCAGCTCATTTACTCAAAGGAGCTGGCGCGGAATGCATGGGTCTGCGCCCACTGCAATCACCACTTCCCGCTGAGCGTCTGGCAGCGGCTGGAATTGACCGCCGATGAAGGCTCCTTCCAGGAATGGGACATTGAGTTGCCCATCAGTGACCCGCTGAAGTTCCCGGACTACCAGTCGAAGCTGGAACGTGACCGGGCGAAGACCGGGATGTCCGAGGCGGTAGTCACCGGACGTGCCCAGATCCATGGGGTTCCCGTGGCCATCGGTGTCATGGACCTCAAGTTCCTGGGCGGCAGCATGGGATGGGGTGTGGGAGAGAAGATCACGCGGCTGATGGAGCGCGCCGTCGAAGAGCGCCTGCCCGTGGTTGTTTTCTGCGCAACCGGTGGGGCGCGCATGCAGGAGTCCCTGGTATCGCTCATGCAGATGGCGAAGACCTCGGGCGCCGCGGGGCGTCTGTCTGATGCCGGACTGCTGTACGTGAGTGTACTGACCCACCCCACATACGGCGGCGTGACCGCGAGTTACGCCTTCCTGGGAGATGTGATCATCGCCGAACCCGGGGCGGCCATGGGTTTTGCGGGGCCGCGTGTCATCGAAGTGACCAATATCAAGATGCCGCCGGGAGTCCAGACCGCGGAGTTCCAGTATGAGCACGGGATGCTGGACATGCTGGTTCCCCGGCCGCGGATGAAGGAAACGCTGGGGCGGATTCTGCGGTGGGCGTCGGGGCCCGAAGTAGTTGCGGAGGCGGATGCGGAGACAGAGCCGGAGACCCTTGAGCCGCCGCCAGCGATTCCCCTGCGACCGGCGGGTTCCGAAGTCGCCCTATCGGCGTGGGATAGGGTCCAACTCGCCCGGCACCAGGATCGTCCGCTGGCGCTTGATTACATTGATGCGTTCATCGACGGTTTCGTGGAACTCCACGGCGATCGCCGATACGGGGATGACGGGGCGATCGTCGCTGGATTGGGACACTTCGAGGGTCGCGCGGTGGCGGTCATCGCCCAGCAGAAGGGACGCACGTCCGCCGAGCGCCTGGCGCGCAATTTCGGCAGCGCCAAGGCCGAAGGCTACCGTAAAGCCCTTCGGGTGATGAAACTCTCGGCGCGGCTGGGACGGCCGATTCTCACTTTCATCGACACCAAGGGGGCAGACTGCCTCGAAGAAGCGGAAGCCCGCGGGGTGTCTGAAGCCATCGCGGTGAGCCAGCGCGATATGTTCTCGCTCCCGGTGCCGGTGGTCTGCTCGGTCATCGGTGAAGGTGGAAGCGGCGGAGCAATCGCCATCGGAGTGGGCGATGCCGTGCTAATGCAGGAGAACGCTTACTACTCGGTGATCGCGCCCGAATCGTGCGCGGTCATCCTCTGGCGCAGCCCGGAGCGCAAGGAGGAGGCGGCGGCGGCGCTGAAACTCACCGCTCAGGATGCCCTCGAACTGGGCGTCGCGACGGCTGTTGTTCCCGAGCCTCCCGGTGGTGCGCATCTGGACCCTGCGCAGGCCGCGAGGCTGCTCAAGAACAGCATCAGCCGGGCGCTGGCTGAACTGCGCGAACTGCCGGCAGAGGAACTGATGGACCGACGCTACCAGCGGTTCCGGCGCATCGGTGACCCCCAGCAGTCGCAGCAGGGAGACACCGCCGGCGACGGCGGCTCCGCGGTCTGATTCACGGCGCCCTCGCCGCACAATTCACTGTGACGAAGACCCGGCATGGACCCAATGCCGGAACCGACTTGCGACCGGGCGTCGACGCGACCGCGCCTGGCGCCCGCCCCGGAAGGAGCCCTCACTGTGGCAAGCCGTTCGTTCCCTCGCGAACCCCAAGACGTGCCCGCTGTTGACACGAAATACCGCCGCATTCAGACGCAGATACCGGTGCCCGAGTCCCTGGAGATTCTCGACCGCCTGCAGAAGTTCGAACCCCGTTCCATGACCGGGCAGCCGCCGGTGATCTGGGACCGCGCATACGGCGTGAACGTGTTCGACAAGTGGGGCAACATGTGGCTGGACTTCAGCTCCGGCGTCCTGGTGACCAACGCCGGTCATAGCCATCCGAAAGTGGTCCAGGCCATCTCCGATCAAGTCGCCCACGGCCTGCTGCACAACTACTGTTTCCCCTCGGAGATCCGCTCCAGGCTGGTGCAGAAAATCGTGGAGATTTCCCCTGCGCCGCTGGAGAAAGCCTTTCTCGTAACCACCGGAGCCGAAACCACGGAGTGCGCGATCAAGCTCATGCGCACCTGGGGCGTGGCGCAAGGTGGCCGGGAGAAGCACGTTATCGTCAGCTACGATAATGCCTTCCACGGGCGCACCATGGGTTCTCAGATGGCCGGCGGCATGCCCGCGGGAAAGTCCTGGATTATCAACCTCGACAAGGGTATGGTGCAGGTTCCGTACCCCGACGGGTTCCGTTGCCCTGACACATCCTTCGAGTTCTTCCTGAAGTCCCTGGAGGCGAAGAACGTCAAGCCCGAACAGATCGCCGGTGTGCTCTGCGAGACCTATCAGGGAGTGAATGCGTGCCTCGCGCCGCCGGAATACTGGCAAGAGATGCGTACGTGGGCGGATAAGCACAACATTCTGATCACCTTCGACGAAGTGCAGGCCGGGTTCGGGCGCACCGGAAAGCTCTTTGGCTTCATGCATTTTGGGATGGTGCCGGACATTGTCTGCTGCGGCAAAGGCCTCGGCGACGGAATGCCCATCGGCGCGGTTATCGGGCGAAAAGACGTGATGGACCAGTACGGGCCAGGCTCAATGACCAGCACCCACACCGGCAACCCGGTCTGCTGCGCTGCTGCCCTCGCGAGCATCGACGCGATCATTGAAGAGGGTATGGTCGAGAACGCGGCGCGGCTGGGCAAGGTGATGTTGGACGCCCTTGCGCCGCTGAAAGACAAATACCCGCAGATCGGGATGATCCAGGGTGCCGGTCTGGTGGCCGCCATCCAGTTCACCCACCCCGGGACGACCGACGCAGACCCTGACCTGGCCATGGATGTGACACAAAAGTGCATCGAGAAGGGGCTCATGCTTTTCGCGCCCGTGGGTGTAGACGGCTGCGCGATCAAGCTGAACCCGCCTCTGTGCATTGATGAGGAAGCGCTGCTGGAGGGCATCGGCGTGGTCAGCGAGTCGCTGGAGGAAGTGCTGGGGTAGGGGCTGGAAGGCGTGGAGCGAGACGCTCGGCCTGCGGGGTGGCTGACGCTGCTCCTCATATTGCATTGACCATATCGCTTTGTTATACTCCGTACCCGCCGCAGCAGGCTGGCCAACAGCACTGGAGGGACCATTGTGAGCGCAATTCGCGTACTGGTGAGCGGAGCTTTCGGCCGGATGGGACGTCAGGTCGCCCAGGCAGTTCACGCAGCGCGCGACATGGAGCTGGTGGGCGGCGTGGACCCCAAAGGCGTAGGGCACCCCATGTCCGAGATCCTCGGGGAGGCATCCGACTTGTCCATCAGCGGGCATCTCGCGGGAACCCTCGATGAGATCAAGCCCGACGTGATGATCGATTTCACGGTGCCCGCGGTGGTCATGGACAACCTCGAAGCCGCGATCACCCGCAAGGTCGCCTGCGTGGTTGGCACCACAGGGCTGTCCGAGACAGACCTCAATGTCATCCGCGCCATGTGCGAACGCAATGAGACCCCCTGCTTCATTGCCCCCAACTTCAGCATCGGCGCGAACCTCATGATGCGCTATGCCGCCGATGCCGCGCGGAGTTTCGACTACGCGGAAATCATCGAGCGCCACCATGAGAACAAAGTGGACTCGCCATCGGGAACGGCATTGCGCACGGCCGAGTTGATGGCGCAGGCACGCGGGGAGGATTTCGAGACCGTGCCCACCGAAGTGGACAAGGCTCCCGGTTCCCGGGGCGGCAAGGTCCACGGGATCCAGGTGCACGCGGTGCGGATGCCAGGCTACGTTGCCGACCAGGAGGTCATTTTCGGCGGTCTCGGCGAGCGGCTGGTCATCAGCCACGTCACCATCAACCGAGAGTGTTTCATGCCCGGCGTCCTCCTGGCGGTGCGGCGGGTTCAGCAACTCAGCGGCCTCACCGTGGGCCTCGAGCATCTTCTGTAAGCACGACAATCCCGCGGGGACGCCAGAGCCGACTGCTCACAGCGCCCGCGCAGAAAAGGTGAAGAACATGGGCATCAAGGCTGGAGTCGTCGGTGTCGGACCGGTGGGCCAGAATATTTACAGGTGCATTCGGGAACTGGGCCTGGAGTGCGAAGAGGTGCGTATGCTGGCCACTTCGGCCCGGGTTGAGGTCATCGACGGCGAAGAAGTGCCGGTTCACAGCCTGGGCACGGAGTTCAGCGAGGAAGGCCTCAAGTTGTTCGAAGGCCTGGATGTGGCGTTTTTCGCCGGGCGAGAGGGAGACAAGGGCGCCGCGAAGACCTGGGCGATGGCGGCCATTGACAGGTTTGGTGTCTACTGCATCGACAACGGCGCAGATTTCCGCATGGACCCGGAGATCCCGCTGGTCGTGCCGGAAGTGAACATGGATACGGTGACGAGTGATACGCGACTCATCGCCAGCCCGAACTGCTCGACCATCCAGATGTGCGTTGCGCTGGCGCCGCTGCACAGTATCTCCCCCCTGAAGCGCGTGGTCGTGTCCACTTTCCAGTCGGTCTCCGGCTATGGTCGCGAAGCTCAAGCGGAGCTTGTGGCACAGCTCAAACAGATGGATCCGGACAACATCGGTGGGCTGCTGAAGTTCGACCCGAAGGTGTTCCGACGGCAGATCGCGCTGGACTGCCTGCCGCACATCGACGCCTTCATGGACAACGGTTACACCAAGGAAGAGCTGAAGATGCGGTACGAGACCCGCAAGATCTTCGGTGACGACAGCCTGGACGTTGTGGCGACGGCGGTGCGGGTGCCGGTAGAGATCGGCCATGCGGAATCGATCAACGCCGAGTTCAAAGGTCCGATGAGCGCGGCGGTGGCGCTGGATACGTGGCGCGCGAAAGCAGAGGAATACGGCATCGTGGTCATCGACCAGCCGGCCAAGGACACCCTTGGGTGGCCCACCCCGTCAGCCCCCAAGGATGATACCTACATGGGGCACAGGTACGCCGAAGAGCGGGCCTACCCGACCCAGGCGGACGTGCTGAAGGAAGGCTGGAAGAATCTGGTGCTGGTGGGCCGGACGCGGGATGACTACTCGCAGCCGAACACCATCAACTTCTGGTGTGTGTCCGACAACCTGCGCAAAGGCGCCGCAACGAACGTGGTGCAGATCGGCAAGAAGCTGGCCGAGCGCGGGCTCATCGGGTAGGGCGCCGTTGGGGGACAAGCGTAGTCGGAACGGGGACCGGGAAGCGGCCGGTCCCCGTTTTCGTGGGTGCGGGAGGAAGGGGCAAGGGTCCCCAGCCAGGACTGCCTGCCTCTCCTGGCGGCAACGGCGGCATCGCCCCACCTGGCGGGGAACAGATCGCCGAGACTCAGTGCACCGTGGCCGGGCCGCTGGGTACCAGGCAGAGGAACTCGAGGGAGCCTTCGGGAAGCGCGCAGAACTGGTGGCGCTCATTGGGCTCCACCAGGATCGCCATGTCCGGGCCGATCTCCCGTTCGCCTTCGTCAGTTACAAGCAGGCCCCTGCCCCGCAGAATGTAGACCTCATGCTCCCAGTCGTGGGCGTGGAAGGGGGTGTTGCCGCCGGGCTCGATGACGAAGCGGCGCATCGCGAACTTGTCCGCCCCCACCGACTCGTCTAGAAGCCACTGGATTCGCACTCCCGCGGCCCCCTCCGCTTCAACCTTGGACATCTCGCGCTGGTAAGCATCCACTCGGTACATCGCTCATCCCTCCTTCAAAGTGTCACGATCATTCCGTCATAGCCCACCTCGATACCATGTGGCGCGAAATACTCGACCAACTGGTCGTACAGCCACAGGCCATTGTGCGAGAAGTGATTGGCGATGAACCTGCAGTCCGGTGCTAGCGCGCCCGACTCCTGCAGAACCTGCTTCACTTCTACCACGTCCGGGCATCCGAGGTGATGTCTCCTCTCGGCCCGGAAGCCGTAGGTGGTGTCCATGATCACCGCATCGAGACTCTTGCCCGCGAGGAAGTCCCACACCTCCTGGTCATACCAGCCCGTATCATGGCCGATAAGGACTGTGCGCCCGGAATCCAGGGTCCGCAGGATGTAGGTGAAGGCGCCGCCGATGTTGACTCCGTGAGTGGCCGGGAGCGCGGTGACCGAGCAGTCCGGGTTCACCGGGGTCTCGACGAAGGGTGCCAGTTCCGAGAAACCCAGGCGGAAGACTGCGGGATCGTCGAACTTTTCGCCCAGCACCTCGCCAACTCCAGCGGGACCGTAGACGCTAAGGACGCGGTCCTCGGGCACCAGCGAATAGCCTGGCCTGCGAAAGTACAGTTCGTGCGGGGTGAAGTGGTCGGAGTGATTGTGCGTGACGATGAGGTCCGTGACACTGGCCATATCCAGGCCAAGTGCGAGACACGCGGCGCAAGTGTCCGGTCCCCAATCGATATGGGTATGTTCGCCCAGGCGATAGCTGGTGCGGCGACGGATGTTGCGGCCGCCGAGTTTTCGCGCGCCCTCGCAGGACTCGCAGGTGCAAAACAGCGCTGGCCAGGCTTCAGCCGCGGCGCTCCCCAGGAAGGTCAGGTCCATAGATGAAGTCTCCTTGGTGACGGTTAGCTTGTGCGCAAAGCTGCGGCGAACCGAGCCTGCTAAGCACCCAGCCCATGCTCCAGGATAATCTCGACGGCTGCGGCGAGGTCTTCCGCCTGAAAATCCGGGGGCCGACAGAGTTTCAGCTCCGCCTGCACCTCGGCTTCGGTGGGCCTGGTGCGAAGAAAGATCATTTTCCCGACTCCCGCAGCCGCAGCCGCTTCCACATCGCGCCAGGAGTCCCCGCACATCACGGAACGCGACAGGTCCACGCTGTGCTCCTGCGCGATCTTCAGCAGAAGCCCCGGTGCGGGCTTTCGGCAGTGGCACCGGTCGGAATCCTGGTGAGGGCAGGCGGCGATGTCCAGGATTTCCCCACCGGCATCCGCCACCGCGTCGCGCAGGCGCGTGAGGGTGTCCCGGAGCACCGCTTCGGGATCGGGCAGGAGGCGCTTCGACACCCATGCCTGGTTCGTGACCACGTAGATGCGGCGGCCCGCTTGTGTGAGCCGGGCGATGGCCTCCAGCGAACCGGGGATGAAGACGATGTCTTCGAACCGCATTACCCAATTATGACTGTCGTAGTTGATCACGCCGTCACGGTCCAGCAAGACGGCGGGCTTCGCATTGCTCATGCAGACTCTCCGAGACGTGCGCGGATGTGGTCCGCGATAGCGTTGACTGCGTTCTCGCTCAGGATCGAACCGTTGATGACGAGGTCCGCGTGCCAGCGAGAGGGCTCCACGAACTGCTGGTGACGGAAGCGCACGGAGTCCAGGTAGTAGCCGGCGATCTCGTCGAAGGACAGGTTCATCTTCGCCATATTCCGCTTGAGACGGCGGCAGATGCGCTCATCCGCCGGCGCATCCACAAAGAGTTTGAAGTCGCAGCGCGAGCGGATCTTGTCATCGTGCAGCACAAGAAGCCCCTCGACGATGACCACCTGCCCGTCCATTGCGTCCAGATCGGCGGCGAGCCGGTCCAGATGGAATGATGCGGGCTGATTGTAGTCCGGCCACTCGCGATCCGTAAGCGGCCCTTTGTGAAGCGGCTTGTCCTGGACGAAGTAAGCGTCCATCCCGATGATGCGGACTTCAAGACCCTCCAGACGCTCGGCGAGAGCCTGTGCAAAGGTGGATTTTCCGCTTGCGCTGCCTCCAGCGATGCCGACGATGAGGGGACGGGGCACAGTTGATCACCAGGATCGAGAGATTGTGCAGGCGACGGGCGGCTGACTGTGGAAAGAGAGATCACCACTGCCGGGCGTGGGGCCAATGAGCGCAGGCCAGGACTACACGGAACAACTCAAGCAGATGCTGGGTCAACGCAGACCGCGCAGACCGCGGCGGCGCTGGTTGCGCAATGCGCTGCTGTTTGTGCTCGGGATGGCCGTACCCATTGCCCTGTGCGCAGGGCAGGTGGTGCGCTGCTATCGCGTTCAGGGCGAGGCGATGGAGCCCACCCTTCGCCCCGGCGACCTGGTGCTGGCGGCGATCACCGCATACAGGGGCGGCACACTTCCCCGGTATGGCGATGTGGTTCTTTTCAGCGCTCCCCCGCAGTCGCAGGCCGGCGGAGAGATTCTCGCCAAGCGCGTGGTAGGCCTCCCCGGAGACCAAATCGCTGTCCGCAGGGGGTATCTGTGGCGCAACGGTCGCATCGTGGATGAGCCCTACCTGCGTGAGCTCATGAGCTTTGACTGGACCTGCGCCCCTTGCCCTGCGGGGCACTTGGTGGTCCTGGGCGACAACCGCAACCAGAGCCAGGACAGCCACACGTGGACCATTCAGGCGCCCGGCGAGCCGCCGGAGCCTGCGCCCTTTGTGGCGGTCGACAGCCTGATAGGGCGTGTGGCGCTGATCTTCTGGCCGTTGCACCGGGTTTCTGTGGTTCGTCGCGGCTGAATTGAGGGCGTATCACATCCCCAGCAGGCGAAGCAGATTGCCCCCGAGTATTCCCTGCTCCGCGTCCGCGCAGAGCCCCAGACGATGGATGCCCGCAAGCCCCTGGGCCTGAGTCTGCCACGGGAAGTCGCTCCCCCACACGATGCGCTCCGGGCCGTGGCTCTGAATGATGCGGCTGATCTGCTCGTCGGAGCAGATATCAAAGACATACGAGGCGTCCAGGTGTACGTCGCGCCCCACGAGTATCTCTTCGACCTCATCCCACTGCAGATACGCCCCGAGATGTGCAAAGATGAAACGCACCTGCGGATGTGTTTCCAGCAGGCAGGCCAGGCGCGGAGGGGTGGGCTGCAGATTGTCGATGGGGATGATCTCCTGCCCGCCGTGCATAAGCACGAAGAGGCGGTCACCGATTGCCTCAAACATGGCGTGAACCGCCGGGTCATCCAGTTCGTAATCCTGAAAGTGGGGCTGGAGCTTCACGCCCTTCACGCCGCAATCCACGAGGCGCGCGATCTCGTCCTGCAGGCCCTCCATGTGGGGGTGCAGGCTGCCCAGGGGCACCAGGCGCTCCTCTCCGAGACTGGTGATCCAGTCATTGATCGAGCGCACCTGGGAAGGCTTCGTGGCCACTCCCAGCACCAGGCAGCGGTCCACGCCGCAGTCATCCATGTGCTTGAGCAGACCCGAGGGGGTCGCCCTGCCCACGGGCTGCGCGCCGTACCGCGCAGACAGGGCCTCCATGGCCCGGTCAACCACGTTCTCGGGGAAAACGTGGGCGTGACAGTCGAAAATCATCATGGGCCCTCCGCAGCGTCTCTAGACAGCCTGGAGAGTACCACAGACAGGGCCTGCGGGGAAGAGTGAAAGGGGACTGGCCGCGCAGGAAACCGTCATATTACTTATGTTTTTTAGCAACGCACCTTGGTCGAATACTCGGATCGTGTTCAATATCAGCGGCGCAATCTTACTCAGGTGTATACCTATCGGTCCACGAAACCAGTTGCCAGACGCATCGAGGGAGGGGATAATCAGGCGGAGAGCCCGGCCCGGCTCCAGCCATTGCCTGGATAGGTGCGAGGCCGGATTATTGCTCTGGGGCGTGCGCGATCATGGCTGCAAGACGAACAGTGCCCGTTGTACTGACCATCGCGGGTTCGGACTCCGGCGGCGGAGCGGGTATTCAGGCGGACCTGAAGACCTTCGCCGCGTTGGGCGTCTACGGGATGAGCGTTATCACGGCGATTACTGCCCAGAACACAGTTGAGGTGCGCCGGGCGGAGGCTTTGCCCCTGGACCTGGTAACTGCACAACTGGACGCGGTCATGGACGATATCGGCTGTGATGCCGCGAAGACGGGGATGCTGGCTACGCCGGAACTGGTGGAGACGGTGGCCGATGGGGTGCGGCGCCATGACATCCGCAATCTCGTGGTGGACCCGGTGATGGTTGCCAAGAGTGGCGACGCCCTCCTGGCGGCAGAGGCGCGGGAAGCCCTGGTCTCACGTCTGCTGCCGCTGGCGCTGGTGGTGACGCCCAATCTGCATGAGACAGGTGTGCTTGTGGGGCGGGAGATCACGAGTCTGGCAGGCATGAATGAAGCGGCACGGGAGATAGCGCAGATGGGGCCGCGGGTGGTGGTGGTCAAGGGCGGTCACCTGGAGGACCGGCCCGCCGACCTAGTATTCACCGCGGATACAGGACAGGTGAAGGTGCTGGAGTCCAGGCGCTTTGACACTCCGAACACCCACGGAACCGGATGCACGTTTTCGGCGGCAATCGCGGCTGGGCTGGCGCTGGGGATGACGCCGATGGATGCGATCCGGCAGGCGAAGGAGTTCATCTCGCTGGCAATCGCCACGTCGCTGGATATCGGGCATGGGCACGGGCCCACGAATCACGGCGAGGCGGGCCGTCGCATGCTGGCCGGACCGCAAAGCAATCAGGGCACGGGGAAGGCATCTGCTGACTGAGGGAGGAATAGGCCGTCCATGGGCCCCGAGAAACCAACTACCCCTTACGCCATCCGCGTGCTGGTTCGGACGATCGTGGGCGTGCTCGGCCTGGCGGCTTTTTGCGGCCTGGTCTACCTGGGCGGCTGGACGTTCTTCACCTTTATCGCCGTGCTGGCCGTGATCGCGCTGGGTGAGTACTATTCGGCGCTGCAGGCGAGGGGGATGCGCCCCAATGTGGCGCTGGGCTGGCTCTGCGCCGTCGCGATCCTGTATGCGACGCAACACACCATCGAGGTCTACAATCTCGCCGGCCTGAGCGGGGCGGACCGACTCACCGGCGCGAACGTAGAGGCTGAGGCGGACGTTCTCCAGCTTATCCTGTTCGTGCTCATGTGTTCCGTGGCGGGTACTCTGATCGCCCAGTTCCGCTCCAAGCCCGGGCAGTCAGCGGTGATCAACTCGGCGACAACCGTCTTCGGCGTTGTGTACGTGGGCCTCCTGCTTTCCTTCATGTTGCGCATGCGCTACGTGGATCTTCCCTCCCTCACCGGCTTCGTGGACGCCGGGGCGTTGGCACGGCGCACGGGGGGCATTCTATTCACTGTCATTCCGGTCTGGCTGGGTGACACCAGTGCGTTCTTCGTGGGAACGCTCATAGGGCGCACGAAGCTGGCTCCGCTGATCAGTCCGAACAAGACCGTCGAGGGCTCGGTGGCCCATCTGTTCGCGACACTCGTCGGAATGGTGCTGCTGGGAATGTGGCTGCACCTGCCGGTATGGCACTGCGTGCTGCTGGGCGTGCTGATGAGCATCGTCGGACAGTTAGGCGACCTGGGGAAATCGGTGCTCAAGCGAGACATTGGCATCAAGGACTTTGGGTCACTGCTTGGCCCACACGGGGGCGTCCTCGACAGGTTCGATGCCGTGCTATTCAGCTCGCCCTTGGTCTACTGGTACTGCTGGTTCGTGCTTATGCGTTAGGGAGGTCTGCTCATGTCTCTGCGCATCGGGATCGCGGGTCTGCGGCGCGGTGGCTCGTTCTGCGCGGTATTCAACGCCCGCAAAGACAGCAAGGTCACGGCAGTTTGCGATGTCAACGAGGAACGAGCAGAGAGCTTCGCCAAGGCCAATGGAGTGGAACGCTGGGTCACAAACTTCGAGGACCTCCTCGCCTGCGATATCGACGCGGTGGTGGTGGGGACGCCGGCACCCCTGCACGCGGAGCAGTGTGTGGCGGCACTGCGGGCAGACAAGCACGTGCTGAGTGAAGTCCCGGCAGTGTATTCTATCGACGAGGCCCGGGAACTTGTCCGCGCCGTGCGCGAGACCGGCAAGACCTACATGTTCGCCGAGAACATGAACTATATGGCTTTCCTGCAGACCTTCGACCGACTGGTAAAGGACGGGAAGATCGGGGAGCCCTACTACGCAGAGGCCGAGTACATCCATGACTGTCGGCCGCTCATGGCGGCGCGGGATGACGGGATCACTCCGGGCGCGGAAACAGGACCCACGTGGCGCGCGGGTATGCGGCCGATCCGCTACTGCACCCACAGTCTCGGGCCGGTGCTGCAGATTCTCGATGACCGGATTGTCAGCGCGGTGGGCATGAATCCCGGGGAGCGCATCGGCAAAGCCACCGGCACCGTGGACATGGAAGTGGCGCTGTTCAAGACCGCGAAAGGCAATGTGATCAAGGTCACGTGCGGCTTTGTGGTGGCCCGGGAGCCGTCGTTCCATTATTTCTCGATCTACGGTACCGAAGGCGTGCTGGAGTCGCCCCGTGGGGGCTACGCAGGGTTCAAGGCGATCCTCAACGACATCCCGCACTGCACGGGAATGATCGACCTGCCCCTGGGGTGGTCTCACCCGAAGATGCCGCCCGAGGCTTCAGCCGGCGGCCACGGGACCAGCGAATACCTGATGGTGGATGATTTCGTGCGCGCGGTGGTGGATGGCACGGCTCCTGCGATCGACGTGTACTTCGGCCTGGACATGAGCTTGCCGGGAGTGTGCGCGGTGCAGTCGGCAGACCAGGGAAGCAGCCCGGTGGAAGTGCCCGACCCGCGGGAGTTCTGAGGCGGGGAGCACGGGCAGTCAGCTGCCGGGAAACCTTGGGCGGCGGGGGTCACGCAGACCGTGACAGGGCCCGCCGCTGTGTGGTTTCCGCCGGTAGTCAGCCCGCCCAGACTTCCGGGTTGCACAGGTACTTGGGCCTGCGCCCCTGCAGCGCGTCCAGGGTGTTCGCAGTCACCTGCATGCTCACCCGCTGGATGGTCTTGCGATCCATGGTTGCGGTGTGCGGGGTGACCAGGCAATTGTCCAGCGCGAACAAAGGGTTATCCGGATCGGGTGGCTCCTGGGCGAACACGTCGAGCCCGGCGCCTGCGATGGTTCCGTTCTTGAGTGCGTCCACCAGCGCCGCTTCATCCACCAGCGACCCCCGCGCGCAATTGATCAGGAACGCTGTGGGCTTCATCATCGCGAGTTGTTCGGCGCCGATCATGTTGCGGTTCGCAGGAGTGGCATTACAGTGGAGGGTGACGAAATCGCTCTCCCGCAGAAGGGTCTCCAGGTCCACGAACTCCACGCCGAGTAGATCGGCCACTTCCTGGCGGGGCACGGGGTCGAAGGCCAATACGCGCATTCCGAAACCCTTGCCGCGTCGGGCCGAACAGGTGCCGATGTCCCCGACACCGATAATACCCAGGGTTGCGCCGCCCACGTTCGCGCCGATCATCTTCTGCCAACCGCCGCCACGCACGAGGGAGTTGCACTCCACCAGTCGGCGCGCCAGGGCGAGAATGAAGGTGAAGGCGAGGTCGGCCACGGCATCGGTGATGATGCCCGGGGTGTTGGTTACCATCACGCCGTGGCGCGTTGCCGCCTCGAGGTCGATGGAATCAATGCCCACGCCCCAGCGCGACACAAGCTTGAGCCGGGGGCGTTCCGCGAAGACACGCTCCGTGTAGGCGTCGGAGTCGGCGATGACGGCGTCCACGTCTTCCAGGAGATCGATGATATCGTCCTCGCCGAAAGGCGCCCGCGGGGGGGAGTCAAACAGCTCGAAGCCGGCGTCGGCCAGCATCGCCCGGGCGTCCTTGTCGTCGTAGATAGCGGCGGTGTTGAGGATGCGCAAGCTCATAGGGTCTCTCCGTGTTTGTGGGGCTGCAAGGTGTAACATGTCTGCATCGGATGCGTCAGGGCCCGCCTGTGCGGTGCTGACTCACCCGGTGCCCAGGACCGAGAGCGGATCTACCCGCCCAGCGCCGGATGCTGCCGGAGAACCTCCAGATCGCGCCGGCTGCCGTCGATGATCAGGCTGATGTCGGCTCGGTGACAGACGAACCGCGCGCCCTTATCCAGCCAGCTCCGGGTGGCCTCCACCGTGAACCCGTGTAGGCCGGGCGCCACATTGTTGCGCCGGGCGGACTCGAAGATGTCCTCCATGGCCTGCACCACCTGCGGGTGGTTGTGTTGGCCGGGGAAGCCCATGCTCAAGGACAGGTCATTGGGCCCGATGAACACTGCGTCGATGCCGGGAGTTGACAGGATGCCCTCGCGGTTGGCATGCCCGGCCGCGGTCTCGATCTGCGCGATGATCAAGATCTCTTCGTCGGCCTCGCGGCAGAAGTCCAGCATGGGTCTGGCGACATACTCGTCATGAGCGATGTTGTTGGCCATGCCGCGCTCCCCCACGGGCGGGTACTTGGTCTGGCGGATGATGTCTGCGGCCTGTTCGGCATTGTCCACGTGGGGGCAGACCAGACCATCCGCGCCGAGATCGAGATAACGCGCGAGCCAGTGGCCCTGGAACGCGGGAGCTCGGACGATCACGAGCAGGCCGATGTCCCGGGCAGAACGGATGAAGCGCGCGATGGTCTCCACGCCATACCAGGAGTGTTCTGTATCGAAAATCACGAAGTCGTAGCCAGCCTGCTTGATCATCTGGCAAGTGCCCGGTGAGGCGACTTCGAGGAACATGGTGCCGATCAGTGCTCGATCCGACCGTAGGCGATCTTTGGCTTCGCGTCTTGTCATGATCTGTCTCCCAGGGTGGTTGCTATGGGTATGGCCGTCATCATGCCCGATGGATGGCGCAGGATGCCGCGCCTGATGATTCTGGATGCGAGCACCACTTCGAGAAGGAGTGGCACCCGTCTGCCCACCGGCTTGCGCCTATTCTCCTTGCAGGATATGATTGCCTGCGGCCCGTTGGAAATGGGAAAGCACACCAGGACGAACTACTGAGCGGACCATGCATCGAAAACTGACGCTGTTCAGCCAGGCGACGCCCCTATCTGTCGCGCTTCTCATTCTCGCCGTGGGATTTTGCCCTTCCTACGCCGCGCGGTCAACAGCGAGAGAGACTCCGGTGCCGCCGCACATCCACGACCATGTGCCGGGTGAGCCCCCGCCGCCTGCGCTGGAACCTGAGCCTGAACCGGAACCCGAGCCTGAACCGGAACCCGAGCCGGGGCCGCCTGTGGAAATCGAGCCCGTGCCGGCGGAGCCAACCATCGCGCTCCCGGACACCGACGTCCTGCGCTTCGTCAGCCCGAAGCCTAACGGGATCTGGCGAGACCGGGAGACAGTGACCATCCGCTGGATCGCGCCCAAGTCCGCGACCCAGGTGCGCATCTACTACTACGGTGAGCTCTGTCAGCTCGGGGGCAAGGACCGCGGGAGATTCTCGGGCGTCGTCAAGGGCAATATGCTTCCGAACACCGGGCAGGTCAGCTGGCAGGTGCCCTGGCTTGACGGCCCTGCATTGCGCCTGCGTATTGGCGCGTATGATGCCGCGGGCAATCTGATTGCCGCTCACGAGATCCCGGTGATTCTGTGGCCGCGGGAGTTCGAGGACTTGCCGGACACTTGCATCGCTATCAGCAAGCGCCTGCAGCGGCTCTACTACTTCGAGGGCGGCAAGATCAAGCGCATGCACATGATCTCCACGGCGGTGCCGCCCTTCCAGACGCCGAAGATGAAGCCGGGTTCCCGTGGCAGCCGAGGCGCGATGGGCAAGGTCTTCAACAAGGCGCTCAACCCCTTCAGCAGCCTGTACCGGGTACACATGCCCTACTGGCTGGGGATCACTTCCAGCGGCAGCCACGGAATCCACGCCACCTCACCGGGGTACTACCGGCTCCTGGGCAGGCCGGCATCCCACGGCTGCGTGCGCCAGCACAAATCGGACGCCCAGGTGTTGTATTCCATGGTGTCTGTGGGCACGCCGGTTTACATCTATTGAGTCTATCGGCGACCAATGAAGATGCAGCTTGAGGGCATGGATGAACAGAGTCTGGACGGCGTGCTGGAGCGCATCACTTTCCATGCGCCAGACACCGGCTGGACCGTTGCCCGGCTCCAGGTGAGCGTGCACCAGGTCGTCAATGTTGTGGGCAACATGCTCAGCCCCGATGTGGGAGAGAGCGTCCGGCTGTTCGGCGAATGGGCCGACCACCCTCAGTATGGCAGGCAATTCCGGTTCACACGCTACCAGCTTGTGCGGCCTACTTCCGCCTCCGCGATCCGCGCGTATCTGGCCGGCGGCCTCGTGGAAGGCATCGGGCCGGCGCTTGCTGAGCGACTGGTGAAGCGCTTTGGCGATAAGACCCTGGACATTCTCGACTCTGCGCCCGAGCGCGTCTGCGAAGTGCCCGGCATCGGTGAGAAGCGCGCCGCCGCGCTGCTGGAGGCTTGGCAACGCCACAAGACCGTGCACCGCATCATGGTGTTCCTGCACGAGAAAGGCATCGGCGGGGCAATTGCCGGACGCATCTATGCGCGGTACGGCGACCAGTCGGTGGAGATACTCGAACGCGAACCGTACCGGCTGGCCAAGGACATCCGGGGCATCGGGTTCCTCACGGCCGACCGGATCGCGCGGGTGGTGGGCATTGCCGCCGAAGACCCCTCGCGCATTGAGGCCGGGCTGTTGCACGTGCTGGACTCCGCGACCGGGGAGGGCCACCTGTTCCTGCCCGCCGAATCTCTCCTGGAGCGCGCTGAGTCGCTCCTCGACGTCTTCCGACAACACATCGAGATGGGTTTGGACCGCCTGGTTGTCTCTGAGGATGTGGTGCGCGAAACACTGGGGGATGAGACGGGGATCTTCCTGAAGCGCATGCATGAGGCGGAGTGCCAGGTGGCGGGCATCCTGTTGCGCCTGACGGATCTCGAGATGGACGGAGCGCCCACGAAAGACCAGATTCTCGCCTGGCTCAAACGCCGCGAGACCATGGGCGCAACCGAACTGACCTCCGAGCAGGCGCAGGCGGTGGTGACTTCACTGCGCAGCGGGTTGTGCGTGATCACCGGCGGCCCCGGCACCGGGAAGACAACTGTGACCCGGGCCATTGTGGATGCCTGCCAGACCCTGGGCAAGCGCATCTCCCTCGCAAGTCCGACGGGCCGCGCCGCGAAGCGCCTGGAGCAACTTGCCGCTCATGCGGCGACAACGATTCACCGCCTGCTCGTGTATGACCCCTTCCGAGGCGGGTTCAAGCATGGCCCGGATGAGCCGCTGGATACCGACGTGGTGCTGGTGGACGAGGCCAGCATGCTGGATATCCTGCTGGCCAGGGACTTGCTGCGGGCATTGCCGGATCACGCGCGCCTGATCCTCGTGGGCGACGCCGATCAGCTCCCCAGCGTGGGCCCGGGCAATGTGCTGCGGGATATCGTGGATTCGCGGGTGGCCCCCGTCTGCCGGTTGACCCAGGTTTTCCGACAGGCCGAGGGCAGCGATATCATCCGCAGCGCTCACCTGCTGAACCGCGGCGAGTCCCCGCGCTTCCCGAAACATGAGCAGTGGCTCAAGGAACGGGGCGACTGCGTCTGGCTGGAGGAGGAGGACCCGGAGGCGGCCGCTGATCGGGTGATCCGCACTGCTACCCAGAGCCTGCCGAAGATGGGGTTCCACCCGCGGGAGATCCAGGTCATTACTCCGCTGCACCGCGGGCCCATCGGGGTGAAGGTGCTCAATGAGCGGCTGCAGGAGGCCCTCAATCCGGCGGGCCCGGGAAGGCGCGAAGTGCGACGCGGCGAGACGGTGTTCCGCGAGGGCGACCGGGTACTGCAGACCGCGAACAACTACGACAAAGGCGTGTACAACGGAGATATTGGCTTCATCAGCGCCATCGACCGCGAGCGCGGGGTGCTGGTGGTGGAGTACGAGATGGGCCGGGTGGAGTACGGGGCCGACGAACTTGAGGATCTGGCGCTGGCGTACGCACTCACGGTCCACAAGTCGCAGGGCAGCGAGTACCCGGCCGTGGTGATGGTGATCCACGCGAGCCACTACATCATGCTCCAGCGCAATCTCCTGTATACCGCATTGACCCGGGCGCAGCGCATGGCGTGCATCGTGGGCAACCAGCGAGGCATCTGGCGGGCGATCAACAACGTCTCCCAGCGCGACCGCTTCACCCGGCTTGCGGAGCGGCTGTCGGGGAGGGTGTGAGGCGGGCTTGCCCCTCACCGTGGCACTGGTCTCGCAACACTGTGGTATGATTGGGCCGTGGCCGACAGCATCGTCGCGGGAGTGAACCATGGACAGGCCTCTGATCGAGGTCCCGCCGGAACTTGAGGCTTTCCTGGCCAGCACCAATCCGTGGTGGCGCGGAGACCCGCTGCCTCCCTTGCCTGAGTTCCGGCGCTGGATGTTCCCTCACGCCCTGCAGCGACTGGAGAACGGCCTCGCTCCAGTCACCGTGCTTCGCGGTCCACGACAGGTTGGCAAGACCACTCTGCAGCAGCAGATCATTGAGCATATGCTGCAGGAGAAAGGATACGCGCCGCGCCGCATCTTCCGCGTCCAGTTCGATGACATCGCCTCGCTGCGCGGCATCGCCGATCCGGTACTCACCCTCTGCCGATGGTTTGAGAAGTCAGTCCTGCAGGACACATTCAACGGCATGGCTCGCAAAGGAGAGCCCGTCTTCGTCTTTCTCGATGAAGTGCAGAACCTGCGGGACTGGGCGGACCAGATCAAGGCTCTTGTCGACCACCAGGCCGTCCGGGTGCTGCTTACGGGGAGCT
This sequence comes from Armatimonadota bacterium, assembly GCA_013314775.1. NCBI lineage: Bacteria > Bacillati > Armatimonadota > Armatimonadota bacterium. The sequence continues at coordinate 101,999 of JABUFB010000006.1, read as the reverse complement.
CTGCACTGCGAATCGAGCGGGGCCGCGACAGCCTCGCGGGACGCATCACCACCTTGGAGCTGGGCACCCTGCTTCTGCGAGAGATCGCCGATCTGCAAGGGATCGGCGGCGGTGGACACGAGCCACTGCTACGCCTCAACGGCTTGGCGCCGCTGCTGGAGAAAGCCTTCTGGGAGTCGGTCCGCGATCAGGGGCTGAAGGAACGCGAAACACGGGACGCAGCCTTCGCAGCTTTCGCGCAGCGCGGCGGGTATCCGATGGCACAGGCGCGCCAGGACCGGCCCTGGGAGGAGGTGGCCGATCAACTCAATGAGACGGTGATCCGCCGCGTCATCCAGCACGACTTGCGGCTCGGGGATCGCGGGATTTCGAGGGACCAGGGGCTTCTTGAGGAGTTGTTCCGTCTCTGTTGCCGGTACGCCGGCCAGGCACCGGGGCATGGCACCTTCGTCGCCGAGCTTCAGTCGGCACTGTCCACGAACGTGGGCGCTCAGCGGGTGAACACCTATCTCCGCTTCCTCAATGACACGCTGCTGGTGCGTCTGATCGAGCCTCTCGAACTTCGGCTCAAGCGCAGGAAGCATAACCGCAAGCTGTGCCTGTGCGACCACGGCCTCAGGGCCAGCTGGCTCCAAGAACAGATACCACTGACACCAGACAGCCTGGCGCAGGCTTCGCACCTGACTGATCTCGCGGGGCACATTGCAGAGAGCATCCTCGGCTACTACCTGGGTGATTTGCCCGGCCTCGATGTCGCCTGGTTCCCGGAGCGCCCGTCAGAGCCGGAAGTAGACTTCGTCCTGACCGTCGGCGAGCATCGCATTCCGCTCGAGGTGAAGTACCGCAAGTACGTGGACAAGCACCGCGACACAGTGGGCCTCAGGGCGTTTCTCGAGAAGACCGTCTATAACGCTCCTTTCGGCCTGCTGGTGACCCTGGCCGACGGCGTAGTTGTGGACGACCCGCGGATTGTCGCTCTGCCGCTGTCGTCGGTTCTGCTGATGCGTTGACGCGCCGTTGCAGTCACCGAAAGCCACCGCCTTCTGTGGCCCTCTTCGGCGGGGTAGAGCCATTGTCCATAGGGCCCCGACTTCTGCCTCACCGCCCCGTGGGCCACGGTTGTCCCGGTCTTGCAAAGCCTTTCTCCTCGCGAAGCCCCTGGTTGTCCGGTGCAGCCCCACCGCGCTCCTGCTGTTCAATACCCCGGCGTGCTCCACGGCTCGCGCATGGCCTGCTCAAGGGCGTCCGCCCAGCGCTCTACCTGCCCGGCCTTGCAGAACACGATCAGGCAGGTCATGGTGTCCTCGGTGAGTTCGATCTCGGTTTTCCCCGGATGAGTCTCGTAGGTCACCCATCTGCCGTCGATGATGTCCCCCACGAGGGTCACCATCTCGTCAGCCGGCAGGCGCGAGTGGAAGCGCGTCGCGCCCTGGGAGAACGGGCAGAGCAGCACGGCTTCGGATACGGGCAGCGACTTGCCGTCCAGCGAGAGACAGGCCACCTGCGCCTCGCCCGAGATAAGTGGCGCGCTGTCGAAGGTCGCCTCTCCCGAACAACCCACACCCACCAGAATCTGCTCGCCCTTTGTCGCGGTGAAAGCCGGATAGCGGCTGGCCAGCCGGACCTCGACGTCGGCGTCTCCGGCGGGCAAAGTGATCTGCTTTGCGCCCGGCGGCATCTCGGTGTTGAAGGCCATCACGAACTGGCCGCCTGAACGCAGTGGTTGGCGCGCGATGTGCACCCCATCCCAGGGCTCGGGCGGCCCGGAACCTCTGACCGCCACACAGTAGAGCGCCCGCAGTTGCTCGAAGACCGCGTCCGGCGCGCCCAGTTCCAGCGGGTCGGTGCAGTAGTAGACCAGCCCTGCCCCCACTTGGTTCATGAAGACCACAGGGTCGCCGTTCTCCGTGGTGATCAGTTCCGTCGCCCCGGCGCTGCGCACCGCGACGCACGGCTTCGCCTGCCAGTCCTCCCGTAGCCCGAGCATCGCCTGTCCCGGTTGCGCGTCACGGGCAGGCGGCAGGTAGATCTCGCGCACGAACTCCACCCCGCACAGTTCCTGGAGCCTGTTCTGCCGGGTACGCTTGCGGTCCCAGTTGAGGGACAGGTCGCCGGTGACCAGGAGCCGCCCGCCAGCGCGCACCCAGTTCAGCACTTTCTCGTATGCCGCATCATCGGGGCAGAAGGGAGAGGGCCAGATGAGCACCTTTGTGTCAGCGCTGAGGGCATCGATGTGGTGCTCGTTGATCACGTTGAACTCGGTCTTCAGCGACAGCAACGCGCGGAAGGCGTTATGGGCCACCTCGACTCCTACCTGGCCATGTGAACCCAGGCGCATGTTGTCCGGGAGCAGCACCGCGACTTCGGGCGCCTGGTAGACCGGGCGCAGGTGGCGAAGAACCAGGGACAGGTTACGGTGCCAGTACGCCACATCCTTGGGCAGGTAGCCGTTGGGGTACAGGACGCCCCAGGGGAAGACCGATTCGCTGGCGTCGCGCAGGCACCAGTTTTGCACCTTGCAGGCGCCCATGCCGAACCCGTAATGGGCCACCGCCATGAACAACCGCTTCTGCTCCTCCTCGGTGCGCACCAGATGGTAGCCCCCAGCGCGCTTCTCGGCAGACCATGCAGGATGCGTCTTCACGCCATATTCACCAAGCCCCAGGGACTTGCCTCGCATACGCAGGTCGATGAGCCGCAGAGTGAGAGGCAGTTTGTTCACGTCCTCATAGGGGCGGTCGAAGTAGCCGATATTCGAGGCATCCTGCCCGTCGATGGTAAGGATCAGGTCCAGGCCGCCGTGCGGGCGCTGATAGTATTCGGATGTGATGGGATGCTCAGAATCTTTGCTGCGCACGGCCTTCACGTGGCGCTCAACCCAACGCTTCGTGAGCCACACTTCGAACCGCATGCGGTCACACTCGCGAACACTGCTCCAACCCCCCGGCGCGGGCGGCGGGAATGTCAGCTCGCCCCAGTCGCCGTAGACCTCATCGCCCCAGCTCCGGGCGAGCGCCTCCGCCGAGCCGTACTTGTCCGCGAGCCACTGGTTCCAGAGCTTCTTGAGGGCATGGGTGTCGTCGAACTTCATGAAGAAGTCGCCGTTCAGGTAGTACAGGAGACCCGGGTACTTGCCCATGTACTCCCCGTATGCCTCGCACTGGAGCGCCTGCTTCTCGAGGTCCTCCTCGCTGATGGCCACATTGTGCCCCACAAGCTGGCAAGGCATGAACACCAGGCCCTCGCGCTGACAGGACTGTGCCATGCCCTCGAATTGCCGCCAGTCTTCGGGCCGGAACACCCAGCCGGGACGGCTGAACTGCAGGTTCTCGTAGACCTCGAACCCGAAGTCTCGGGCGGCGGTATGTTCCTGCATCCACGCGTACGGATTCTCGTGGGCGGAGTTGTAAGTGTAGGCGTAGGTGTCGCTGCCGAAGAGGAAGATCGGCTCACCATTGAGGTGGAAGTAGTTGTCGTGGAATCGCAGTTCAGGCCCGCTCGCGGCCACTTGGTCGCGCTGGACGATGAACCCGCTGACCATGCGGTCGACGGGGGCATCTCCGGCGATCAGCGTCGCGGTGATGCGGTACAGGTCCGCCGCGAAGGTCCCGGGCGCGAAGGTGGCTTCCGCCTCGTCGCTCTCTCCGGGCCCCACGGCGAGTGCGACCTCGAGTTCCTGCGCCTGGCCGCTGCCCTGGGGCTCCAGGCGGAACACAACGCGGCAGTCTTTCGCATCGCCGCCCCAGTTCTCAACCTTGACGGACAGCTTCACTGGTTCGCCGTCCTTGTAGGATGCCAGGTCCGTACGCAGGTTGTGCAGGAACAGGCCCTGGGACATAAATCGCGCGAGGTTCACTAGCGCCCGGTCGATCTCCGGGCTGGTTCCGTCGAAGATGTCGCGATTCTCGACGCCGAAGTAGCCCCACATTGACCCGGCGTAGAAGCCGTTGTAGTTCACCATCAACGCCCCTGCGGCGCCACGCTTGCGTCCGAACCGGTCGCGGGAGTCAAGAAGCTCAACCCAGCGTGCATTGTCGTAGCCCTGCACGCCGGCGGCAACCCAGCCGTTCACGTCCCCGCGCAATTTGCATTCCGGATCGACGATGAATTGGTTCTGCCCGGCGCGGAGTTCTCTCGCACGACGCAGCGGGTAACTTGCGTCGAAAACGCCGATCTGGGAGGGCGCAAGCTGGAGCCCGTCCTGGGGGTCTCCGGTACTCGTGTTCATCGGGCGCGGATCGGTGCCGGTGATGTCGGCAAGCCGAATGTCGTCGAACCACGCGGTTCCGGTGGCCCGGTAAAGACCGGCTTTCAGGTGCAGGCGCGTGGTGCCGGGGGCGGGGGAGAAGTCATACTGGAACCGCTGCCAGTCCGTGGTCCCGCGCACCACCGCGAAGTCCTTCCACTTGCCCAGCTTGTTTTCGTCGCCATACTCGTACAGGGCGAGGTACGCGAACCCGTTGCCCAGTTGCTGCACGTTTTCGGTCCGCACCCACCCGCTCACGCGGTAGCGTGCCCCGCGCTTCGGAGTGATGTCCAGGTACCAGCGGTCTTCGCGCGGCTCCTGCGGGGTCACTGTTATCTTCGCGCAGAACCTGCCCTCGTGCGGATTCTCGTCGGAGATGGTGCACGCATCCCCGTCTCGTCGCCACCTGCCGTCCAGTTCTGTGCCGCCGGTCGGCGCATCCTGGGAGCTCTCGAACCCGCCGTCAGGCAGCACGGACTTGTTCAGCGCCTCGGCGAGCGCTTTATCGAGAGCCTGTGCCTCGGGTAGCCAGGTGTCCCCCTCTCGGACCAGCAGGTTCTCGAAGGCATACCCGCCAGTGGAGATGAAATGCCCGCCAGAACGCAGGAAGCGGATGAAGCTTGCCCGCGCCTTCGCCGGGAAGGACTGGCCATACGGCAGCACAAGGATCCCGAATTTCTCGGAGCTGAGCTGCGCGGGTGAGGCCAGTTGTTCGGCGTCGAGAAAGGTCACGGTGAACCCACTGTCGGACAGAATCTGCCCGAGCCGCTCGGGGGAGGATGCCGCGCCTTTCACCGGCAGGTCGGGCTGGCGCAGGATCGCGATGGCATTCTCGCGGCGCCCACCTGCGGCGCCCAACCGCACTTCGTCGAAGCCGAAGGCACGCGGCCCGGCGACGAGGGTCCAGTTGTCAAACCACGCCTTGCCCGTGGCGCCGAAAATCCCGCACCGCACCGAGATCATCTCCGCTCCGGGAACCAGGCTGAAAGTATAGTCATAGCGGGTCCAGTCCCGGGTCCCCTTCACCTGAGCGAAATCCTTGAACTCAATCCAGTCGCCGTCGGCGTTGAGCTGGTAGATGGCAGCGTAGGCGTATCCCTGCCCCTGGATGTCCTCGGTGCGCACTTCCACCGAGCAGGAGAAAGTGTTGCCCACGCCCTCGGGAATGACTTCCTGAGAGCTTCCACCCTCGCCGTCAAACATGAGGCCGCGTCCAGTGCGGCCGGTCTCGACGATTTGCGCCGATGGGGGCTTCGACCAGCCGCCCGCGCGCTCGTAGCCGCCGTTGAGCAGAAGGGAGGCGGGCTCGTCCTGGGCCACGGCGGTTAGTGTGGTGAACAGCAGGGGGATCAGCAGAAGGGCGCACAGACGCATTGTCGGGTCACTCCCAGGATCGCCGGAGGAACTTGCGGCGTCGCGATCATGAGCTCGGCGATTATGTTTCTTCCGGCGCGTCAGCAGTCCTTCCGAGGGGCATGTTGGGGGGGTGAGCGTGAGGCACCCCGGCGCTGGTGACCGGGGTGATGTCAGTCTGCACCGGTCTTTGCTGCGTCATTGGCTTCAAAGGCTTCGCGGGCCAGGTCTTCCACCGCCGGCGCGCTCGTGGCCCCGGAGACGCCCTCTTCGGCATTCTCTTCCTCGGGCGGGTCCATGGCCCAGCGCTTCAGCACTTCGGACCGGTCGAGGCTCCAGTCTCTCGCTTCATTCTTGGTCGCGTCCATCCAGCCATTGAGGCGCTCAGCCAGTCCGTCACCAGGGGCCTGCGGAGTGGGCCGGATGGAGACTTCGCCCTCTTCCCGGTACTTGTAGAACATCCTGCGGGCCTGCTGCTGTCCCTCGGGAGAGCGGAAATGGGGAATTGCCCGGTGGTACTCGTCGAGCTCGCGCTTGAGGGCGTCGCGTTGCCGCTCGCGTTCGAGGAGCTGCCGGGCATCTGACCAACCTACGACAAGGGGGAGGGTAATCGCACCGCGGGTAAGAAACAGCAGCCAAAAGAGTATGGCCCCGGCGATCACATATCGCCGCGACCCCGGTCTCAAGACCTCCCAGATCCGGTCCATGAAGCTGCAGTCGCTATCGTCGCGATCGTGGCGGTTCATCTGCGGCAGGTGACCCCAATGGCTGCGAAGAGAAGTTCAGCAAATCACAACACGCCGCGACACAAGAGGCTTGTGCCAGTATAGCGCGGTCACAGGCTGATGACAAGCATAACCAAGCCGCAGGTGTCAACGCAAAGTAGAAATGTCCGGTTTTGTGCAAAGTAGAAATGTCCTACTGCCGTTGGGGTCGGGAGTCTCCTTTGTAGGGTTTCTTCCACGGGTGGTCTGCCTTCGGGGTGACGGCTGTGCCTTTGGCCGCTGCCCTGTAGGGAGGGCGTAGCCCGACCGGAAGGGCAGCGGCGGCGCCCGTCGGGGTGGGGGTTATCGTCACGAACTGCAAGTACTGATCCCGCCATCGCAGCCAGATGCTACCGTCCAGGCGCTGTTCCACGATCAGCTTGCTTTGCACTAGGCCCGGCGCGGCGCTTTCTTTTTTGATCTGGTAGCGCTGGTTCTTGAACCGGATCGTGTAGTCCCGCGTGACCACGCGCTCTTCCTGGTGGCTGAAGATGGCGTCCAGGTCCAGGCCCTCGCAAGTACGGTGGGCGTCCGTATCGCAGGCGGGCGGAACCGTGAAGCGTTCATTGAATTGGGGCATGTAGCGCTCCTGCAGGAAGCGATTGGCTTCTTCTATGGTGCGGATGTTGTCCAAGCGCATCAGTTTGACCAGCCGGTCCTGAGCGGTGTCGAAGCTGCGTTCCACCCGTCCCTTGGCCTGGGGAGAATGGGCCGTGAACCACGTGATGTCCAATTCGCGCAGGGCGCGCCCGATCTGGGTCTCGGGCTCCAGGCCTTCCAGTTGCTCTTCCACGCTGGCCGGGCGGTTGACCCGGAAATGGCTTGCCTTGTCGCCGTAGAAAGCCATAGGGCGGCCATGCAGGGCGATGTAGTCGCGCAGGATCGTCATGTTGGCCTGCGTGTCGTCCGCTTCAAAGAAGCGCATAGTGACGCGACTGGTGGCGTCGTCGATGAGGGTGATGAGCACCGCGCTCTCGCCCCGTCCTTCAAACCAGTCATGCTCGGAGGTGTCGATCTGCACCAGTTCGCCAAAGCACTCCCTGCGCGGGCGCCGCTGTCGATAAACGGCCTTGCGGCGCTTGGGCTTCCACAGCTCTTCGGCGATCATCCACTGGCGCAGGGTCTCGCGACTGACCGATAGGCCGTGGCGTTCGGCAAGCATCTCCGCAGCAAGGGTCGGGCCGAAATCGCGGTAATGCTTGCGCACCTGGACCATGACCTGTTCCCGGAACTCCTGGGGCAGACAGCGATTCGACGGCCTGCCGCGAGACTTGTGAACAAGGCCGGCGTCGCCTTCGTGCTCATAGCGCCGCACCAGACGCCGCACATGGCGCTCAGTGCACCCCAGCAAGTCCGCGGCCTGGGCCTGGGTCAACTTGCCGGCACCACCGCCGGGTCCTGCCAACTGCGAAACGATCTTAGACAGTCACGCTCTTTTACGCTCATGAGTAGTTCCATCCCGGATAGTTCGCCGCGCGACGACGACGACACTACCACCGGACATTTCTACTTTGCACCAACCGGACATTATCACGTTGCGCTTACACATAACCAAGCCGCAGGGCGAGACCATCGGTCTTGCAGGATGCGAGGCTGCCTCGTGTGCTGTCGGCCTTCGGATGAAACCGTCGCCTGTCGCCCCCGTTAGGGGCTCGAGATGCATCGCGGGGCGGCAATACGGGGGCTTCCGCCCCGGCGACAGGCTGTCGCCGACTCCGCGGGCTTGGAGGCAAAAAGCCCACCGACGCGATCCTGACACGCTTGGAAAGCGGAACTCGTTTCTAGCGGAGAGCGGATGATCACAGTGGGCCCAGACGAGCTTGAGTCAGCGATCAGATCACGCGCTGATGGCTGGAAGACCGAAACGCACCCCTGACCGCGCTGCATCATCCTATGAAACTACGATGCATGGTATTATGTTCTAATGCGTATCCGGGGGGACACTGGACTACCGGAGCGAGCTAGTCCGGACACAAAGGAGGTCGGACCGATGGCAGTCTTTCGACCCGTGCCCCTGCTGCTTCTGGGCGCAGTCATCCTGTGGCTCACGGGATGTGGCAGTTCCGACGAGGAAGCTTCTTCGAGCCAGGTCAAGTCCGCCCATCTGTATCAGGCCGCTCCTGGCGATCCGCCGGTGATCCGCATGGGCTGGCGCGAGAACAGCACGACAACGGTCATCGCGTGGCTCGTGTTCCGGGGTCAGTTCTACGGTTTCAACGCCGCGCAGGAGGCACTGATCGACATCATCGACGGCGAGGATCTGCCGGTCTACGAGGACACTCAGACGAACCATCCCCTCGTCGCCTTCTCACGCGACTTCACTTACCTCTACCGAGGCAATGAGGAGGACGGTTCGATTTCCGCGACCTACACCCACCCCGGCGTAGCTGTGGGCCAGACTTACTACTATCGTGCCCGGGTTATCGCGCCGCCGAACTCGTCAGCCCCCCCAATTTCCACCGCAGCATCCGACGACCTTGACGTCGATCCACCTACTGCCCTGAGTGAGGCCAGCGCGCCACAGGGACCGGTGACCTACTTCCTGGCCCCCACGGGAACAAGACCGACTTCCATGTCCACCGTGAACCCGCGCGCTGTGGCATTCAACTGGAACAACTCCACAGGGGCCGATGAGTACCAGGTGCGGGTCTACAGCAACTCCAGCGCAACGGGCCAGCCGATTGTGCAGTCGCCCGTGGTCTACTCCGTCGGGACTTTCGGGGCATGGACCTACAGCCCCGCATCCACCAGCGCTCTGAAGGGAAGCACGAACTATTACTGGGTGGTATGCGCGCGGAAAAGCGGTCAGGCAGAGCCTACCTGCGGCACCGAGAGCGGCTGGGTGAAGAGTGCGGTGATCCCCTTCGTGACTTCGCCCACGCCGCCATCAGTGCCGTAGCGGAGGCTGTCGGTTACTCCAGGGCGTTGATACCATCAACCGGCGTCCATTCCGGATCTCGCGGGATGGGATCTGGGGTGTTTGTCGCGGTTGCAGGCCGCCTGCCCATGGAGTACAATGCCCTTCCACCAAGATCGTCCCAGCAGCGGGCGACGGAAGTAGCGGCAAGGTTTTTGGAGGAGAAAACGATGTCTGAGAACACCGAGATGTCAACCTGGAGAAACAAGGTCGGGCTCGCCGAGATGCTTCGCGGCGGAGTCATCATGGACGTGACCAACCCCGAGCAGGCCAAGATCGCCGAGGACGCGGGCGCGGTGTCCGTCATGGCTCTGGAGCGCGTGCCGGCCGACATCCGCCGCGAAGGCGGGGTTGCGCGCATGGCCGACCTGAAGGTTATCGAGGATATCATGGAGGCCGTGACCATCCCGGTCATGGCAAAGTGTCGCATTGGACATTTCGCCGAGGCCCAGGTGCTGGAGGCCATCGGGGTGGACTTCATTGATGAGAGCGAGGTCCTCACCCCGGCTGACGAGAGCTATCACGTCTGGAAGCACGACTTCAAGGTCCCCTTCGTCTGTGGCTGCACCAATCTCGCCGAGGCCTTGCGCCGTATCGGCGAGGGCGCTGCCATGATCCGCACCAAGGGCGAGGCCGGCAGCGGCAACATCGTCGAGGCTACCCGCCACATGCGAGCCGTCATCCAGGGCATCGAGCGGCTCAAGGGCCTGCGCGATGATGAACTGATGACGGAGGCAAAGAACATGGGCGCACCTTTCGACCTGGTGCGCGAAGTCAGCAAGACCGGCAAGCTTCCGGTCCCGAACTTCTCGGCAGGCGGCATCGCCACCCCGGCCGACGCCGCACTCATGATGCAGCTTGGCGCGGAGAGCGTGTTCGTGGGCAGCGGGATCTTCAAGAGCGAGGACCCGGCGGCGCGCGCGAAAGCCATCGTTCACGCAACCACGTACTTCGAGGACCCGGTGGAGGTTGCAAAGGCCACGCGGGGCCTGGAGGGCGCGGCTATGCCGGGCATCGACGTTCGCGCATTGCCGGATGAGGACCGGCTGGCAACGCGGGGCTGGTAGCGCGGGTCAGCCGGACTTTCGGCATCGAGCAAGTACTATCAGGGACGACCTCCATTCCCGTCACCATGGGAGACAGGCGGTCGTCCCTGTTCGTCACTCAATGATCAGCACACCCGCAATGGGCCGGAAGTAGTGCACGATCGACCAGGTGAGCAACACCACCGCGTTGCCCACAATCATCCCCACTGCCGCTGCGCGCCCCGCACGATACGCTTTGTAGCCCCCGAAACGCTGGGTGATGCGGCGCACAATCCACCCCAGGAAGATTGAGTACCCGTAGCGGTCGCCCATCCATGTCGGGCCCATGAGCGCCGTGAAAGCAAGCGGGTGGAAGGGCCACCAAAGGAACCTCTGGCGCATGAAGTTCAGGAAAACTACTGTCGCCGCCCCCAGGACCATGTTCCCATAATTGCCCGGCGTGAAGGGCTGATTGGCCAGGATCAGCGAGCTGATATCGCGGCCCAGTGCGGCGCCCGAACCTCGCGGCCACCAGCCTAGCCCCGGTATGCTGTGGCTATAGATGGCGTAGAGGGACGTTGGATGTGACGCGAACAACGCAAGGAGCAGGGAGGTCAGGGTCACCGCCCAGACCGTGCGGGGCTTGAGCCACGCGAGGTCCGCCATTTTGTATCCCTGGATGACGTTCGCTGCGGTGAGGGACGCAGTATCGCGGATCTTGTAACCCATGAAAGACAAGGCGGTGATGTTCCGTGGCCCGAGGGTGTGGGTCCCGAGAATCTGGGTAATGAACTTCTCCTGGTTGCCGAAGGGCGTCCAGACCGCGAAGACCCCCGCTTCCGAGACGATGCGCGTCAGCACCACGACGGAGATCATGTAAACCGTCATCAGTGCCAGGGAGCCCCACCAGTCCGCGCCGATGAGATGCCCCCAGATGATGATCGTTCCCAGAGACCCGACAAAGCCGAAGAACATACCCCGGGCGGACATGGGCTCGCGGCTTTCGTCGAAATCCCCCGTCCCGAAGACCGCCTTGCGTGCGATCTGTTTCAGGGAATGTCGGGCATACCACAGGTAGATGATGGCAAGGAGGGTGTAGGCACCGTAGCCCTGGTGGAGAAAGAAATCGGGATGGTTGGTCAGGCCCATCATCTCCCGAAAAACCGAGCCGATGCGCCGGAAGATCCAGAAAAACCAGAGGCTGAAGGCCATCTCGTCGCTGACGAGATAGGTGATCCCCATCATCTCGAAATAGTAGTGGTACGGGAAATAGTTGAGCATGTTCCACGGGCGGTCCCGGAAGACCAGGCCGATGTCGGGCGTGAGGTCGGTCTCGGGAATGCCCGGGAAATAGTAATGCAGTGCATTTTTCGAGTACAGAACGACCGGAATGGCGAAGGCGGCCCAAAATAGCCAGGTGCGGAAGACCGCGGGGAAAGCGGCGCGTTCGGATTCGTACGTGAGCATCTCCACGGGTATCTGCGCCAGCGGGAAGAGCATGTGTTCCTCGTCCGCCCAGCGCCTGCGCAGGAGGGCCACGGCGGTTGCCCCCAGGATGAGAATGGCTACCACGTACGGCGTCCAGACGGCGAGAGGGATGATCCAGCTCTCCCAGGGGATTGACCGGCCCGGCGGCACCCCGTAGAAAGCCCAGCGCACCGCGGGGTGGTCGGGGTCCTTGGAGGGCACGATCCATTCGGGGAAGTACTCGAAGAACGTCTCAACGTATTTGTTCTCGGGGCTTGCGTAGTGTTGCGGGCCTACCAGGCCAATATAGAGATAAGTCACGAGTTGCTGGCCGGGGAATCCGGACATCACCATGATGGCGATGAAGACGTAAACAAGCTGGCGCGAGTCCAGCACGCGTTTCCCGAAGGCTTTCCGCGAGACCACATTCACCAGCAGCAGCAGGAAACACAAGAACAGCGCGGAGCGCGGCAGGTGCCCGAAACCCACGAGGTCGTAGCGTACCAGCGCTGAGAAAGCGCCGCCTGCAGCCACGGCCAGCACCATGACCATCGCGATGATCCAGGTGCGGGCCAATGCTCCTGCGCGGGGCGTGCCGGCGTTCGCGCCAAACTTCAGGTCCTGGTTCGCCTTCTGCATTGGGCGGCAGCGATCCTCCAGGTCAGCAATCGCGCTCGTTGTGCAGGACTTCCATCATCGCCCAGAAGTTCTCGATGGGCGTCCCCGCGACGATCTGATTGGAGCAGCCCACGATGCAGCCGCCAAACTGCTTTGCGGCATCCAGAGCGCGTCGGGTCTCGCTAACCACGTCTTCCACGCTCCCCCGGTGCAGCGTGGCCGAGTTCACCCCTCCCAGCAGCGTGAGATGCTCGAAGGTTTCCCTGAGCCTCCGTAGGTCCATCCCGGCGGCCTCATCGACTTCGTAGAAGAACCGGACGCCGGAATTGCCGAAGAGGTCCTCGGCGACCGGCCACAGGTCGCCGTCGCTGGCGAACCCGTGGAGCACCCCGGCTTCCGTGCAGGCCCGGGAGATTCTCTGCAGGCCAGGCAGCATCAGTTCGTGGAAGGAGCGCGGCGAGATGAAGGGTCCCGTGGCCGAGGCAAAATCGCCACCTCCGTAGCAGTAACGGACGCCCAGCTCTCCGGCCATCTTTGCATTGCGGGCAGAGCGCTCGGCCATCGAGTTGAGGTACCGGAGCACAAGGTTCGGGCGTAAGGCTACGGCTTCCAGCCAGATGCGGTCCCGGGGGATTGCCAGTCCCACGCCGCCGCCACCATAGGGGACTCCATCTTCGCCGAACTCTTCCATGGTGCGCAAGGTGTCGGCGAACATGGACGGGTTCGGCTGGTAGGCTTCACTGGATTCTTCGAAGGCAGCGACGCTGCGTTCGAGGTCTTCGAGGGTCGGTTCCGGCTCGGGGCTTCGGTCGATGACCTGATACAGCTCGGAATCGGGGTCGTGGCGCATGACCCGCCACTTGCCCTCTTCGGAACCGTAGAAGAAAGTCAGTTCATCAATGCGGCGCGTGGGCTTCTCGGGCATGCGCCAGTAGACCGTGCGCACGACATCAAGCTCCAGCATGCGGCACAGCTCAACGGCATCGCTCCAGGCGCGTTCCAGGTACTCTGCGTGGGCGTCCTCGCCTTCCCAGACGGCCCGTGCTTCGAGGTACTGGGCTCTACCACCGCCCACGTATGCCTCGCGGCCGAGAATCTGTGAGGCCACCGTGGCTGAGAAGCCGGCCTGGTAGATGGGGACGCGGTCGTACGGCTTATTGTCAAAAGCGCAAGCCACGCGCTGGCGTGCAGTCATCGTCGCAATTCCCTCTCTGCTTGTGACAGACTAGTCAACAAGTCGCCCGTCCTCATAGCGCCCAACGCGCAGGAACTCCTCGTAACCCCAGTGCTGCCAGAGCGGATCGCAGCCGATGGAGTGGTTGTCCGGATAGTCTTTGGCGATGAATCCTCCACCGCAACCGCCGAGGATGCGCACCATGTCGCGCGCGCGGGACTTGATCAACTCCTCATCACCAGTGGGCAGGATGCGCTGGATGTCCACCGGGCACCAGTAGGTGACACGCCCGGAGAACTGCGCAAGCCATTCCAGGCCGTGGAGCTCGGGCTGGTCAAACTGCAGGACGTCCATGCCCATGTCTACGAGGTGGGGGATGATATCGCGGACGTAGCCGCAGGAGTGCATCCAGACGGTGAGGCCGCGAGCGTGAGCGCGGTCGATGAGGCGCTGGAAGGTCTCGCGAAAGAGGTCGTCCCACATGCGGGGGCTGACCAGAAGGCGCTCCTGGGTGCCCCAGTCTTCGCAGAAGAATACGCCATCGGCACCGATGTCCGCGTAGATATCCACTTGGCGCAGGATCAGGTCGCTGACCATGGTGTTCAGGCGGCGGACATTATCAGGCTCGGCGGCGCAGTCGAGCAGGTAGGCTTCGAGCTTGCGCAGGTAACGGGCGGCGTTGAAGCATGCGCCGGCAATGGTGCCCAGGATGTAGCGGTCGGTGGTTCTTGCGCAGTATTCAGCGGCCTTCTCATAGCGTGCGGGGTTGTCGTAAGTGGGGAGTCGGTAGGAGTCGAGGTCATCCCAGGACTTGATCGGTGGCTCAATAACTTCGCCGCCGGTGGTCTTGCCCTTGATGCGGCGCCACACGCATCCCCACTCATCGTTGTAGCACTCGCCGCCGGCATCGTCGTCCCAGCGCCGCGCTTCGAAATCCGGGTCAGGGGAGGGTCCGACGCCGGCGGTGTCACAGATACGCGGCGCATCCGCGTAGGCGGAATATGTCAGGCCGATGCGCTCAGGCTTGTCGAAGGCCAGGACTCGCTGGATGATCTCCTTCGAGGTCACGGTCGGAACCTCCAGGGCAAGTGTGGCGCGAGGTCTGGGCAGCTAATCAGAAGGGCCGCCAAATGAATGGCGGCCCTTCAGTTCGCGTCGGTGCGGCAGGCTGTCGAAAAGCTTACTCGGCCTTCTTGTCGTCCGGAGCGGGGACTTTGGCATCCTCGCCCTCTGCGGGGGCCTCTTCGCCCTCGGCAGCTTTCTCGCCTTCGGCCTCTTCGCCTTCGGCCTCTTCGCCTTCGGCAGCTTCTTCGCCTTCGGCCTCTTCGCCTTCGGCAGCTTCTTCGCCCTCAGCAGCCTCTTCGCCCTTGGCAGCCTCTTCGCCTTCGGCCGGCGGCTGGGCACCTTCCTGCATCATCATCATTTCGGCATCGGGCGGCGGACCGGGCGTCGGAGCGGGCTCCGGCTTCTTGGGGCAGCCAGCCAGCACCATGGCCACGATCAGGGCAAGAGCCAGCAAGGCATACACGTAGCCCTTCGTCATGAGTACTTCGTCCTCCCTTCGAGCTTTTCCGGCAACATTGCCGTGTGACACGGGTGTACATTAATCGCTTGCCCGGCTCCTGTCAAGCCTCCAATCCGTCGGCGCCCCAAGCGCTCTGGATCACGACCAAACTCAAGCCGGACGCGCGTGTGCGGCCGTCGACAGGCATGAAAACTGCGCACAACCTTTACACCACAACCAACGCTCACAGCCCCATCATTTGTTCCCTCGACAATCAGGACGCTCAGTATTTTCCCCTTCATACGCTGCGGGCAAGGCGTCGATCCCTGCCGCTTGTGCCCGCAGAAAAGCCACGCGACATCCGAATTCGGAAGGGATCCTGCTTGAGCCTGTCTCCAGCTCACGCGCTGCGGAGCAGGTTCCGCACAGGGCACTGAGTCGACAGCGGGAGCACGGAGAGTCGTTGGGGTCCAATTCGTGGAGGGCAGGGAGCATCTCCTCGAAAAAAAACCGATGCAGACTGCCGCGCAAGTCGTCGCGCTCCAGGGGACGGCGCATCGTTCCCGCTCCAGGGCAAGGCATTGCGAAACCGTCCGCCGTGATGTGCAGACCGTAGATGCCTGCCGCGCAGTTGAACCGGCGCCGATTGACCTCCGGGTGGAAGGCCTCGACACTGGTGCGCCATCCCTCGACGCGCTGGGGGTCCTGGGCTTCGATGGCCACGAGGGTCTCGGGGGCCATCCGCTCGCACAGGACGCATGGATCGCCGTCCACGGTGGGGCAGACGGCGCCGTCGAAGTTGAACTGCGCGCCCAGCTCGGCGGCCAAACTCTGGAGCTGCGGCAACTCGTGGTGGTTACTGCGCAGGAGCATTGTCCTCAGGTACAGCGGAATGCCGGCATCCTTGAGTCGTCGCGTTCCTCGGATCGCCTGGTCAAAGGAGCCCGGAACGCGCGCAACTTTCTCGTATGTCTCGCGTGTCGCGCCGTAGATGCTCACGAGCACGCGCCGGGGTGGATAGTGATGGAACAGGTCGAGCAAAGCGTCATCCACCAGCCGCGCGTTGGTGAAAACCGAGACGACGAACCCGCGCCGTTTCGCGGCGAGGTACATGTCCTGGAAATCCGGACGCACCAGGGGTTCACCGCCCGTGAGGACGAGGAACAAGGTCTCTTCGGCCACCAGGGCATCCATCAGGTCCAGCCACCAGTCCAGCGGAAGGTCGGTGGACGTCCGGTTCGCCGGGTCGACATAGCAGTGGGTGCACCTGTTGTTGCAGTGCTGGGTGACCTCCAGGAAAGCCACATAGGGCCTCCTGGGACCGCCCGGCGCCCAGGGCATCTGGCTGAGTTCGGCAAGGGGAATATCCGCGCAGTCCACGCTTGGGCGTCCTCTCCTACCCTCTATTCAGTCATCCAGCACGGCGTTCATCTGCCGCAGTTGCCCGATCAGTTCCCGAACATCCTGCAAGGCCTGGGGTTGGTCCACCTCGTACTCCTCAGCCAGTCTGCAGGCGATCTCGGCCTCGTCGCGGCACTCGGCCAGCAGGTCCCAGATACGTGCACCTACCTCGTTGAGTGTGAGGATCCCCTCAAGCGACACGGCGTCGCGAGCGATGGGGACGAGCATCAGTTGGCCGGCAATCGGGCGGGCGATGAAGTCTGGGTTCTGACGCATTCGGTGTGCTCCCTGGGCATTAGTGCTGTCTGTTGGGCGGCTGTCTGGCGCTCTCGCTACCGGCGCTTCGACGCGTGATGCGTCTGGCCACACGCCCGAGAACGTCGGCAATTCCGGGCCCGGCGTTACGGGCAAGGTATGCCAGTGCGCCGGGGAAGGACCCGGTACAGGCCGAGTACAGCATTGCGTTGCGTCCGTGCAGGCCCGCAAGTACTGGACGACTCAGCGCATATCTCGCCGCGGCCACTGAGACGCGTGGCGTCAGCAGGCGGTCGAGAAGCCCCTCCGGCAGCGGCGTGCCCCAGTTGGCTTGAACCGTGCTCAGCGCCAGGCCGCAGGGGATGTTAAGCCGAAACTGAAGCGCATCCGCGGCGAAAACCTCCCAGTCCACCGGAGAGAGTGTCCCACACAGAAGCGCGATGTCGTAGAAGCGAATTAGCCAGTTGCCCCGTCCCTCTCTCGCGAGGGCGTGGCGCAGGACATTCTCACACAGCGACAGCAAGGCCATCGCCGGGTCGTGGCAGCGCACCGAAACGCCGTGGAAATCCCACGGTATGGAGCGCTCGTAGACCTCTTGCGGGCTGGGGACCCAGGGCCACCACCCGTAAGCGACTACGCTCAGGGCGTAGTGCAGGTCCACGGAAAGCTGCAGCCCGTTCGCCCCGGGACGGCAGACCCCGCTGAAATCGCTGCGGATGCCTCTCGCGACCAGCCGCTTCAGCCGCCTCAGATCCACGGGCAACGGGTCCACAGGGGCGTACCCCAGACCAGACAGCGCGTCAAGCGCCTCATTGAGCCGGTCCAGCGGCACCAGCAGGTCCATGTCCGTGTGCGGGCGCAGTCCAGGCTCGGGGTAGAGCGCCTCCCCCAGCCACAAACCGCGCATGACCACGGGAGTGGCCCCGGCATCCACAAGCGCAGCGAGACAGGTCCGAGCTTCAGCACGCCGGTGCATCGGCACAATCGCGGCGGACATCAGCAGGCTGCGCCAGCGCGCCAACAGGTCCTCCGGCAGTTCGCGCTGCAGTTCCGGCCAGTACCGGTGGGCGATGATCGCGGCCACATTCTGCCTGCGGGCCGCGTCGAACAGGTCCGGGTCGTCGCGCAACCAGCAAGCTGCCTGACCGGCCTCGCACGAAGGGTGCAGCAGTTCTACCAGGCGACGCAGCCGCGGATTCTCGCGCCCCGGGCCCAAGAGCAGCAAGTCCACGCACATTCCCCTCGGCATCAGTGTCAGGCAACTCGGCGCGGGTAAGGTAGCACCAGCCTTCGGGGGAGTCAACTCTGGCCGGACGCGGCCTCCCCCTGCGCCGGGCGATCGATATTCAGGGTGTTGAGGTCCTCATCGTACTCGACGGTCAGGCCCATGGCGCGCAAGGGAACGGCAAGCGGACCCACCAGGTTCCCGCGCGCCACCCGCATCTTTCCGGGCAGACGAAGGAGCTTGCCGTCAATTGCCGCGGAATGGGAGTTCTCCTGAAGAACCAGGGCGTGGGCTGGGCCGATGATGCTGGCCATCGCCCACGCGTCGCTCCATTCCGTTCGCCAGCCGAGGGCCCGGGCAATCTCCGCAACAGCCCCGTGTACGCTGCCCTGCCAGAGGTACGGAGCGATCTCGCTCTGCAAAGCCTGCCCGCGGACCGTCACCTGAAGCAGTGGGAAGAGCCGAGTGATCTCGATGCGCGAATGCAGGGCTGTCCCGGTCTCGCTCACGGTCACCGTGCGCGTTTCCCCCGGCTTCAGCGGGGGGTCGAAGGCCACGTAGCGCGCGCGCCAGCCCTCAGTGACATCGGCAGGCACAGGGGTCCGTCTGAAGACCATGCGCAGCCGCAGTCCCTCCAGTGGCACCTGCGACAGGTTCTGCAGTTCCAGGCGGATCACGCTGGAACCGGGGCCGCCTCGCCCCGGCCGGTAATCCACGGACCCCTGCAACACGCGCAGGTTCGACACCGGCAGAGCGCCCACCGCACCGGCAATCAACAAGGCGGACACTGCAAGGACATTGCGCATCGCTCACCCACCTCCCATCCGTCCACCGTCAGCGGCGATCAACGCACTACAGGCGCAGGTTTGCCGGTATCGCCCGATCGCCACGCGGCCTCGGTCAGCTGAATGACTCGCAGGCCACACGACGGGGGGGCCTGGATCTCCTCTTCATTGCGGATGGAGGCGATGAAGTTCTGGTCCGGGTTCCAGGTACGGCCGAGCTCCTCCCCGGAGACGATCTTGCGCTCTTCGCCGCCGTCCCAGCGCCAGACGTCATTGCCGCGAATCGCGAGGGTACCGTCTTCGCACCAGATAGTGATTTCTTCGAAGAAATTGACCGCATGGCCCACCACGGAGAAACTGGCCAGGCATCCGCCGTCGAACTTCACGCTCATCGAGGTGAGGATGTCCACTTCAGAACCGAGATTATCGATGTACGCGAAGACTTCCGATGGCTGCAGATCGGTCATCCACAGGACGATGTCCAGCAGGTGGCTGCCGGAATCATTGAGCTGGCCGCCGCCGGACAGGGCCATCTTCGAGCGCCACGTGCCCCGGCCGACCTGCCCACGGTACCAGTTCTGGGACTGCAGGCAGGAGATGAAATGGGGTGCGCCAATCTCGCCGCCGGCGATTACCTCGCGGCAATAGCGATATGGGGCCATGACGTGGCGCTGGTACGAGACGCCAACCACGAGCCCGGTCTCCTCGGCTTTCGCGACGACCTCCTTCGCGTGGGGGACGGTGCAGACCATGGGCTTTTCGGTGAGCACGTGCAGGCCGCGATCAAGGCAGGCCATGATCTGCTCGAAGTGGGTGGTGTGCGGCGTGGAGATTTCCACCGCGTCCATCTCGACGGTGTCCAGGAGCTTGCGGTAGTCGCTGAACTGCGGCACATCGGCAAGGATCGGGTTTGCCTCGACCGACGCCTTGCGCGCATCCTCGGACGGGTCGCACAGCCCCACGATCTCGACGCCCTCAATGTCCAGCAGACGCCTCATGTGACCGCGGGCGTTGCCGCCGCAGCCGATCATGCCGACGCGGATGATGTCTGAAGCCATCGCGCATCTGCCCTTCCTGTGTGAAAGCATTGTGCCGGGTGAGCCCGGCAGGAGGGACAGTTCGCCGCGCCGGCGGGGGGACCTCCGCCTGAAGCCGCGCCCGCGCTTGACAGCCCTCGCCGGTCCTTGCATAGTTACCCGCAGGCGTGAATCCAGTGGCAGACCACTATCCGGAAGACGTGACCAACATGACACAGCACATGCATCGGGATTTCACCTGCGTGGGCAGTGCGACCGAGGATGTCTTTATCAGCGTCCCTGACGCGCAACTGTTTCGCGTCGAGGACCGACAGCAGGAGATCGCCTACCTGGCCCTGGAATACGGCGCGAAGATACGCGTGGGCGACGTGCATATCGACACTGGCGGCGGCGCCACCAACACCGCTGTAACCTTCGCGCGGATGGGACTGAAGACCGGAATTGTCACGAAGATCGGCATGGACGGGCCGGGCGATCGGGTCCTCGAGGGCATGGCGCGCGACGGCATCGAGACCGGCGGGGTAGTGCGCGACTCCGAGCACCGGACCGGGTATTCGGTGATCATCACCGGCTTCACCGGAGACCGCACGATCCTGGTCTACCGGGGCGCCAGCGCCTTCCTGCGGGAGTCTGAGATCGACTGGGATCACCTGGCGCGGACATCCTGGGTCTATATGAACTCCATGGCGGGTGAGACTGCAGCGGTCTTTGCGCGGATCGTGGAGTTCTGTGGCGAACGGGGTATTCGCGTTGCGCTCAACCCCGGCAAGGAACAGCGGGCATTGGGCATGGACGGACTGGCGCCAATGCTCCGCCACGTCACGCTGCTGGTGTGTAATCGCTCCGAAGCTTACGAGATCACCGGGGTTCCGCCTGACCGCGGCCCGGGGGACGAGGAGCGGATGCTGAAGATGCTGCTGGACGCGGGGTGCGCCAATGTGGTGATCACCTACGGCAGCGAGGGCAGCGAGGGCATGAACGCCGGCGGACACTGGAAGGTCCCGATCATTGAGGGCCCGGTGGTCAGCACGGTGGGCGCGGGAGACGCCTTCGCGTCCGCCTGCGCTGTTGGCCTGCACCGAGGGCTGGACCTGGGACAGGCCATGCGCATCGGAACCGCAAATGCGGCGTCGGTCGTGCAGGTGCTGGGGGCGAAGAACGGTATTCTCACCTGGGCACAAGCGCAGGCGGCCCTACAAGGCTGAGTAGGCGGAAGGAAGGAATCTGACCTTGGCTGCAATCATCGCGTGGGCGCAGTATCTGGCCGTAGGGTTGGCGGTAGGGGCATTCTCCGGACTTATCGGCATTGGTGGCGGGATCATCATGGTCCCGCTCATCGTGCTCCTGTGGAAGACGGGCCCGGACGGCATCAAGGTGGCCATCGGCACCTCTCTCGCGGTCATGATCCCTTCGGCCCTTGCAGGGTCGTGGCGGCATCATCTCAACGGCAATGTGGACCTGTCCCTCGCCGCATGCCTGGCCATCGGTGCGGTGCTGGGGACGGTCTTCATCGGCGTGCCCCTTGCCGAGCACCTGCCGGGGCCGGTGCTGAAGCGGATTTTCGGGCTGGTGATGGTGATCTCGGGGCTGCAGTGGTCGGGGGCGTGGGACCTTGTGGTGAAGCTCTTCGGCGGCGGCAAGGCGGGGTAGGGGGGACGGCAAGGCGGATACGT
This sequence comes from Armatimonadota bacterium, assembly GCA_013314775.1. NCBI lineage: Bacteria > Bacillati > Armatimonadota > Armatimonadota bacterium. Next base: position 80,555 of record JABUFB010000006.1, on the reverse strand, counting down.
TCAGTGTGCTTGTGGGTACGGGCTTGCCCGCGAAGTCGTTAGCCGTGTCGGTCGAAGACGTTCGCGAACAAGCCCGCTCCCACAAAGTATTGCGGCTGCAGGTGATTCTGTCGCCATCACCCTTCCACTGCCTCGTCGCTGCCGACGTTGACCCTCCCCGACACGAACCGGATCCCCGTGTACACGAACCAAAGCCCCAGCAGCAGTATCACGATCCCACAGGTGTAGATCACGCCGTGGTAGATCGCCACGTTCTGCAGCAGGAAGTCCTTGCCGCTTACGATCAGCAGGCCCACGACGGAATACCAGACGTAATCTGACGCCTCGTGTCCCAGGTAGAAGGCGAGGTACTCCGTGAGGCTGCGCGGGGCCATGTGCGCCAGTTGCCCCGCGCCTATTGTTGCCCACCAGCCCGTGAAATACGGGTTCGCCGCGCACAGCCCCGCTCCCCAGATCAGCAGTTGCGCCCACGAATACGCGCCCTGACCCGCCTGCATTTTGATTGAAGTGTCAGCGGCATGGGCGATCATATCCCAGCCCATCCACAGCAACGCCGCGCCGCCCACGAGACCAATCCCGCCCCGCACTCTGGGCCGGTTGATCACTGCCTGCAACCCACTCACCAGCAGCCCCACGATCACGAGTTCCAGGATCGCGTGTCCTGTGATGAGGCCGATCACCGCGCGGAACCCTTGCACGGTGGTCTGGCCGATGGTGGCCACCAGCAGGGGACCAGGCATGATGGCCCCACTGAATCCAGTGATAAAGGCCAGCAGGAACAGCTTCCCCAAGATGCGCCGGGGTGCAGGGTCGGACACGGTGCTTCCTCCGGAATCAAGTGGTGCTGGACTTGGATGCTCCCCAGCCCCAGGGTGTCCCGACGTGAGGCACCGTGGGCCTCGGCGGGATGTCGCCGGGAGTGAGGGACTGGGCCAGTTCCACCGATGCGTCCTCGATCATCTTCCCGGCATCGGGGACAAGCTTGCTGCTCATGGCAAGGCGCGGCTCGTATCCGCCACCCCTCGGGCCCAGCGCTTCAGCCGTAGGCACATAGCCGATGCACCCGTTTGCAAGCTCGACGACGTAGGTGAAGGGGAAAGGCGAGCGCTCCTTGATGTTCAAGCCGAACTGGCAGAAGTACTCGGCAGGGTTGGCCAGGTAAACCACGGGGCCCACCTGGATAGCCTGAATCTCGCAGTCCACTTCGGGCTCCCACTTGTTCTGCTCGTGCAGGAGGATGAGGTCGCGGATGTAGATCTTGTCTGTCTCGGAGATATCGGGGTCGTCAATGTCTCGCAGGGCCTGTTCGTAACGCTCCTGTCCGACTTCACGGGTCTTGATCTTGATCGTCTTCTGTCTTGCCGCGACGGGCGTCATTTCGCCGGGTTCAGCATCCGCGATGACTTTCAGCGCCTCGGCACCCACTTTTGTCCCGATCCGCCGGGCCCACTTTTCGCCGAACTCGGATTCCTGCATGGACAGGTTATCCACCTGGGTCACATCGCCGCAGGCGCCGTTGAGGAAGACCACCACGGACTCCGGGTCCATGACCCGGGTGACCGTCTCGCGCATGTAGTGAATCCAGTCGGAACTGATCCCTCCTGTGCCCACCGTGCCGTGGAGAGTGAAATTGACGAGTGCGCCCAGGAACCTGCGGTCGGGGGTCCAGGCGCTGAGAACGCCGACTTCCGGGTCCACGGGTCCGGCGGGCCCCACGATGTCCGGATTGCCTTTGCCGGGGTGGGTCATCTGCGACCCGTCTTTCATGACGAACCGGCGGTTGAAGGCCACGGTCTTCTCGCAACCCCGGCCTACGTGCAATACGGCCTCCTGCTTGCGCTGGTCGGCCGTGATGACCGCGCTGGCGATCTGCCCCTTGAGTTCCTCCAGGTAGCACGGGTCTGCGGATGTTGCGTGCTCCTGGGCCAGGCGTTCGCAAAGTTCCGGGTCGGACGCCCGGGAGAACTCACCGGGAAGCGCCCCCATGCCGGGCCCGCCTGCGTGAGTATGCGAACAGCCGACCATCACGTTCCCGCCGGGGATTCCCGTCTTCGCCTCGATGATCTCCCGCGCGGCCTTCACCACCGATGCCCGCACAGAAAGGTTGTCCAGACCCACCAGCGCCACTCGGTTGGCGCCGTCTTCGATGACCATGGCGGAGGCGTAAAGCGGATCGTGGAAGCTTGTGCTGAATCGTTTGCAGAGACTACCGGGGACTTCCTTACCGATTGCCGGGGTCACGTCGGCTCGGGCGAAACCCACTTTCATGATTGCGGACTCCTTTTCACTCGAACTCTCCGTGCACGGGTCGCTCAAGCGCCCTCAGACGGGTAGAGACATGGGGTACGTCGCGAGCTCATCCAGCAGATGAGCATATTGCTCATAGGTCTCGATGCTGATGTCCGGACCGATGCTGTGGGTGCCGATAACCAGACCGCCCTCAACTCCCGCGGACAGCACCTCGAGCACGTGGGCGCGCAGTTCATCCGGGCACCCCCGGGGCAGCACGAAAGCATTGCACACGCCGCCCAGTAGCGCAAGCTTCTTCCCGTACTTGCGGCGCAGTTCCAGGGGGTTCAGACCGGCCTTGGGTTCGACCGGGTTGATGCCGTCGAAGCCGATGTCGATGAAGACGTCCAGCAAAGGCCCGATATTGCCGTCACTGTGCAGGATGACCTTGCGTGCACCGGCGTCCTTGAACGCCCGGACCATCTTCGCCCACGCTGGAACCAGCACTTTCTCGGCAGTGCGCGGCGAGAACATGGGGCCGGAGTTGGAGGCCATGTCATCGTAAATCCAGACGCCCGAGGAGTACAGGTCCCAGCGCCGCAGCTCCTCGAGGCCAATCGCGATGAGATGATCCGCGATGCGCATGGTCAATTCTGCGGCGAAATCCGGGTCCTCGGCCATGTCCATCAGATAAGCAACATCACCCCGCACAAAACCGGAGCGGATGAAAGGGCCGCCGACTTTCGCGAAAACGCAGAAGCGCTGTTTCAGTTCGGACATGCGGGCATCGAGTTCGGCGTAACGCGACTCCAGATCGGGCGGATCGATAGGCAGGGAATCCAGGTCGCCGGGGCTTTTCAGGGCGCTCTCCAGTTGCTCGTAGAAGAACCCGCCCGGGATGGTGCGGATGACGCGCCCCCACCCGTCGCGGCGGGTCAGGCTGGTCTCGGTCTGAGCGATGATTTCCGCCCGGCTTGGGCAGAGGGTCTCATCACCCACCGCGATGTAGATATCCACACCGAAGTGGTCCTCCGGCGAGACATCGCCGAGTTCCGGCCGTTGGTGACGCCACGCCTGGATCCATTCGGGCCAGAAGCTGTCGAACCGGGGCACCCGATCGGGAATGCCGAAGTCCAGAGCAGTCATCACGCGTTCATGCGAGTTCATCGAACACCTCCCGCAGAGTGTTTCCGCGAGGAGCGGAGGGTTCCTCCTCGCCGAGCAGGGAGGTGTTTCGCGGCAGCGCGGGCAAGAGTCCTCCGGCCGTCAACGCGGTCCTTCGGGCCGCAATCAGGAGGGTTTTCGGATGATCAAGGTTGGGCTCATATCCGCAGCAACCTACGGTTACATGGACGCACCCCGCACCCCGGGGTCCTTCCACGGAACGGCGTTCGCCAGTGCATTCAACGGCTATGACCCGGAGAAGTCCAAGCAGTATCAGTGGACCTTCGCCGCGGCCAGCCGCAAGATGGAGGGTGTGCAGGTCACAAAGGTCTGGGACCCGCATCGTGAGTGGGCCGAGAGGCTCGCCGACGTCTGCTCCATCCCCGAAGTCACCGACACGCCCGAGGAATGCACGGTAGACGTGGACGCGGTCTGCATTGTGGATGACGGGTCCGCGAAGCAGGCGGACTATGCGATCCCCGCGATGGAGAAGGGCATCCCGACTTTCATCGACAAGCCCATTGCCCTCACCGCGAGGAGAGCCAAGGAGATCGTGGATGTGGCCAAGCGCACCGGCGCTCCGCTCATGTCCGCGAGTTCGTTGCGATTCGTGCCGGACATCCTCAATCTGGCCGCGGAAGTTCCGAGCCTCGGAGACATCAATCTCGCGACGACCATCTGCGGCAATGCCCTGGTCTACTACGGCATTCACGCGCTGGAGACGGCCTACGCAGTGCTCGGGCCCGGTGCGGTGAGCAGCTACAACGTGGGCCAGCCTGGGCGCAATGTAGTGCGTGTGCGGTACGCCAACGGCCGCGATCTCATCCTCATGGTAGCCGAACGCGAGTACATGCGCGCGGGGTACCAGATCAACCTGTACGGCACCGGGGGCTGGCGATCGGTGATGCCCGACCTGTCCGACCTGTACATCTATCTCCTGGAGCAGTTCCTGAACATGATCCGCGAAGGCCGCAAGTTCGTGGTTCCGCTGGACGAAATCGTGGAGGTCATCGCGGTTCTGGAAGCCGGGGAGCGTTCCCTGGCCGAGGGCCGCGAGGTGTTCATCGAGGAAGTCCTGGCCTGAGGTTTGGTCCCGCGCTGAAGCACGGGGCTAAGGGCCTTCGGCCGGACGTCCTCCGGACGAGCGGGCAGGCAGGGCGCCGCGCGCCGTCTGCGGGGGACCGGCATCCGAGTTCGAGCCTCTTCCGAACTCGGTGCCTGGACCCGATCCGCCGACCTTGCGAAACAGGTGCCGACCGAGAGGGTCGGTCTACCCCGTAGAGTAACTCGTCCGAAGGCTGGCTCGCTCCGCGTGTCGCTCCAGCGCCAGACGAATCAATTCGTCCAGGAGTTTCGGGTACGGCAGGCCGGACGCCTCCCAGAGCTTCGGGTACATGGAGATCTGGGTGAAGCCGGGGATAGTGTTGATCTCGGAGATGTAGACCTCATTGTCGTCGCGGCGCACGAGGAAGTCGACGCGCGCCAGGCCCGCGCAGTCCACAGCCTTGAAGGCGCGCACGGCCATGTCGCGAATCTCCTCGGTCACGTCCTTTGGCAGGTCAGCCGGGATGATCTGCCCTGACGCGTCATCCACGTATTTCGCTTCGTATGAATAGAACTCGCGAGAAGGAATGATTTCCCCGAGCACCGAAGCGCGCGGCTCGTCATTGCCCAGGACGCTGCACTCGATTTCGCGGGCGTTCTCTACCGACTGTTCCACCAGCACCTTCAGATCGAACTCGGCCGCAAGATCGATTGCCGGCTCCAGATCTTCCGGCGTCTTTGCTTTGCTGATGCCCACGCTGGAGCCAAGGTTCGCAGGCTTCACGAAACACGGGAATCCGATTTCGTCCGCTATTTTTGCCAGGATGCCCTGCCGGTCAGCCTGCCAGTCGCGGCGCTTGAAATGAACAGCGTCGGCGCTCTGCAGTCCTTCGGCGCGGAACAGGGTCTTCATGATGACCTTATCCATTCCCGCTGCGCTGCCCAGGACGCCCGCCCCGACATAGGGCAGACCGGCCAGCTCCAGTAGCCCCTGAACGGTGCCGTCCTCCCCGTACGTGCCGTGCAGCACGGGGAAGACCACGTCCACCTGGTTCAGTCGAGTGAGGCCGTTTTCACCCGGGCGCACAATGCCTGCGCCGTAGTCGGCGAGAGCGTGGACCGGAAGCGCCGCGACGCTTCCCGGACCTTCAGTGAGTGCCCGCTGACTGTCCTCGGGCAAGACCCACTGCCCTGTCTTGGTGATTCCGATGAGGGTGACCTCGTATTTCTCGGGATCAAGATTGCTGACAACTGACCTCGCGGAGGCAACAGACACTTCGTGTTCTCCGGACCGGCCACCAAACAACACGGCGACATGCAGGCGGCCGTTGGATCGCTGTGACGACATGCGACAGGCTCCCTTCAGACATGAACGCAGCCATAGGGAAGCTGCGCTTGAACTGGGCGCATGATAGCACGCTGCGCGGGCTTTGGCAAAACTGGCTCACGGTTGTCCCAGGAGCAACGGTTCTGTGGCACGCCTGCCGGCTGGGGCCGACTTCGCGTTCAGCGTGCCCCTCGCCCTGAGCCGTTGCCGCACGGCACGCGGAGCGGGCGATGGCCTTTGGCCGGGGGCGGAAGCATCCCGATTGCCGCCCCCGATACGCCGTGAGCCTCCGAAGGGTGGCGACAGGCCCTTCCCCGCGGACCGGGTCCGACCGCCCTTCCGGCGCCTGACAGCACACGGCACGGCCCCGACACCGGGGGCACCGGACGCCGGACACAAGCGAGGCCGGCACGCATCCCACAGCACCGCGGGTCATGCCGGTTGCCCGACCCCGGCACCTGTGGTAACATCGGCACGCCAAGCAATCCCACACGATGTCTCAACGAGGACGCTGCCGCGAGATGACGGTCCGATCTGCCCTTGTCCTGTGTGCGTGCATCTGCATCTTCGCAGGTTGCGCGCGGAAGACGCCGCCTGCTTCGGCTCCGCAGGCACCTGCGGTGTCGGCTCCCGGGCCGGCACCCGCAAGAGTTCCCGGCAAGTCCGCGGAGCCCGCCCGGGACAGCGAGGACGTCAGGTCGGGTACTGAGGGGAGCGAGACACAGGCGCACAAGCCCTCCACACCGGTCGGGCCGGTGCGCACCGGCAAGGATCTCAAAGGTGACGTGGACCTGAAGCCCTTGGACCTTGCGGTTTACCCGGGCGCGAAACACGACGGCAGCACGAACATCAAGACCTCAAACGGGCGACTGGTGGCGGCGAAGCTTATCTCCCATGATTCCTTCGACGACGTGGTCACGTTCTATCGCCGCCGCTATCCCGAGTCTCCCCAGAAGATCAGCGCCGGGCCGACCGGGAAGGCGCTGCTGATCACTGTGAGTCCGGTCCCTGACCTGCGCACCGTGCGCATCACGATGCAGGCGGGAAGCAGCCACATTGCCATCGATCTCATGCGTCAGACCCAGGAATCAGCGACGACGGCAGCAAGCACAGGAGGCCCGCCCGTTGAGTGACCAGGCCAGCCCCAGCAACAAGCTCAATGACCTGACCAACCGCGACTGGCTGCGAGAGACCAAGAGCTTCTGGATGTCACGGGCCTCCGGAATGCCCGAACCCGCGGCAAGCGCTCTGTCGGACTTCGTGGATTGGCTCCTGCACTCGCGCGACCCACAGGATGCCGAGGAGATACTTTCGCAACTCGACGACAGCTTCGTGTTCAGCAGGACCCCTCCGCGCAGCAAGCTCAAGGCTCTGCACCCGGCTACTTTCAGCGAGCTCGATGTGGAGCGCCTGATCCGGTTCTTCACGAAGACGGAAGAGCGCGTGCTGGACCCCTTCGTCGGAAGCGGATCGACGCTGATTGCCTGTGCGAACTGTGAACGCTCCGGCGTGGGTATCGAGTTGTCCGAGCAATGGGCGGACATTGCCCGCAGGCGCATTGAGCAGGAGACGTCAGGCGGGCTCCTGACATCTGCGCGCCAGGAAGTCCTGGTCGGTGATGCGCTGGAGATGCTGAAGCAGATGCCCGGTGAGAGCGTGGATTTCGTGGTCACCAGTCCACCGTACTGGAGCATCCTGACCAAGAAGGCGGGGTTGAAGGTGCAGGCCGAGCGTGAGGCAAAGGGCCTGCCGACACAGTACAGCCAGGACAAGAGGGACCTGGGGAATGTGGAGGACTATGAAGAGTTCCTGGCGCTGCTCACGGCCGTGTTCGCCGAATGTGGTCGGGTGCTGCGAGCCGGTCGCTACATGGCCGTCGTGGTCTCGGATTTTCGCCACGGTTCCCGCTTCTACCTGTACCACGCGCATCTAGCAGAGCGCATTGAGGCGGTGGGAATCCCGTTGCGCGGCGTGACTATCCTGGCCCAGGACAATAAGAACCTCTATCCCTTCGGTGTACCCAACCAGTTCGTTTCCAACATCCACCACCAGTACATTCTCGTCTTCCAGCGGCCGAAGTAGTCGAGGCCGCATCCCAGTTTCAGTCATGTCCGGGCCATTCCGGGGGAAGCTCATGCCTGCGCATGAACTGAATCACCCGGCGCACCCAGGCCATGTCACACTGAGCTTCGCACTCCTCCAGCCGATTCTGCAGCAGGCACAACCCGGGGCAGTCGCTGGAACCGGTCATGCGCTCGCTATAGACCGGCCCAAAGTACAAAGGCCGCAGATCTGCCACGCTGATGGCAAGGGTAGTCCTGCAGTGCTCGAGCATATGTGTTACAAGCACGAGGCCCTCGTGCGGGCGGTCGAAGCGGGCCTGATAGCCGACAACCTCGAGGTCGGGATCGGTCACGAGGCTCGCGAGATCGGGCCAGCTCGTGTTGCACATGGTGCAGGTCCCGGCGGGCTTTGCGGACTTGATTTCCATGCCTCTCTCCTCCGCGAATCCATGCTGAGGCAGCGACTAGCCGCCGTTCTGCAGCACCCATTCCCAGACGCTGCCATCCTCCGGGTCCTCCACCGTCCCGGCCAGCATGAATCCGAGCTTCGACAGCACCCTCGTGGAGGCGTTCTGCTCGGGGAGCGTCCTCGCAGTGATGGTCAGCGTCGGGTCTGCCTCCCGCGCGATATTGACGAGGGTGGATGCCATTCGCGTCGCGACGCCGCGACCCTCGTATTGAGGGAAGGTGAAGTACGCGATCTCCACCCTCCCATCTGCCGGTGGGCCCTTGAAGGCGCAGGTGCCCACACTGTTGCCGGCCTCTCGCGCGACATAGCCCACCCAGGGCGGAGTATAACCCACTTGCTCATACATGTTGCGGAATGCCTCCAGCACTTCTGCCGGCGCATCTGTGACGGGGCCATCGCCCGCGCAGGCGCTCCCATCTCTCCCAATGATTGTCAACTCGATCATGGATGTGCTCTTCCGTTCAAGATTTGCCGCTATTGTTGATAAACTCGGGTTCTGTTACACTATTGCTGATCCCCCGGGGGGCGCCCGGTAGATCCCCCCAACCGCTGTGCTCGCAGCCCCGCACCCGCGCACTCTTCAGAGAGGCGGTCTGGCTATGGCCCTCCAGGTTCGCGCAGCGTATGCGTTCTCCCTTGCCGTGACGTTACTGGCTTCATTTGGTTCTGCGCTCTGTCAGGATGCCGGGCCGGCGCTGCCAACAATCACCGAGGTTCCTGGCACGAACCTGAGCATAGCTGTAATGGGTGGCAGGCCGCCGTCGGTCATGCCGCCGGTGCCCGTAACCAGCGCAGCGGGCACTCCGGTGCTGCTGCAGAACGTGCCCTCCTGGACCTGGTGTTACGGATGCGCCAATACCGCGGCAGCCATCCTCTTCGGGTACTACGATTACAAGGGCTACTCGAAGATGTTCACCGGCAAGGAGAACGACGGCAAATGCCCTCTGTACAATGAGGAAGTCTGGCCCGACACTATGGCCGACCCCACCTACGGCGAATCTCCTCTTGCCGCCTCGCACAAAGGTGTCGGCGGGCGCACCAGCAAAGGCCACGTGGATGACTGGTGGTCCGGCGCGAACTCCTCGCGAGACCCGTGCCTTGATAACATCCCTCCCTGGACGCCCCATTCACCCTTCGACTGCACCGGCGACTTCATGTGGACCAGCCGCTTCGACAACGTCGCTACCGGTGCCGGGATCACCGAGGGGAATCGCGACGGTGTCACCGTCTTCTATCAGTTTTCGGACGCAACACCCATGACGGCCTCGTACGTGAGAGCCATGCGCAACGTGTTCCCGAACAACTACCAGCACGACGGCGCATCGGGCATGCTGGATTTCGTTGAGGACAAAGGTTACGAGGCCCAGGAGCTCTACGTCCAACTGACCACATCCGACCAGTTTGTGGACGCCTTCGGCCGCCCGCAGATCCAGGGTTTCCGCTTCTCCGACTTTTGCGGCGAAATCAACGCGGGTCGCCCGGTCATGCTCATGTGTGGCGAGCATGTGTTCGTGGGCTACGGATACAACACCTCCGGGGGACAGCAGACCTGTTACATCCGCACAACCTGGGACAATGACAAAGGCCACACGTGGACGATGAACTGGATGGGGCGCTTCGCCGGCCTGCAGATGTGGCAGGCGGTTGTGGTGAAGCTCAAGGCCCCGCCGCCCGATGCCAAGCCTGACGCGTTGATCCAGGGCCCGGCGGGCGGAGGCTTCGTGGGCACCAAGGAGTATGGTGAGGACGGCTCTGGGCAGACCGCTTACGGCCCGGCGATGCCCGGCGCGACCAGCGTCTACATCGTGCGGGTGCTCAACCGCGGCGCGACGCAGGATACCTTCTTCGCATTCGGTTCCGCCGGTAACTCGAGATGGCGCGTCCGGTACTACGATGCGCTGACGGGCGGCAACGACATCACGGCGGACGCGACTGCCCAAGGTGGGGCAAGTCTCGGCCTGATCAAGCCGGAGGAGTACAAGGATCTTCGCGTTGAGGTCACGCCGCTTTCCAGCGCCACGGCCAACAGTAAGATCGAGACGCTGGTGAAGGTCTGGCCGTCCCAGCTGCTCACCCGCATTGACGCCGTCAAGGCAGTCACGTTGCTTGCCAGCGCCGACGTGAACCATGACGGGAAGATTGACCAGAAGGACCAGGCGCTTTTCGTGGGCTCGTGGAAGACCTGCCAGCAAGGCGGGGCTACCAACGCGAACTGCGACCTGGACGGTAACGGGACCATCGACCCCAACGACGCCATGCGTTTCCTGGACCTGCTCCTGATCGGCAAGTAGCCGGCATCCGCTCGCGAGGATCAACAGGGCCGGAGGCGATGGACTCCGGCCCTGATGCGTCGCAACTTCCGCATTACACCGCGAAACGGAAGTCGATCACATCACCGTCGCGCACCTCGTAAGTCTTGCCCTCGAGCCGCACCTGACCCCGCGCACGGCACTCTTGCAGCGATCCACTGGCGACCAGGTCCTCATACGCCACCACTTCGGCCCGGATGAACCCGCGTTCGATGTCGCTGTGGATCGCGCCGGCAGCCCGGGGAGCCAGTGTGCCCCGGCGGATGCTCCACGCCTTGCACTCATCCGGCCCCACGGTGAAGAAGCTAATCAGGTCGGTCAGTTCGTACGCGGCCCGGATGAACCGGTCGCGCGCGGGAGCGTCCAGCCCATAGTCCGCGAGAAACGCGGCGCGGTCCTCCTCGGTGAGCCGGGCGATCTCGCCCTCAAGCGGCGCGCACAGTTCCAGACTCCGCAGGCCATGCTGGCGGGCGGTCTCCGCGATGCCGGAAGCCACTCCGTTGCCCAGGTCCCCCTCGGCAACATTCGCCACCACCAGGGTGGGTTTGCGGGTCACGAACTGATAAGCGCGCAGTGCTTTCTCCTCGTCGGCATTGACCTCCACGTTCTCAAGACGCACACCATCAGCGAGAGCCTTCTGCAGCCGCTCCATCAGGGGCTTCTCGGCCTGCGATTCCTTCTTACCCCGCTGCCTGTCCTCTTCGATTCTTGCCAACCGGTTCTCCACCACGCTCATGTCTGCGAGGAGCAGGTCAAGCAGGAAGCTGTCCAGGTCTGCTGCGCGAGTCCCATGGGCGAACCCCCCGGTGACCACCGCGAGCGCGTCGGTCTGGGACAGGGCGCCGGTGATAGCCGACAGCTTACTCGCGGACGCGCAGCCGATCTCGGCAAAAGTGATGTCTGCTTGTGTGGTCTTGCGGGGCTTGTACATCCCCGACAACACCTCGAGGCGCGGGTCGGGGACACCGACCACGCCGATATTCACGCTTCCGTCGGTTCCGGTCAGACAGCTGAGTACTGCACTCTTGCCGGACCCTTGTGGGCCAATGATTCCGATCTTCACAGCATCCCAACTCCAGGCACAAATCAAACGCCGCGACCTTTGGCCGCGACGTTGCGGGTTTCGGTGATGGTCACCTTGCGCGCGCACATCCACTGGAAACAGCGCGCAGATGATAGACGCTGGGAAGTCTGAAGTCAATGGTGGCGATGGCGCAGAAGGCGTAGGACCAGCGGCAGCATCACCCCGGCAGGGTCGTCTCGGCAAGAACGGGTGGTGCGTGGGTCTCGCCCGCCGGTCGTCTCCTAATCGTCAGCTGCCGCCGTAATACACGCGCCGCGCGGAGAGCCGCAACGCCAGCAGCGTCAGAACCAGGATAATGACGAAGAGGATCCAGGCGATCGCGCAGGCATAGCCCATGCGCAGGTAGGGGAAGGCGTTGTCATAAAGATACATGGCCACGAAATAGATGGACCTCGCGGGGGCGCCGCGTGGGGAGATCACATACGGCACCGCGAAGGTCTGGAGTGTGCCGATAATCCCCATGATCAGGTTGAACAGGATCACAGGGGAGATCATGGGCAGGGTCACGTGGCGCAGCTTCTGCAGGTAGGTCGCGCCGTCGATCTCCGCCGCCTCGTAAAGTTGCTCCGGCACGTCCTGCAGGTTCGCGAGGTAAATGACCACTGCGTGGCCCACGGTCCAGGTGCTCATCATCACCAGCGCGGGCTTGGACCACGCCGGGTCCGACAGCCACCCGGGCGGCGTGAGCTTGAGGCCCAACGCACCGAAAACCGCTTTGAGCACATAGTTGAGAACTCCGTGCTCACCATTGAACAGCCACAGCCAGATGATGGCCAGAGCCACCATGGGTACCAGCGAGGGCAGAAAGAAGATGGTGCGGAATACCGTGAGCCCCCTGACGCCGCTGTTGAGGAGGATAGCTAACGCCAGGGAAACGACGAGCCCCAGTGGGATGCTGAAGGCGGCGAAGATCAGCGTGTTGCCGATTGCCTGGCGGAAGACTTCGTCAGTGAGAAGCTCGGAGTAATTGGCAGCACCGATCCATTCCGGCGGGCGCAGGACAGAGTATTCGCAGAAGCTGGCGTACAGAGAGAACAGGATGGGGCCCAGCATGAATACGAGGAAGCCCACGATCCATGGGGAGATGAACAGGAGACCATTTCGCAGGTCACGCCGTTCGCTGGCGGTCATGAAGGAGCAATTCGCCCTCGGTGCCGGGGATGCCTCCTTCGGGCATTATCGAAACAGGCCCGGATATCGAGCAATCTCCGAGACGCTGCCCGTGCACAAGACCCGCCCGGCTTTGATAGCCGCCGCGCTGTCGCAGACCTTTTCCGCGAGACCGAGGTCATGAGTGGCCACAACGAGGGTGCAGTCAAGGCAGCTTAGGAGCGCCATCAGGTCCTCGCGGCCTCCGGGGTCGAGGCCGGCCGACGGCTCGTCCAGGGCGAGTATCTCTGCGTCCGTGACCAGGACCGACGCCAGCGCGACTCGTTTCTTCTGGCCAACACTCAGGTTTGCGGGGTGCTTCCCTTCGAAATCGGTCATCCCCACAGTGGCCAGGGCCTTTGCCACTCTCCGGCGGACCTCGTCCGGCGGGTATTGGGCGTTGATTGCAGCGTAGGCAACTTCGTCAAACACTGTGGGCATAAAGAGTTGATCGTCGGGGTTCTGGAAAAGCAGACCCACGCGGCGACGGATGGCGCTCAGATAGGGCTCGCGGGCGGGCATGCCCAGCACCGTGACATTCCCTGTGCCTCGCAGGAGCCCGTTGAGGTGGAGAAGGAGAGTGGACTTGCCGGCTCCATTGGGGCCGATGAGCGCAAGACGGCCTCCGATCGGCACCCGCAGGGAGACTTGTTCGAGTGCCGGCGAACCGTCGGGGTAAGCGAAGGAGACGTCGCGGAGTTCGATGGCTACCAGGTCGTCACCCACGTGACTATCACCGCCCCGGCGACAAGGGCCACGGCCTGCAACGGGGAGACCGCGCGGACATCCAGCAGACCTAACTGCCCCCGGTAGCCGCGGGAAACCAATGCAAGAGCCTGCAACTCGGCTCGGCGCCCGAGACGTATGAGTAGCACTTGCACGATGGCGGCGGCGACTCGCACAGCTCGCAGCCCGCGCGGCATTCCCCGGGACTTCTGGGCGCGAATGATCCGCAGGATCTCACCCCGCACCGACTTGACACTGCGCAACATCAAGGTGCACAAGGCTGTGATCCGGTGCGGGACCCGGAGTCCCAGCAAGCCCTCCAGGAGGTCGCGTTCGGACAGTTTTCGGGCGAAGGAAAGTGTGAACGCCACCACCAGGACTGACTTGGTCCAGATCGCGCCGAGGAACTGCAGCGCCTGAGCGGACACTGAGCGCTGAAGGAGGGGAACCGGAACGGTCCGGACACCGTCGCCGACTGGAGCGAGAAACAGCAGGAGCAGCGCGAACAAGCCGAAGCTGATGAGCGGTAGCGCACTGACGAGAACTTCCCGCAGCCTGGCGCGCGACCACACCAAGGCGCACGCCGCCAGAAGACCCATGGTGCACAGACCCTGGGGATGACTGGGACTGGCCAGACACGCTCCGAGAAGGGCAACGCACAGCAGGCCGACGAGGAGGGATGGCGATAGTTTCCAAACGGCCATCACAGGTCGGCGAGCTCCTCCAGGAGTTCCTCATCGGACATGCGTTCAATGACCCGAGCGCCCGCCTCATCATTGTGCAGGCGCATTTCCTCCACCGCAAGCGCCAGAGCGGCAGGGCGCAACCGGACACAGATGGTTTCGCCGGACTTGCGATTGACGAACCGAGCGGCAACGCCTTCGGCAACATGATGCCGGATGTTCCGCTTGCCCATTGTGCAGCCTGTAGAGAACTGAATGCCGTCGATTGCGCACGAGGGAGGGGGGGCATCGGGGCAGAAGACATCGGCCTCGACCCCGAAGTGCGGGTCCGCCTTCAAACGGGCGACCGCGTATTTGCCCATTCGCATCCCGGCAAACACATAGGGGCCGAGGTGGCCGTGGAAAGCTCGCAAGATGGCGATTTCATCGACACTGCTGTGCAAAGAATGTTCGTGAGTGTGCTCGCTCACTTTGGGTTCCTCTTCCACCGCGGACCTATGATGCTTGTCCGTTCAATAGCATAGGCGGCCGCGGGAACCACTGTCAACTGCAGCAGGATGCCGGGCCATGCCACGGCGAGGCCCAGGATCGCATAGGCCGGCACGGACTGCTCCATGCCCATTGCGCGGCCGATGGTGACCAGCGCCAGGGTGCCGACCACTCGCGTGGCGATGATTGCGACTACGGTCGCAACAGGTATGCTCATTCCGGCCTGACGGCACAGACTCGCCGAGGTGGCCAGGGCGCCGAGTTCAAAGGCCATAAGCGGGGCTACCGGCGCGATAGGCGGCATCCCGGTCAGGACAGACGACAGGATGGGGGTTATGAGGCCGACGATGAGGGCTGTGCGCCAAGATGCCAGCAGCCCCAGCGCCAGCAAGGGCAGATACATGGGAAGCCAGATGGGTCCCATGCCCGGCCCAAGCGCGTGGAAGGCTATGGGCACAACGATGCCCAGCGCCCCGAACAGACCCCCCAACGCCAGGTCCCGCGCGTCCAGGAGCCGCTCGCCGACGGAGAGTGCATCCGCGTCCTTCCGGTCAGGGGGTTCAGTTGACTGCATAGCTCGTATCCCAGTAGCTTCGCCAGACGGATTCAGGCACCGCCGTCACACCCGCCGGAGTGGGGTTGCCTGCGCCGTCCTCCTTGACCATGTTGGAATGATATTGCTGGGGCTGCATCCACTTGGCGTGTCCGTCGCCAAAGAGCACATTAGAGCCGCCGTTGTGGATGATCGTGCACGCCCAGAAACAGGTGGCGCCGCCGGCAAACAGGCCCGTTGGGCCAGACGGAGGCCCCGCATTGCAGCGGTCCCACTCAACCACCAGTATCTTGTTGCTCGGCGACTGTATTGCCGACTCCGGCATTCCCAAAAAACCGGGGACATAGGCGCCTATGAATGCGGGAACGCCGATGTTGAAGCCCTGGCCGTAGTACCAGGGCAGGTCCTTGCGACTGGGACAGATGTTGATCTGAGTGTTCTTGATGTAGGGCTGCAGGCGGCTCTTCCACTCGGGGTTGATGACGTACGTCTCATCATAGTCCGCGTTGTACATGAAGAATGATACGCCCATCTGTTTCATATTGCTCAGACAACTGATCTGCCTTGCCTTCTCCCGAGCCCGTGCGAAGACCGGAAACAGGATAGCCGCGAGGATGGCGATGATCGCGATCACGACCAGGAGCTCAATAAGGGTGAAGCCGGCTGACCTCAAGGGGAATCCTCCAGTAGCACATCTGTGAGAATCGTGCTACCTAGAACATACAGAAAGTGGGCACGGCTGTCAAGCTTGGGAGAAAGAGGGGTAGGACCATCGATCTTGTGGGATGGGTGCCTGCCTAGTGTGTGGCAGGCGTGCGGGGACGGTGGTAATGGGGCCTTGCCCTGTGTCGTCAGGCTCCGGATGGATCCGTCCGCAACGGCTCAGGGCGAAGGGCACGCTGAACGCGAAGTCGGCCTCAGGCGACACGCATTCCAGGAGACCAATGCTCCTGGAAAGAGGGCGCAGACTAGACTGACCGGATCAGGGCACCACGAGGGACAGCGCACCGGGGACCTGCACGGCTGCGCGGATGTTGGCGGGTTTGCTCCAGGGCCACAGGCAACTGTGACCGTCACCCAGGACCACCATGGAACTACCCATCTCGAGAGCCATCTCGGAGACCGCTTCAGGCAGGGCGCCGTTGAAACGCACGCGCTCGCCTTCCACGTGGTAGGCCCGCAGGGCGCTGCTCACGTAGGCGAGGTTCTCTTCACCGCGCCTGCGGTCGGTGTCCGGGACGGCAACATCCAGGGTGACGTTCAGCTCCGAGGCGAGCTCGCCGGCCACTCGCAGGGCGCGGCCTCCGGAAGGCGTGGGCTCGTAAATCAGCAGAAGTCGGTGAACGGGCAGCGGATCATCCTGACAAAGGAGCGTGGGGACGGTCGGGTGGTAGATGATGCTTGCCGCGGTGCGCCCAACCGCGCTGCGCCGCAATGTGCCGCGCCTGCCGAGGACCAGCATGTCCATAGCGATGGATTGTTCGGGAAGCACGCGCGTGGCCATTCCGTGGCGTGTCTGCCAGGAGCAGGCCACGCCGGCGTTCTCCACGATGCGCACGGCTGCGTCCATGTCGGCGTCGGAGGGCAGGGGGCTCTCGTCGACTTCCTCACGTGACCGCATGGCCTCGATCCGATCCACCACGGTTACCGGGTCGGGTCCTTCGTCCACGCGCACCATGTCCTGGGGAGTCGCGGGTTCCACTGCCTGCAGAATGCGCACACGCGCCCGCAAGGCCTCGGCGAGAGGGACAGTCTGCCGTAGCGCGGTTGCAGAACCCCGGGAGCCGTCGTAACCCACCAGTATGTTGCGCATCTCGTTCGGGGGCCTTGAGCAATGGCGAAGACGCGGAGTGAGTCAGGCCCCGGCCACAGCTCCAGCGATTCCTCACTCCGCCAAGGGTACCAGTTTATTGTTATCCTACTTGCGCCTGAGCCAAACCATAAAGCTGAAGTCAGGTACGCGCCGGTCCACCAGGAACTCCACGGGTTCGCTGGTGCTCAGGAAGGACGTTCTTTCCACCAGGAGCATTGGCGCGCCGGGGGTGATTTGGAGCTCCCGGGCATCGCGATCTGTCGCCGCGGTCGCCGAGATGGTCTGACGTGCAACCGCGATGGTGATACCGTACTCCCCCTGAAGCACTGACGTCAACGACTCCCCGTCTCTTAGCCCGCGCTCAACAATTCCCGTGACACGGCTGTGCGGGAAGAAGCAGGTCTGGAGACAAAGCGGCTTGCCGTCCGCGAGTCTGACGCGCTCGATCCGGACCAGCTTCTCGCGGGCATGGAGCTTGAGCTCGGAGGCTGCCTGGGGCTCGTCGCGGGCTGCCGCCTCCTCGATGGATAGGACCCGCGATGAGGGTTCGCGGCCCATCTCGGTCATGTCCCGCGTGAAGTTGGGGATTCGGTTGGCGTCGATGATCTCCTCGCTGAGAGGAGTCGCATCAAGGATGTACGTCCCCCGTCCCTGGCGTGTGGCAATGACCCCGCGCTCCTCAAGCTCTCGCAGAGCCTGCTTTACCGGCGCCAGGCTGACCTCGAAATGCTGTGCAAGGGCCTCCTGGGTCGGGAGTTGGTCGCCCGGCTTGAGACGGCCCGAGCGGATCTCCTGCTCGAGTATGCCCATGATCTGGGCATAAAGCGGGGTATTTTCGCCCGGAGGCAGCTTGTGGAGGCTTATCTCGGCCATAGCATTGGTGCGGCGCGGGTGCGCAGCCCCTTCAGAGTTCACGTAAGATCCGCCATAATTCGGGAAGTTCCCCGGGCACCCGGGAAATCAGTCCGAGCGCGGTCATTATGTTATTACAATGATGCACTCTTTTCAACCTTGACAATCGGCATCCCGAGGAGTACACTCGCCGCGTTCACAGGAGCCAATTGGTTATAATCAGTATATTGACCGCGCGGCGCCGGCCTTGACAACCGATTTGGCCACATTTACACTCCGGCTCTGTGGCGGTGGTCTTCGTGACGGGCGATCGGCGGGCTTGGGCAGACGCGCTGAAGATGAGCGTTGTCGGTTTGACGCTCGCCTTTTGCATCGCCATCGGAACCGGCGCGGGGATGTGGCTGGACAGACGATTCGATGCAGAGCCGGCCTTCACTGTGGTCGGTTTTTTGCTGGGTGCAATCGCCGGATTCCGCGAACTGCTCCGGGCCATCCAGAAGGGGTGACGGGCTTTGGACGAAGCCCGGACGCGGCACATCCTGAAGCGCACCTGCCAGATAACCGCCGCCCTCGCCGTGGTCGCCGCGCTCATCGTCCGCTTCGACCCCTACGCTCCGGCCATGCTTCTCGTGGGTGCCGCACTCGGTGTCGCGTTCATCGGCATCACGGCCCGAACCGTTCAGCGCTCGCGACCCGGTGTTGCATCGCGCTGGCGCAAGGTGCGGGCGACCGCACTGTACGTCGCCAAGCTCCTCATTGCCGGACTGGCCTTCTGGGGCGCGACGCAGCTGAGTGAGGCGGCCCTGCCGGTTCTGGCGGCGGGGTATACGCTGCCGATGGTTGTCCTGATGCTCGTAGCGCTGGCCGGGGAGATCGCAGGCTCAAGGCGTACACGCGACACCGGACGGGGCTAGATCGCGCCGATCGCTAAAGATTGGCGACACCTGCGCAATAATGAACTCGTATGCATGAACACCCGGGTACGTGGATCAACGCGATCGTTCACCTGGAGCCGGAATCGCTCAGGCATATCCTGGATGCGAATTCCATCACGGCTCTGATGGTTCTTCTCTGTGTGGTCATCTTCGTCCGGGTGGGCACGCGGAACCTGCGCCTTCGCCCGACAAGCGGCGGCCAGATTTTCTGGGAATGGGCCTATGAGAGCTTCGTGGGCTTCTGCGAGGATGTCATCGGGCCCGGCGGCGCGAAGTACGCGCCCTTCCTGGGGACGCTCTTTATCTACATCACGGCCCTCAATCTTCTGGGCGTGGTCCCCGGGTTTCTTTCGCCCACAGCGTCGCTGAACATGACCTTCGCCCTGTCTCTGACAACAATCGTCTACGTGCAGTATTGCGGTTTCAAGAGCCAGGGAATCAGGTATCTGATGCATTTCGTGGGCGAGCCGAAGGCCCTGTTTCTCTTGAATATCCCGATTCACGTGATCGGTGAGCTCGCACGGCCGCTGTCCCTGGCCGTGCGACTTTTCGGCAACATTTT
The DNA here is from genome assembly GCA_013314775.1 of Armatimonadota bacterium. Taxonomy (NCBI): domain Bacteria; kingdom Bacillati; phylum Armatimonadota; species Armatimonadota bacterium. The sequence goes on along the minus strand of JABUFB010000006.1, from coordinate 61,104 downwards.
CGGGGAAGATGTGATTATCGCCCAACTCTTGCTGATGGCGGCTGCGATTTACGCGAAGATCTACATCCCGATTCCGCTGCATTTCCCGATGGTGTTGTTCCATATCTTCGTGAGCTTCGTACAGGCGCTGGTGTTCATGATGCTATCGGCGGCGTACATCGCCGGTGCGACAGCGGGGCACGGCGACGACCATGGCGATGCCCACGGTCACGAGCACAGTCCGGAGGCGGCCTGACCGCGGTCCGGTGAATCTGATATCCACAGCACCGGGCCCGCGCCCGGCAAAGACACTGAGGGAGGCCTCAAATGATCTACGGTGCAGCACTGGCTCTCGCTGTCGGGCTCGGACTGCCGATCGCAGTCATCGGCGCCGGTCTGGCGCAGGGAAGGGCCGCGGCCGCGGCGATGGAAGGCATTTCGCGCCAGCCCGACGCAGCCGGCGACATCCGCTTCGCCCTGATTCTGTCCCTGTCGCTCATCGAATCCCTTGTCATCTACGCGTTGCTCATTTTCTTCATGCTCTATGGCAAGCTTCCGGCGGTCATGGACGTTGTGCAGGCAATGGGCGGCAACTAGTCAGACCCGCGTGACGGTTCGGCCCGGGCGAGCTGCCGGGCCATCCCGATGTCCTGATGGCTGGTGTCTAAACCATGGCATCCATACTGCATGACCTGGGCATAGAGCCGGGCGTGCTGGTGGTCAATATCACCGGCTTTGTCATCCTGCTTTGGCTCATGCGCCGAATCATGTTCCAGCCCATCGGGGCTTTCATCGAGCAGCGCAAGCGCAAGATCGCAAGCGATCTTGATGCTGCCGAGGAGAGCCGCGAGGCCGCTGCTCGCGAACTGGAGGACATTCGTTCGCAGCGCGAGGGCCTGGTTCGGCAAGCCGAGGAGAGCGCCGCGGAACTCGCGCGCGAGGCCCAGAGCAAGGCTGAGGAAATGGTGCGCATGGCCCGCGAGCAGTCCCGGGACGCAGAGCGCACCGCTCGGGCCGCCATCGACCGCGACCGCCAGCAAGCGGCCACGGAACTGCGCGACCAGGTCTGCGAGACCTCGGTCCGCATGTGCCGGTCCGTGCTTCGCCAGGCCCTCAATGAACAGCGGCACCGCGCACTCATCGACGAGTTTATCGCCGATGTGGAGCGCCTGGCTGCCGAGCAGCGTGACGGCTGATGATTGACCACACCCTCATCCGGCGCTACATCGCGGCGGTCTATGATCTGTCCGTCAAGAGCGCACAGGTGGAGATGGTGGGCGAGGAACTAGCCCGGCTCCAGCTGGCGATCAACAGCGACCCGCGGCTACAGGGAGTGCTTCGTCACCCAGAAATCACGCCGAAAGAGAAGACCGAGATTCTCGAGCGCATCGCCGGGAATCCGCCCAGCGAGATCGTGCGGGGCCTCATTTCGGTGCTGCTCGAGAAGAAACGCACCGAGGTTCTCAAGGGGGCCGCAGACGCCTTCGCCGCCCTTACGGACGCTGCGCGCGGCGTTGTCCGGGCTCACGTGGAAGTGGCCTGGGAGCCCGACAGCGCGCAGAAGGAGCGGCTCGAACTTGCCCTGTCCCGACTTGTTCGCGCCCCGGTGGTTACCGAGTACCACCTGATACCTGAGGTGATTGGTGGCGCGCGCATCCGCATGGCTGGCCGCCTGATCGACGGCTCCCTCGCGGGGCACTTGACCCGATTAGCCGAGCAAGTGTCAGCGAAACCGGCGCTCGCATCGGGTGACTGACCGCCCGCATCCGCCTGATTGTCCCGAGGTGATTCCAGTTGCCTCTGCGCGCAGAGGAAGTCTCAGCGGTACTCCGTGAGGAGATCGAACGCTATCAGTCCCGGCTCAGCATGGAGCGGGTGGGCATTGTCCTGCAGGTCGGGGACGGTATCGCCCGCGTCTACGGGCTGGATGACGTCATGGTCTCCGAACTGGTTGAGTTCCCCGGCGGGGTGATGGGCATCGCCCTGAACCTCGAGGAGGATAATGTCGGCTGCATTCTGCTCGGACCGGACGTCGGCATTGAAGAAGGCGCCCGCGTGCAGGCTACGGGGCGCATTGCCGAGACGAAAGTGGGCGAGGCTCTCTTCGGCCGTGTGGTGAACCCCCTGGGTGAGCCGCTGGATGATCTCGGCCCGATCGAGTCTGATCTCACCGCCCGCATTGATGTCAAAGCTCCTGGTGTGGTTGAACGCCAGCCGGTCTTCGAGCCCCTCCATACGGGGATCAAGGCTATCGACTCCATGACGCCCATCGGCCGGGGACAGCGCGAGTTGATCATCGGCGACCGCCAGACCGGAAAGACCGCGATCGCGCTGGATGCCATCATCAACCAGCGCGACACTGGCGTGAAGTGCGTGTACGTCGCCATCGGCCAGAAACAGTCCACGGTGGCCCGGGTGGCCGAAGTGCTGCGCCGCGAGGGCGCGATGGATTACACCTGCATCGTCTCCGCCACAGCCAGTGACCCGGCAGCGCTGCAGTATATCGCCCCCTATGCCGGCTGCGCCATCGGCGAGTACGTGCGGGACAACGGCGGTCACGCGCTGGTTGTCTACGATGACCTATCCAAGCAAGCAGTGGCGTACCGTGAGGTCTCCCTGCTCCTGCGCCGTCCACCGGGCCGTGAGGCGTTTCCGGGAGACATCTTCAACCTGCATTCCCGGTTGCTTGAGCGCGCCTGCAAACTCAATGACGAGCTTGGGGGCGGCTCACTCACCGCCCTGCCCATCGTTGAGACCCAGGAAGGGGACTTCTCAGCGTATATCCCGACCAACGTGATCTCCATCACCGATGGGCAGATCTATCTTGAGTCCGACCTGTTCCACCAGGGCATCCGTCCGGCCATCGATGTGGGCCGATCCGTCTCGCGCGTAGGCTCGGCCGCCCAGACGAAGATGATGAAGTCGGTTGCCGGTCGCCTGAAATTGGACCTCGCATCGTACCGCGAATATGAGGCCTTCGCGCAGTTCGCCTCGGACCTCGATGAGGAGACCCGGGCCATCCTTGACCGCGGCGACCGCATGGTCGAAATCCTCAAGCAGGACCAGTACGCGCCTATGTCCGTGGTGGACCAGACCATCGCGATCTTCGCGGGAGCCCAGGGGCACTATCGGGACGTACCGCGTGAGCTGATCAGGGCATTCGAACCGCGAATGATCCAGTTCGTACACGAGAATTATCCGCAGATCGCCCATTACATGCACGAGACCGGCGCGCTAAGCGACGAGATGGCCGGGCTTCTCGCCAAAGCGATTGGCGAGGCGAAGGATCATTTCATCATCCGTGAAGAGCCCGTAGACACGTCCACGGGTGCGGTTTGCCGTCTGGCCTGAACACCGTCACCGCTTCGGCGGCCATTGGATTGAGCCATGCCCGAGAACCTGCGCGCAATACGACGGAAAATCAGGACGGTCCAGGGGATCGCCAAGATCACCCGCACCATGAAGATGGTGGCGGCCGCGAAGCTGCGCCGGGTCCAGGGGCAGGTGGAGAACGGCCGCGCGTACTGGAATGCCCTGGACAGCATCATGCAGCACGTGGCCGCACAGGCCGGGGAGATAACCCATCCGCTCCTGCAGCACAATGACGCGGACACCGTGGGTGTGCTGGTCATCGGCGGGAGCCGTGGACTGTGCGGAAGCTACAACGTGTCACTCCACCGCCGGGTGCAGGAGTTCATCAGCGAGCTCGATGAGCCGATGAAGCTGTGGGCTGTGGGCCCGAAAGCCGGGCAGTTCCTGACCCGCATCGCCTGCCGGCCCCACACTGTGTGCGATTCGCCCGACGACGCCCAGCGCTTCGGGATGGCGGTGGACCTCTCGCGTTCGTTGCAGGACGCCTTCCTCGCGGGCCAGCTCAATTCGGTGTATGTGATTTACACCCAGTTTCTGTCGGCGATCAGTCAGGTCCCTGCGGTGCGCCTACTGCTTCCCATCGAGCCGCCGGCGGCCGATCACGGGAACGGTGACGTTGCTCGCTATATCTACGAGCCACCCGCGGAGGAACTGCTGGCCACACTCTTGCCGCGAAGCATCGACGCGGCGCTGTACCGGATGATGCTGGAGTCGGCGGCATCCGAAGAAGCATCGCGCATGACGGCCATGACCGCGGCTACCGACAATGCGCGAGAACTGATTACTGACCTGTCACGCGCTTTGAACAGGGCCCGGCAGACGCAGATCACCACAGAGATCCTCGAGGTCATCAGTGGCGCGGAAGCGCTGACCTCGGGATAGACAGCGCCGCCCAGGCTGCGCCGGGCAGACGAGACTGCAGACCATCAACGGTTGGGATGAGAATATGGCTCAGGGCAAGGTTGTTCAGGTACGAGGGCCGGTCGTCGACGTCCGGTTTCCGGCGGATGCGCTTCCCGCGCTACTGCAGGCGCTGCGCATCAAGGACGACGCCCGGGAGATCGACCTGATTGTCGAGGTCGCGCAGCATTTGGGTGACGACATGGTGCGCTGCATCGCCATGGACAACACCGACGGTCTCGTTCGCGGGATGCCTGTGGAAGACACCGGCGGCCCGATCACCGTTCCCGTGGGGAAGGAAACCCTGGGGCGCATGTTCGACGTTCTCGGCCGGCCCATCGACGGTCGCGGACCAGTGGACGCCGGCGAGCGCCTGCCCATCCACCGTGATCCGCCGTCTTTCGAGGAACAGAGCGTTGCCGAAGAGCAGTTCGAGACCGGTGTCAAGGTCATCGACCTGCTGTGCCCCTTCCCGCGAGGGGGCAAGATCGGTCTCTTCGGCGGCGCAGGTGTAGGCAAGACCGTTCTCATCATGGAACTGATCCACAACGTGGCGACGAACCACGAGGGTGTGTCGGTCTTCGCGGGCGTCGGAGAGCGGACCCGTGAGGGGAACAGCACCTGGCTTGAAATGGAGGAGGCCGGGGTTCTCGGGCAGACCACCCTGGTGTTCGGCCAGATGAACGAGCCGCCGGGGGCCCGCCTGCGCATCGCCCTGTCGGCACTGACCATGTGCGAATACTTCCGCGATGAACTCGGCCAGGACGTGCTCCTGTTCGTCGACAACATCTTCCGCTTCACGCAGGCCGGTTCCGAGGTCTCCGCGCTCCTGGGACGCATGCCCTCGGCCGTGGGTTACCAGCCCACGCTGTCCACCGAGATGGGTGCCTTGCAGGAGCGGATCACCTCCACGCACCGCGGCTCGATTACTTCCGTGCAAGCCATTTATGTGCCGGCGGACGACTACACCGATCCGGCTCCGGCTACGACCTTCAGCCATCTCGATGCCAATGTCTCGCTGTCCCGCGAGCTGTTCGCCCAGGCAATCTACCCCGCCGTGGACCCGTTGGACTCCACCTCCCGCCTTCTGGACCCGCGGGTGGTCGGGGAGCACCATTACAGGGTGGCGCGCGGTGTGCAGCAGATCCTCCAGCGCTACAAGGATCTGCGGGACATCATCGCGATCTTGGGCATTGACGAGCTCTCCGACGACGACAAGCTCACCGTTGCCCGTGCCCGTCGCATCCAGCAGTTCCTCACGCAGCCCATGTTCGTGGCCGAGGTCTTCACGGGAATCCCCGGCGCCTTTGTGCCGGTGGAGGAGACCCTGCGGGGGTTCGAGGAGATCCTGCAGGGCGAACACGACAAGCTTCCTGAAGAGGCCTTCCGCATGGCGGCCAGCATCGACGACGTGACGAAGAATACCAGGGCGGCGACCGCGTAACCCTATGGCAACCTCGTATCGCCTGCAGATAATCACCCAGGAGGGCGTGCAGTTTGATCGCCCGGTGTACTCCCTCCGCGCTCCGGGAGTCGAGGGCTACTTTGGTGTGCGACCCGGTCACGCGCCGCTCATCGCCGCATTGGGCAAGGGCGACCTGACCATCACGCTGCCCGATCGCCAGCAGGTTGCTTTCGTAGTCTCCGGCGGAGTCCTCGAGGTCACTGGCCAGGGCGTGACCGTGCTGGCAGATGACCTCGCGAGTGAGCCGACCGTCGCCCCCACGCCCCACTGATTGCCGTCGGGCCACGTTCGGTCCGGTGTGCATGGACTGGCCGGCACCCGTGAGGGCCCTGACTCTCATACCCCTGCGTTTTGCCTTACCCTCGCAATTGCGCCCAGCGGCATTTGTGGATACAATAGCGTCTGGCCGCTATGGAGCAGTGCGAATTGGAGTATGACCAGCAGAAGGCGCGTCAGCTGCGGTTCGCCGTGGGGCTGACGGCCTGCGTGCTTGCGGCTGAGATCGCGGGGGGCCTGTGGACGCGCAGTCTGGCGCTCTTGAGCGATGCGGGACACGTCTTCTCCGACGTCTTCTCTCTTGCCCTGAGCCTGCTTGCCCTGCGCCTTGCCTCGCTTCCGCCCACAGACCGGCACAGCTATGGGCTCCACCGCGCCGAGATACTTGCAGCGCTGGTCAATGGCCTGTCACTGCTGGGTATCTGCGTCCTCATCGGGCGCGAGGCGTACGTCCGTTTCCAAGAACCGCCCGAGGTGCGGTCCGTCGAGATGCTGATCATCGCCGCGCTGGGCATGGCGGCGAACGGGGTCGTGGCTTTTCGGCTGCAGGGCCACTCCCACGGGGACATCAACCTGCGCAGCGCGTATCTGCACGTGGTTGGTGATCTCCTTGCGTCCGTCGGTGTAGTGGTCGGCGCGGGTGTCATTGCGATTACCGGATGGCACGTCATCGACCCGGCGATCAGCGTCGGCATCGGCGTGATCATCCTGGTCGGGGCGGTTCGCGTCACCTTCGAATCCGTACACGTGCTGCTCGAGGGCGTGCCCCCCGGGATTGACCTGAACACTGTAGTGCAGGAAATGAGCGCTGTGGAAGGTGTGCTCGGTGTCCATCACCTCCACGCATGGAGCGTATGCTCGAACCTTGCTGCGCTCAGCGCCCATGTGAACGTGTGCGAGGATTCCGAGGCTGAGCGCAGCCGGATCCGGAAAGAGCTCGAGAAGCTTCTGCAGGAGCGCTTCGGGTTCCAGGCGACCACGCTGCAGATCGAGTGCGAGCCTCCGACCCACGAAGAGGGCGTCCTGCGACATTTTCGGCACGGGCTGGAGTCTGTCCACGCACACGGGCATGATCACGAGCACACTGATGTGCATGGCCACGACAACCACGGTGACCGGGAACACGAGCATCATCACAAGGACGAGAGCAGCAGTTCCTGAACCCCTTCATGCCAAGAGGGCTGCACATGCAAATCGCCGTCTGCGTCAAACAGGTGCCTGACACGACCGAAGTGCGCATCGACCCCGAAACCAATACGCTGGTTCGCGAGGGCGTGCCGTCGATCCTCAACCCCTACGATGCCCACGCCGCCGAGGCTGCGGTTCAGCTCAAAGAGCGGTACGGCGGGAAGGTGACCGTGGTCTGCATGGGCCCCCCGCAGGCAGTGGAGGTCATCCGCGAGTGCATCTCCTTCGGCGCTGATCGCGGGATCCTCATTAGCGACCGTGCCTTCGCAGGCGCGGACACCTGGGCCACCAGTTACACCATCGGCCTGGCGCTCATGCGCATCCGTGACGAAGAGGGTCTGGACATGGTCCTGTGCGGCAAGCAGGCCATCGACGGCGACACGGCCCAGGTTGGCCCGGGTCTTGCACGGCGCCTGAATATTCCGCAGATCACATACGCGGTGGGCATTGAATCCGTGGACATGGATGCGAAAAAGGCCCGGATACTGCGCCAGGTTGAGAAGGGCACCGAGGTCATTGAGGCGCCGATCCCCTGCCTGCTCACCTGCGTGGAAGAGATGAACGAAGTCCGCTATGCCTCCCTGCCCAATATGATCCGGGCAGCGCGGTACAAGCCCGAGGTCTGGGGCAAGGCTGATATCAACGCCGACGAAAACCTTCTGGGGCTCAAGGGTTCGCCCACCATGGTCAACCGCATTTTCCCGCCGCCTGCTCGTGAGCCCGGCGAGATAATCCCCGGCGGCGATGAGAATCCCGCCGCGGCCGCGGAAGCACTCGCCGAGAAGCTCGCAAGTCTGGTGCAGGCCTGACCCCGCCCCGCACCGCGGAACGATCGAGACTGTAACCCACCTGTGGAGTCCGGTTCATGGCCAAGAAGAAGCGCACGCTCATCTACGAGCAGGAGAAATGCACTGGCTGCACCTACTGCGTCGGCGAGTGCCCTGTGGATGCCATCGAGATGGTGGACGGCATCGCGCGGGTGGACATGGAAAAATGCATCGCTTGCGGCAAGTGCGGTAAGGTCTGCCCGGCGAACTGCTTTGAGATCATCGTTGAGGGTGGTGACACCGGCCCGACAGAGCCCGAGCCGGTATCCGATGAGGAGGCCGAAGAGCGCGCACTTGCGGCGAAGCTCGCCGAGTACTCGGGCGTCTGGGTCTTCGTGGAGCAATCCCGCGGACAGGTTCACCCGGTGAGCTGGGAACTCCTGGGCGAGGCGCGCAAGCTCGCGGATGCCCTGGGCAGCAAGCTCGGTGCCATCGTGCTGGGGCACGGCGTAGATAATGTGGTTCGCCAGACCGGAGAGTTCGGCGCCGATCAGGCCTTCGTGATGGACTCCCCGGTGCTCGCCGACTACCGCACCGATCCATATGCGGCTGGCGCCATCCAGCTCATCGAGAAGCACAAACCCGAGATCGTCCTTATGGGCGCAACCACCATGGGCCGCGACCTCGCGGGGGCCATCGCGACGGATCTGCACACCGGTCTGACCGCCGACTGTACGGGCCTGGCAATAGACCCCGCGACGCGCAACCTGCTCCAGACCCGCCCGGCTTTCGGCGGAAATATCATGGCCACCATCGTGACCCGCAAGCACCGGCCGCAAATGGCAACCGTGCGCCCAAGGGTTATGCACGCCGCCACCCCTCAGCCCGGGCGGGGAGTTGACGTGATCGCCGAGGCTCTGGACCTCGTCGAGGATCAGATACCCACCAAAGTGGTGGAGTTCCGGCCGCGCGAGGGTGGGGAGAAGCCAAACCTGACTTTCAGCGAGATCATTGTCTCGGGCGGCCGCGGCCTGGGTGGTCCTTCGGGGTTCGATCTCATCCGCGAACTGGCCGATGCTCTTGGCGCCGATGTGGGCGCAAGTCGCGCCACGGTGGACGCAGGCTGGATTAGCCACGATCACCAGGTCGGCCAGACCGGCACCACCGTGCGGCCTCGGCTGTACGTGGCATGCGGCATCAGCGGTGCAATCCAGCACCTGGTCGGCATGGAAGGTTCAGACGTGATCGTCGCCATCAACAGCGATCCAAACGCCAAGATTTTCAACGTGGCCACCTTCGGAATCGTGGGCGACTTGTACAAGGTCGTCCCCGAATTGATCAAGGTGGCCCGGGAGCGCGACCTCAAGCGCATCCTCCTGGGCGAGGAGAAGCTGTAGCCACTTCCGCGAGGAGAGCAGCAGCGAATGACGCCAGAAAACGGCGCGAGTAACAAGCACTTTGATGTGATCATCGTCGGCGCCGGGCCATCAGGGCTCGCAGCGGCGACCACCTGCGCCCGTGCGGGGCTGAACACCATCGTCATCGAGCGCGGCGACAAGCCCGGCACGAAGAACGTCATGGGCGGCATTCTCTACGTCCGCCCGACGTCCGAAGTCTGGCCCAATCTCGTGGCCGAGGCGCCGATGGAACGCTCAATTTTCGAGCAGCAGTACTGGATGCTCACCCCCGACTCCGCGCTCAAGTTCGGCTATCGCAGCGACAAGTTCGTACAGGACGGGCCCAACGCATACAGTATCCTGCGGGTCAAGCTCGACGCATGGTTCGCGAAGCAGGCTGAGGACGCGGGCGCCCTCATCATCCCTCAGACCCGTGTCGACCGGATCCTCACCGATGGCGACAAGGTCAAAGGCGTGCTCTGCGGGCGCGAGGAGGGTGACCTGTACGCGCCGGTTGTTATCCTGTGCGAAGGTGTCAACCCGCAGCTTGCAGTGAGTCTCGGGATGCAAAAGCCCCTGCGCCCCGACCAGGCCGCAAGCATCACCAAGGAGATCATCAGCCTGCCCGAGCAGGTCATCAACGACCGGTTCAACCTGCCCGATGGTTCCAAGGGCGTGGCGATTGAGCTCATGGCCGATGCCGCGGCGGGGATGCTGGGCATGGGCTTCATCTACACCAACAAGACGACTCTCTCGGTGGGTGTCGGGGCGCTTCTAGAGGACGCGATCCACGGGGGCTTCACTCCATTCGACCTGCTCCAGCGGATGAAAAATCACCCCATGGTAGCGCCGCTGCTTGAGGGCGGCCAGACGCTGGAGTACCTGTCGCACATGATCCCCGAAGGCGGCTACAACTCCATGCCCCAGCTTTTCGGCAACGGGATCATGATCGCGGGAGACGCGGCGATGCTGGTCAACTCGCTGCATCGCGAGGGGTCTAACCTGGCGATTACCTCGGGGCGCCTGGCCGCAGACACGGCTATTGAGGCCCACGAGAAAGGAGACTTCAGCGCCCGCACGCTCCACCACTATCGCGAGCGCCTGGAGCATAGTTTCATCCTATCCGACCTTCGTAAGTACCGCAACGCGTCGAAGTACATGGAGACCCACCCGATCTTCAGCGTGTACCCGGAGTTTGCATCACAGGCGGCCCGGGAGATGCTCACGGTTGACGGGGTGCCAAAGCGCACCAAGCAGTGGAAAATCATCCAATCGCTTTTCCAGCGACGCAACATCTTCGGCCTGGCGTGGGATGCGCTGGACGCCGCGAGGTCCTTCATATGAGTCAGCAGAGAAACGTTGGCCTGCCCGAAGCACTCTACAAGATCAAGTACAAGACAGATGAGATTTCACACCTGAAGATCAAGGATCAGGCGGTCTGTGCGCGCTGCCAGGACAAGCCCTGTATCCCGCGCTGCCCGGCGGAGGTTTACGAGTGGGAGGGCGGCGAGATCTTGGTCGCCTATGAAAACTGCGTCGAGTGCGGAGTCTGCAAGATCGTCTGCCCGTACGACAACATTTCCTGGGAGTACCCCCGCGGCGGCTTCGGGGTAGTCTGGAAGTTCGGGTAGGCTCGAGCTAACCCCGGAAGCCTCGTGTGCAGGGCCCCGTGTCCCATCCGGGCGCCGGGCCGGCGCCGGCCAGGTCACCCCTCAAGGCCCTGCCCTGCTGTGCCGTTGATCTCCTCGTGGATCACGCCACTCAACCCTGCCCCTCCACACGTCGGGCCTCCCGCTTCGACCTGCGCGGTCTTTGCGCTTGGTCGTGCCTCTGGGCGTGCCTGCTCACAATCTGCTGGGGTTGCGGGAAACCGAAGATGACCTTGCGCCAGGCAGAGGAGTTGGGGAAGGAATGGCTGCGCGATCTCGGCAATTTCGTCCCATCCGCCATTGAGACTTCCGAGACTGAACCGGCTGATGGCGACCCGGACCATGGAGACAGCCTGGACACCGACGAGTCTGCGCCCGAGAGTATCCGCGACTGCTTCGTCGATGATGACTGGGATGCGCAGGGGTTCAAGAACCCCACGGAAGCGATTCAGTGGCTCACATCCGAGCCCCGTAAGCTGGGCAGGGTTCTGTCGGCGGGACTCGCGGAGAATGCCTGTGAGATGACGCTCGAGCTACTTGGCGCTGAGCCGTGTAAGGTGCAGGTGACGGTGGTTGTGGAAGACGGATACGCGAAATGCAGGCGCCTGGCACTCCAGCAGTAGCCTATTCTGGTGACGGTTCAGAAAACAAAGCGCCCTCCCCTGCGTCGGGGAGGGCGTTACCAGTTCAAGGGGACTAACCGGGTCTAGAAGTAGGCTTTGGCCCGGAAGGCTTCGAGCAGGCCGTCCATGGGCGTCCAGCCGCCACATGCTTTCGAGCCGGTGGCGGCAGCGGCCTCAGCGCCCTCGGGGGTGGTGATGCCGCCGGCTGGAGCCGCGGGCGTCGGCGCCGGCGCGGGCATGACCGGAGCGATCTGGAACTCGTAGGGCAGGCCCTGGGTGCGTGCGAGGCGAGCCGCCGTGTCCAATTCCTGCAGCCCCTCGCCCTCGAGCTTCTTCGCCATCAGCACACGGCCCAGGTTCCAGTGAGCGACCGCGCAGTCTGGTTCGTCCTCCACGGCAATGCGCAGCAGAGCTTCCGCCTTGTCAAGGTCGCCGTTCAGAGCGCTGCAGACCGCCACGTTGTTGGTGACCTCTGTCCATCCGAGCTCCAGCCCACGCACACGCGTCGGAAGGTGGACGATGTCTACGCCTTGGTTGTCGGACAGGGCTGGGTCATGCAGCGCGAGCACCACGCCGGTGGCGTAGTAGTCCACCTTGCGATCAGGATCGATGCTGTCGGCGCGGGTAATCAACTGCATCGCATTAGCGAAAGCATCGCTCTTGATGAACTCGCCGCGGACGCGATAGTGCCCTTTCCCGATGCGGGTGGCCAGACGTGCTTCGTCGAGAACCGCGCTGGTGATGGGTGAAGCGGAGAGCTGAAGCGCCGAGGCGATGCCCAAGTAGTACTGAGAAGGCGCATAGCCGGGATCAAGCTGAGCCGCACGGCGGAACATGGAGAAGGCGTAGTCCAGTTCGGTTTCCTGGAGCCGCGCGATGCCCATGAAGTTGTAGATCTGCGGGTCATTCATCCCCATATCCATGGCGCGCTGCCAGGCATCAACCGCCTGAGCTACCTGGCCCATGCGGCCGAGAGCCACGCCGCCGTTGAAGTGCGCCTGTGGCATGTCCGGGGCCAACCGGGCAGCCTGCCGGAACTTGGCCAGAGCCTGGACATTGTCCCCGGCGTCCATGAGGGCGAGGCCCCAGTCCACCAGCACGTAGGCATTCTTGGGATCCAGCCGGCTTGCCCAGCTGAGTTCGGCGATCGCCTCGCGGCTGTCTCCGAGCTGACGCAGCACCTGGGAAACGCCGACAATCGCGCAGCGACTCTCGGGGCTCAGGGAGTGGATCGAGGCGGCCAGCGCGCTGTCCTTGGCCGCCATGCTTGCCAGTTTCTCGGGCAGTTCAAGAGGTACGGAGGCGTTCAGACCTGCCGCGTTGATCTCGATGACCTGGGTGAACCGCATGAGAAGCGGGACAAGAACGGGCTCGACCGCGTCGAAGTCAAGAATCATGCGCTGAAGTGCCAGACGCGTCGTGCCGTACAGCGGCCGCTCTTCCAGGTTCATCCACTGCCTGCGCAGTTCCGCTTTCATGGCCGCCCAGCGATCCGGGGAGAAGACAAGCCGCGGGATGACGTCATAGGCGCGCGGGTCCATGGCGTCAACCAGCGACAGGCGATGCCCGGACAGGTAATGCACGGCGATGAGCGCAAGTGCGCCTTCCACCGTGTCGTCGGTGATCTCCATGTTCCTGAGGGCCGCACAGGTGTTGATGGCGTTGGTCAGCTGGCCACGCTGCCGCAGGGCATTGCCGATCTGGTGATGGATCTTCGGATCGGAGGCGTCGAGGCGAAGCACCTTGCGATATGACTGGATCGCCTCGTTGATCTGCCCGATATCCATGGCGGCCGCAGCGAGGTTCGCGTGGTACACGCCGCCACCGGGGTCGAGCACTGTGGCTTCAGCCAGCGGGGTCGTGGACTCCTGCGACTTGCCGACAACGCGGAGAGCGGCGCCGAGGTTGTTCTGATAGACCGCGCTCTGGGGGTCAAGGCTGACGGCCTTCTTGTAAGCCGCAACTGCATCGTCGAAGTTGCCCGAGGCCGACAGCGCCTGTGCAAGGCTGTTCTGGACCTTGGCCTGAAACGCAGCGGGCTGTGAGAGCGAGACCTTGAGTGCCTGGCGGTAAGCGTCGGCGGCCGCCTGGGACTGCCCAAGAGCCGCGTATGCCAGACCGAGCGCGTACTGGGCATTCGCATCGGTCGGAGCGATCGCCACCGCGCGGCGCGCGTGGGTCAGAGCGCCGTCCAGCACTCCCCAGTGCCGCAGGCCTTCGCTCAGGGCCACGCGAACACCGGCGTTGTCCGGTTCCAGCTGCATGGCAACGTAGAGGTGGGCGATTGCCGAGCGATACAGGTTGAGCTCCTTCTCCGTGGGCTTTGGCAGGTGGAGGAGCTTGGTCTCGCCCGCGGCCTTCGCCCGCATGATCTGGCCCTTCTCGATGAGCGCTCGGCCCAGGGCTTCCTGGGCCGGCACAAATCCCGGGGCGAGATCGGCCGCGCCAGTGAAAAGCTCGATGGCGGTGTCCAGCCGGTCCATGCTGCGCAGCGCGTGCCCCAGGTTGAGGCAGGCGGTGGCCAGCGGCCGGAAATACACCTCCATCATGAGCGTATCCTGGTAGTCTCCCTGTCGCTCTCGCTGAGCAACATACGGCTCGAACAAGCGGATGCATTCGAGGAATTCGCGCGCCGCCCCGTCCAGGTCACCGGACTGCATAAGCTCCTGCCCCAGCGCGAAGTGGGAATGGTAGCTATCCGGCACTGTGTACGAAGGCTGTCCGAAAGGCCAGCCCAGGTTCTTGCCCGGCAGATTCACCGAGCTTTCCGCCGCTCCCGGATACGCCATCACGAACAGCACCAGGCAACACACAACGGCTGTAATGACTGGCCGCACAGGGGCAGGCCGCGAAGGAGAACGCATACAGTTCCCTCCCGATGAATGCCGGACATCGATGGTTGCTGTGTTCATGTGCTGCGACGATTAGCTCGTATTGGACCCACTACAACAGCCCCTTCTGAACGCCGAAGGGGATGCATCGCCAACTCACCGTGCAGTTTACTGCAAATCCGCGCAAGGAATCAACCCAAAGACCGAGATTCAGCATATTAGCACCAGTCATGCCGGGCTCGTCACCTGCAGCACCCGACTTTCGCGCACCGATGACACTGCGGTCAGAGCACCGTTGAAGGTCCGTGCCGCGTCTCCACGGGCACCTCGGGTGCGCGCATCAGCTACTCTCTCGGTATGCCGAGGAATGTGCCGGTTGGCGCCAATGCTGCGAGGTCTTTCCCGGTTCGCCGGCGAAATCCTCCAAACAGTCTCTAAGAGTTCCCTCGGAGGGCGCTGTGCGAACATACCGCGTCGGGATCATCGGGTTAGGGCGGATGGGCTGCACCATATGTGACGAAGTGGTCGGGTACGAGGCATTCCGGCTCCCGTACAGCATTGCAGGAGCCTGCGCAGAGAGTCCGCGGCTGGAGTTCGCCTGCGGCGCCGACCTGGACCCCACGAAGCGCGAGGCCTGCAGACAGCGCTGGGGCTGCTCGGCCCTGTACGAGGACTTCCTGCGGATGATCGAGCAGGAGCGCCCGGACATGGTGGCCATTTGCACCCGCGGCGAAAACCACGCTGAGCTTGCAGTGGCCTGCGCTGATGCCGGCGTGCCCATGATGTATCTGGAGAAGGCGATGGCCTGCTCCATGTTGGAAGCGGATGCGGTGCGCGATGCCATCCTCCGCAATGGCACGGTCTTCAACACCGGAGTGTTGCGCCGCTTCGGCGACCACTACCAGAAGGTGCGGGCCATGATCGCTGATGGCATCATCGGCGAACCCCGGGCGGTCATTCAGAAATCCGGCGGTAGCCTGCTGCACAGCAATATCCACGCGGTGGATTTCGCCATGTTCATGCTGGGTGACCCGAAGGCGCTCAGGGTCTGGGGGGAGCTTCCCCGGGGCACCGAGTTCGTGGGCAACCGTCTTGATCACGACCCCGGCGCGGTGTACCGGGTTGAATTCGAGGGCGGCGCGCAGGCCTGGCAAGTGCCCTTCGGGAACTATGATGTGGAGATAATCGGCAGCGCGGGGATCATCGAATGTCTCAATAACGGCATGGACTTCGTGATCCGTAGACCCGAGAATCCGCCGCTCAAGTGGCCCCGCTACCTGCCTGAAGTGATGGAGATTCCTGTGCAGGTCAGCGCGACGGTGGCGTGCCTGGAGGACCTGGTGGACGCGTATGAGACGGGGCGTGAAACGCTGAACAACATTGAGGTCGCTCACCACTCCACGGAGATCTGCTTCGCAACTGCCGAAAGTCACCGCCAAGGCGGGGCATGGGTTGATCTGCCGCTGGAGAACCGCGAGCTCTATGTATGGCATGTCTAGCCGGAAAGACCGGCGATTCTGGAGGCGTTCCACGATGAGATCCATCTGGTTGTGCACACTACTGCCGGCGCTTGCGCTGCCCGCGTTCTGCGCGGACTGGCATCACCCGCTCTACCTTGGCAATGGCGGGTACTGGAAACAGCGCATCGTCATCACTATCCGCAATGACATGGACCACGAAGCCGCGGGCGAACCGGTGAACGTGGCGGTCGGCTCCGGCGCAACCCAGGCGGATATCGCGGGCCGGCGTGCCGAGGCATTGCGGGTCTGCAACCAGCAGGGGCAGGAGATGCTGTTCGACGTCATTTCCCCCACGGGCGCACCGGTACTGACCGGCCCAATCCCCGAGGGCAGTACACTGGTGATTCCCGCCGAATGCGCGGCGGGTGCGGAAGCCCTGTACTATGTCTACTTCGACAACCCCGCTGCCTGGGGTGTGCCCGACTTCCTCCAGGCATCCCTCGGTGTGCGCAACGGCGGCATGGAGGAAGGCACGGGTGTGGCACCGGACGGCTGGAACCACGACGCAGGGGATGAGAAGCACGAGGCCATGTGGGTATCCGAGAACCCGCGATCCGGCAAGAAGTGCCTGAAGACCGTAGTTGCCGAGGGTGCCGAACCCACCTGGATCGCCACCCGGCAGGGCGGCATCCACATCGTCGGCGGGGCTCGGTACCGCATGACCGCCTGGGTGAAGGCCGAGAACGTCAAAGGAAATGCGGGCTGGTACATCCACGTGGGCAATGAGCAGAACTATATGATCATCTCGCCCATGCTCTACGGCGGCGAGGGCACCTATGACTGGAAGCAGGTCACCGCGGAGTTCGTCGCGCCAGAGAATGCCAACCGCGCCGACCTTGGCACCGTCCTGCGGGGGACCGGAACCGCGTGGTTCGATGACGTGACCCTGGAGACCGTGGCCGAGGTGCGCGTCCGCGTGACCGAGTGCAGACGGGAAGCGCTCGATGTAACCGAGATTGGCCAGGATGCCCCGTGGTTCGACGACAACCCCGGCGACAATCTGCGCTGGGACTGCCGGGTGCCGGTTCGCGTCTTCAACCCGGCGGATCAGGCGCTGGAACAGCCCCTCGTGTTCGTGGACACCTCGATCATCGCCGCCCGCATGCGCGGCATGATGAACTTCGCCTCGGTGCGCGTCACCGACGCGGGCAAACTGGTGCCGCACTATGAAGTCTCCGATCGTCTGCTGTTTGAAGGCTCTATCCCGGCGAAGACGATCAAGACCTTCTATGTTTACTTCTCCAGCGACCCGGCGATCAAAGCCGCTGAGACATCTGACTATGCGGGACTGCTCGCCAGCGACCGCAACCTGGTGCGGAACCCGAGTTTCGAGGAGCCTGGGCAGCTTCCTGACGGCTGGCCCGGCGGCGCGGAGGGAGTGCAATCAGACGGCACCGAGATGGCTGTGGTGGAGGGTGGCCTGTTCGGCTCCCGGGCCGTGCGAATGAGCATCCCGGAAGGATCCACCCGTTCCTGGACCGGCTGGCGGCAGAATGTGCCTGTGCAGCCCTTCAAGAGCTACTTCCTCTCCGGCTGGCTGAAGACTGAAGACGTCAGCCCCAGCGCCCAGATCCATGCTCATTACCGCAATGCTGACGGCGAGCTTTGCGAGAGTCGGAAGTTCACCAGCATCGGCCCAGCGCTGTCCGGAACCAAGGACTGGACGCTCATGGCCGGGCTGTTTGAGATGCCCGAGGACATCGCCACCTTCCAGGTTCATCTCACCATGAACGCATCGGGCACCGTCTGGCACGACGGCATCGTGCTGGCGGAAGCCGTGGAGGGCACGGTGGGTCCCATAGAAGGCGCACAGACGGAGGCTCTGGCCGAGCTCGCCGTCTGGCCGGTGAACGCGGTGGTCAAGGTCTTCCCGGACGACATCCCTCCGCGCGAGGCGCCCGCAACGGTGATTTCCTGTGCCCGCAATGAGAAGGAACCCCTCCAGCTTGCCCTGCGCAGCCCGCGAGACCTGACCGGCGTGAAGGCAAGCGTTGTCGCGCCGGTAAACGCCGCCGGTGCCCGGCTGGATGACGTGGAGATCAACGTGGTCGGGTTCGTGCCCATCGACCACAAGACCAATTACTACTCCACCGACAGCCCTTCCTGGCATCGGAAGTACCCCAAATCACCCGGCGCCTGCGACGGCTGGCCTGGCATGTGGCCCGACCCGCTCTTGCCCACTAATACCTTCGACCTGCCGGAAAACACCACGCAGCCGGTGTGGGTGACGGTTTCGGTTCCTGAAAACGCCGCGCCCGGCGACTATTCCGGTTCCGTGCGCTTCCGGGCCGAGGGTCTGGATGCCCGGGTGCCTTTCACCGTGCACGTGTGGGACTTCACGCTTCCCCGTGAAAACCACGTCAAGGCTATCTACGACGTGCGCCAGAACGAGGGCTGGTGGCAGGTCCCGGGTCAAACGCGGCAGGAGACCCTGGAGCAATTCTGGCGGTTCATGGCGGACCACCGGACCAACCCGCATCAGGTCTACCCCGCGCCCAGCATCCGGTACGAAAACGGCCAGGTGATCGCGGATTTCGAAGACTTCGACCGAGCAGCCGAGGTCTTCTTCAACGAGCTTGGTATGAAACACAGCTACACCCCGTGGTACTTCTACTGCTTCGGCTGGGGCCACCCCCCCGGCGAGAAATTCGGCGAGGCCCCCTATCCTGGCGAGTACCCGTATCAAGATGTGGACCGCGCCGTCCTGCGTCCGGAGTTCAAGACCGCCTACCAGGCCTGCCTGGGCGCCTTCTGGACCCACATCAAGGAAAAGGGCTGGGACGACAAGTTCACCCTTTACATCTCGGACGAGCCTTTTGACCATCACGAGCACATCATCAAACAAATGCAGGCCCTGTGCGACATGATCCACGAGGTCGATCCGGCGATCCCCATCTACTGCAGCACTTGGCGGCACATCCCGGCCTGGAACGGGTACCTGGACGTGTGGGGAATTGGGCACTATGGGTGCGTGCCGGTGGATGTGATCAAGGAGCGTAAGGAGGCCGGGGACACCATCTGGTGGACCACCGACGGGCAGATGTGCACCGACACCCCGTACTGCGCCGTGGAGCGCCTCCTGCCCCACTACTGCTTCAAGTATGGCGCCGATGCCTACGAGTTCTGGGGCATCGACTGGCTCACTTACAACCCGTACCAATACGGCTGGCACCGGTACATCCACCAGAGCGGCGAGCCGGGCGAATACACCTGGGTGCGGTACCCCAACGGCGACGGCTTCCTGGCGTACCCGGGCAGCTTGATCGGCCATCCGGGACCCGTGAGTTCGGTGCGTCTTGCCCAGGCCCGCGAGGGCGTCGAGGATTACGAGTACCTGTACCTGCTGCGGGACCTGGTGGCGAAGGGCAAGGCAGCGGGGAAAGACGTGAGTGCGGGTGAGGCGGCGCTGGAGCTTGCGTCAACGCTGGTGGAAATCCCCAACGCCGGCGGCCGATATTCGACAAAGATCCTGCCTGAACCGCAGAAGCTGTATGACATTCGGGAAGCAGTCGCGGAGGCGATCGAGAGGCTGAAGTAGGGGAGAGGACTCCATCCCGCGTCGCGTTACATTGCGGGAGCGGGTTTGCCTGCAACGTCGTTGGCGTTCCGAAGGAAGGCATTCGCGGGCAAGCCCGCTCCTACATTCGATCAGCGCATTGGGCGCGCGGCGACCACCGCCTTCTACCGCAGACCAACCTCACCAGGGAGGCCATCACATGCCCGAATCCGTGGCAGTTGAGCTCAACCTGAAGGACCTCGCAGGCATGGCCTTTGATGCCGCACTGCCCACCGGGCACACCATTGTCCTCGATGCTAGCGAAGACCATGGCGGGCAGAATCTCGGACCAAGGCCGATGCACGTCATGCTCATCGCCCTGGCAGGCTGCACAGGGATGGATGTCATCTCATTCCTGCGCAAGATGCGCCAGAACGTCACCGGGTACCAGGTGAAGGTGGAGGGCATCCGCCGCGACGAGGACCCCAAGGTGTACACCGACATCACCATCACCCACGTGGTCTCCGGGGACATTGAGGAGAGCAAGCTGAAGCGGGCGATTGATCTGTCCAGCGAGACCTATTGCTCGGCCCAGGCGATGCTGCGCGCGGTGGCGAAGATTGAGGTGAAGTGGGAGATCGTCAAGGGCTGAACTCGGTCCGCAGATCAACAGGGGCAGCCACCTGCTTGGCCCGGTGACTGCCCCTTGGGTATCATCACAGCCGTACTGCCGTCAGCTGACCACCCACGCCACCTGCACCGCGAAGCGTCTCAGGTCGTCTTCCGTCAGCCCGTCTCCGTTTGTGACGAACATCACCAGCCGGTCGTTCACGGGATACCGCAACTCACCCACCAGGAGATCATCGGTGGGTCCGGCCACGTGGGAGACCCGCTTGCCCAGGACTTCCGCGAAGCGCACGGTGCTGTTCGGGTACATGGTCCGGAACCGCTCGACCTCGGTCTCCAGCGCGGACCTCAGGTCATCAGACGTAGACATCGCGTTCTCCGGCCTCAATACGGGCGATGGCGTCGCGGACGAACCGGCGCAGCTCCTCGATAGGCAACTGCTCGATCTCTTTCTCGATCAGCGGCTCGCCCACCGCGCGAGTCTCGGGCGAGGCGTAATCCAGCAGGTACTCCTTGAAGGTCAGGATCGCATTGGGCATGCACTGGCAGTGAGCCTTGCCGGCCTTGGCGATCTTCATGAAGTACTCGCCGGTGCGTCCGCAGCGATAGCCTGCGGTGCAGAAGGAGGTGATCATGCCCTGCTCGGCCAGTTCTCGCACTACCTCATCCAGTGAGCGGCTGTCGGAGAGCATGAATTGCTGTTTTTCCCCGCGCGCTTGTTCCTCCTGGTACCCGCCAATGGTGATATTCGACCCGGCGTCGATCTGGGTAATGCCCACGTTGATGACATCGCGCCGCATTTCCGGAGTCTCACGGCAGGTAAGGATCATCCCGGTATATGGCACTGCGAGGCGCAGCGCAGCGACGATCTTCTTGAACTGGTCGTCAGGCACCTTGTACTCGGGGTTCTCGAGATACGGCGTGTTGACCGCGGGCTCAATGCGCGGGAAGCTGATGGTATGCGGACCCACGCCGTTGAAGTGCTTTTCGAGATCAATCGTGTGCGCAAGCAGGCCCATGGCCTCGAAGCGATGGTCATACAGGCCGAACAGAGCGCCGATGGCCACGTCGTCGATGCCTGCCTCCTGGGCGCGGTGCAAGGCATACAGGCGCCACAGGTAGTGGCCTTTGAGCGTCCCGGCGGGGTGCAGCTTCTCGTACGTGGGCCGGTGGTAGGTCTCCTGGAACACCTGGTAGGTGCCGATTCCCACCTCGTGCAGCTTGCGAAAATCCTCGATGCTCAATGGCGCGGCGTTCACATTGACCCGCCGGATCTCGCCATTGCCGACCTTGGTTTCGTAAGCAACCCTGATGGTCTCGGCGATGTAGTCCGCATCGGTGCTGGGATGTTCGCCGTAGACCATGATAAGCCGCTTATGGCCCTTGCTCACCAAAGCCCGCACTTCGGCCCGCAGTTGGTCCATGTTCAGGCGCTGGCGGACGATGGCGCTGTTCTCCCGCCTCAGGCCGCAGTAGGCGCAATTGTTGACGCAGAGATTGGCCACGTAGAGCGGCGCGAAGAAAACGATGCGCCGGCCGTACACCTTGCGCTTGATCTCCAGGCCGGTGGCGTAGATCTCCTGCCAGAGGTCCTCATCGTTGCAGTGCAGGAGCGCGGCGAGTTCATCCGGGTCCAGCCGCTGGATCGCCAGCGACTTGTCCATGATGTCGCGAATGCGTTTCTCATCTGGATTACGGTTCTCTTCGAGGGTCCGCCAGATGGCGGCCTCGTCGATGAAGCACTTGCCGTTGTCAAGGTAGCGTTCGATCTGTTCCGGCTTGATGACTCCGTCCACCCACTGTTGCAGCCTGGGAGGAAGTTCCGCGGTCGCCATGCTCAATGCATCCCTTTCCCGGCCTTGCGGCCGACCCGTCAATCGTCGATCTCACGCCTGCTGATGGCGGTCTTGGCCTGCACGCCCGGCACATTGCCAAGCCGCCCGGTAAGCTCATTGATCTCGTCTACTGTGGCAACCACTGTGAGAGAAACCACGCCGATGCCGTGCTCGTGGAAGGGGCAGCCCATGCGCCCTCGGATGAGGTGAGTGAAGCCGTGGAGGGCAGCGTTGAACAGGTCGGAGTGCTGCTCCGGATCCTCAATAATGCAGACAATGACGCCGACTCGCTTGCTCATGCGCTCCCTCAGAACGCGAAAGCCGCCTCCCGAGAGGGGGAGACGGCCACACAGCGCCGGTGGGTCAGCGCTGGTCGTTGCGTGAGCAGCGGTGGCGTCTCTCCCTGGCTGCGGGTTTCCCCTGGCTGCGGGCGGGACTCCGTGAGTTGTGATGTCCAGCGCGGAAAGCGCTTGTGACGCTCGCCCGCCGGACACTAATGAGTCTATATATCGACGGGGAAAAAAGCAAGTGCATTTCTTCACAAAGTCCCTGTCGCATGAATCGGGCGTCTCGCCCGACAGCCGTTCCTCCCCTTCATCCTGAGCAATGCCATCGCCCGCGGATGCCGAGAAGGAGCGGGGCAGCGAGGGGTGAGGCAGGCGTTGCGCGAGTCTGCCTGCACACTTCCAGGCCTTGCGCCCATCGGTGGGCGTGGTACAATCCACCCGCTGTCTGAAGACGGGCAGAACCGGCCCGCGCGGATATGGAGGAGAAGGCGGATGAAAATCGCGGTCCTCACAAGCGGCGGCGATGCTCCGGGCATGAACGCCTGCATCCGGGCCGTTGTACGCTGCACCCTGAACCGCGGCTGGGAGGCATTGGGCTCTCGCTACGGCTACAATGGCCTGGTGTCCGGCGAACTCATCCCGCTCAGCCACAACTTGGTCTCCAACACGATCCAGCGCGGGGGCACGGTTCTCGGCGCCGGTCGTTGCGACCTGTTCGAGACGGCTGAGGGTCTCACAAGAGCTGCCGAGACACTGCGCAGCTTCGGGGTCGCCGGGCTCGTGGCAATCGGCGGCGACGGGACCTTCCGGGGCTTGCGTGAACTGAGCGCCCTGTGGGATGGACTGTGCATTGGCATCCCGGGCACGGTGGATAATGACGCCACCGGCTCCGACTACGCCATCGGCTTCGACACCGCCGTGAACACCGCCCTGGAGGCCATCGACCGCATCCGAGACACCGCTGAGTCGTACGAGCGCACTTTCATCGTGGAGGTCATGGGGCGCGGGTCAGGGGCAATTGCCCTGGCGGCTGCCCTGGCCGGCGGGGCTGAGGAAGTGTGCATTCCCGAGACGCCCACCGATTATCGCGCACTGGCCGAGCGACTCAATGCGGGTAAATCGGCGGGCCGTGCGAGCAGCATCATCGTTTGCGCCGAGGGCGACGAGCTCGGCGGCGCGGAGGGGCTCAAACAGCGCCTGCAGGAGCTAAGTGACCTGAAGTTCCGCACCTGCATTCTCGGGCATATCCAGCGCGGGGGTGCGCCGACTGCCCGCGACCGGATCCTGGCGTCCCGTCTGGGGGCATATGCCGTGCAACTCATATCCGAAGGCACAGGCGGCGTCGTGGTGGGGGAGATTGCCGGCAAGCCGGCGACCACTCCTCTCACCGAGGTGGGGAAGGCCACTGCCGCTGACAAATCCGACGCTCAGCTCATTCAACGCCTGAGCCGGTGAGGGCAGCCCGACCACGGAGCAAAGACCGCGAATCACACGAGACTGTGAGATTATTTTGGCCGAGTCGAAACATCGCACCGACATCGCCGTTCCCCTGCAGCGGCGCAATTTCATCCTGAACGTCATCAATGGCGCCTTTTCGGCCGTGGCCATGCGCACATCGGACGCGGGCACGGTTCTGCCCCTGCTCGTGCTCAGACTTGCGGGGGCCGAATGGGCGGTCGGGCTGGTGCAGGCGGTTCAGGACCTGGGACGCGTGTCCACCCAATTGCTGATGTCGCGGATGATGGATGCCGTTCCGCACAAGATGCCGCTTTACATGTCCGGCTCGATCGGTCGGGTTCTGGCCATGGGGTTGTGCGCAGCCGCGCTTTTCCTCGGCGTCGATCGAGACCCGCAACTCGTGCTGCTGGCCTTCCTGTCCGGGCTATTCCTGTGGATGCTGCTCAACGGGGTTGCGGAACTGGCGTGGATGGACGTCACAGCGCGTTCGGTACCCAGCAGCCGGCGCGGGAGCCTCATGACCGGGCGCAAGTTCCTGGGGATGATCCTGGCGCTTCTCATCGCCACGCCGCTGGTCAATCACTATCTCGGGCCAAGGTCCCCGCTTCAGTTCCCGGCGAACTACGGCGCGCTGTATCTGACCAGCATTGTCTTCTTCGCCATCGCCTGGGGAACGTTTTCCCTCACCCAAGAGCCGAAGGCTCACGCGGCGCGCCGGACGCTCACGCTGCGCCACCATTTCGCCAGGGGAATCCGGGTCTTCCAGCGCGATCCGCTCTACCAGCGGCTTCAGTGGCTGCGCCTGACTATGGGCATCACACAGGCCTTCCCGGCGTTCTTCATCGCCTTCGGGAAGGTGGCGCTGGACCTCGCGGATCAGTGGGCAGCCCTGTTCCTCAGCGTGAAACTGGTGAGCGAGATGCTCTCCTCGGTGGTTTTCGGGAGGATCAGCGACCGGTTGGGCAACCGAGCGGTGATCGTGACGACCACGGTTGTCAACTTCGCCACTTTCGCGCTGGCCTCGGCGTGTGCGTGGCTGGATTACGCGGCAAGACCCGGCATCCCCGCGAGCCGGGCGGAGATCTTCCTTCTCGGCGCCGTGTTCTGCGGTTTCGGGCTGATCACCTCCGGCCGAGAGACCGGGGAGTTCAACTACCTGCTGGATATCGCCCCCGCCGCGAAGCGCCCGTCGTATATCGGTTTTGGCAACGCCTTCCTCCTGCCCCTGAGCTTGCTGCCTCTCGGGGTGGGCTGGCTGGCGCCGCAGACAGGTTACCTGCCCCTGTTCGGCTTCGCGACCGTCGTCTCGCTGGTCGCTCTTGGGGTCGCCCTGAAAATGGCGGAGCCACGCGAGGTCTTCCTCGCCGAACCCGAAGGGGCGGACTGACCGGCGTTCATCGTCTCTTAGCTGCCCCCTCACGCGCCCTTATCCCCGGCATAAGCCCCGCTTAACACTTCGCGTGTAACTTCCTGGTCGTGCAGCACAACGTCAAGTGCAGTAAGGGAGACACTCGAATGCGCAGAGACGGCTTCACCCTGATCGAACTGCTGGTTGTCATCGCGATCATCGCGATACTCGCCGCAATTCTCTTTCCGGTCTTCGCGCAGGCTCGCGAGAAGGCGCAGCAGGCCTCGTGCCAGAGCAATCTGAAGCAGATCGGCCTTGCGATGTCCATGTACCAGAATGACTACGACGGCTACAACCACCCATGCAGCGCCTCGCACCCACAGGCGCGCGCCAACGGGAACTCGTGGACGACCGGTGCGGCCGGCTGTGGATGGTACTGGGGACACTACTATGAGCCGTACGCGAAAAACCAGCAGATCTGGCGCTGCCCGAGCTCCAAGACTATTCAGGCAAACTACGGATACGGTCTGAACTCCTACGCTGAGGGCAATCGGCTGCGGATGTGGAGTGTGGAGAAGCCCGCCGAGTTTGTCCTGGCCCATGACGCAGGCGAGACGAGGCTCGACGACAATGGTGATACCCTCTGCCCGGCTGCCGGTCAGACCACCAACCTCACCCAGTACCCGAACGAAGCGCAGCGCAAGGAATGGTGGCGGCACAACGATACGTGCAACGTGCTGTGGGCTGACGGCCACGTGAAGCCACTCACCCGGTCCTCCAGTTACCCCCGCGAGTGGTACACGGGATAGCCCCCGGCAGTTCGCAGCAAGCCGTACCCTCCCCCAACGCCCGGACAGACGCCCGCCTGTCCGGGCGTTCCCCTTTGTCAGTCAAGCTCTCTCAGCAGGAACAGGGCCAGCACCTGGGTGCAGCGCACCAGGTTGTCGATCTCCACGTACTCGTCTGGTGAATGGGGTTTGCCGGTGACGCCGGGGCCATACAGGACCGTGGGTATGCGGCCAAGCGCGGAATAGTATGATGCGTCGCTCCAGCCCAGCATGTGCCGGCGCGCGGGGAGCCTGCCGGTGACGGCGGAGTAAGCCGTCTCAACGCGGGCGGCCAGAGGCATGTCCTCGGGGCCGCTGAAGGGGATCAGGTCCTTGACCCAGGTGATGCGGGAGGGGTGCTCGGCCAGCCACGGGTCAGCAGATTCGGCCGCTCGGACAAGCGCTTCGAAACTCTTGCGGATCGGCTCCGCGCCCCAGACACCCGTGCGCTCCAGCGCCTGCGCAGCCTCATCGACTTCATAGACGCAGTTTAGTGACAGATACGCCGATCCCGGGACAACCGCGGGATGCACGCCGGCGCGAAAGATGCCGAGATTCACCCGGGCATCGGGCCGCGCAGTCTCCCGGTCGCGCTTGAACTCGTCGATCGCGGCTTTCACCGTGAGCGCTTTCTCGATGGCCGAGACGCCGGTGCCGTATGCCGCGTGGCCTTCGAGGCCCTCCACATGCAGGTCCGCCGTAAGGCACCCGCTGCACCCGAGGGTGAGCGCGTCATCGTTGCCGTCCACGAACACCGCCACATCCCCGACGTACCCGGCATCCAGGCAGGCAAGGGTCCCCGCGCCGCTGCCATTACACTCTTCATCCACCACGCTCTCGAAGATCACTCGTCCCCGCAGATTCACCCCGGACTCTGCCAGGCAGCGCAGGGCGCTCACGGCTGTGGTAATACCACCTTTGCAGTCGCTGGTGCCGCGTCCCCAGATGCGTCCCTCGCGCACCTCCGCAGCCAGCGGATCGATGGACATGGAATCGACGCCAACCGTATCCATGTGTCCGTTGATAATCACGGTTGGCCCGGGCCCACCGAAGTCGAACTCGGCCACGAGGTTCGGCCTGTCTCGGAAATTGCGTTCCGCTGGACCGAGGACGCCCATGCGCGGGTAGATATCATCGGGGCAGTCGAAGAGGGTGACGCGGGCGCCCAGGCCTTCCAGGATTGGCGCGAGGAACTCCTGTCCGGGCTTCTCCCCGCATGCATTGGCATCGCCCGCGTAGGGATTCACGGTGTTGATTCGGCAAAGGTTGCGGCATAGATCGACGATGCGGTCGCGATCTTCCGCCACAGCTTCAATGAGCGCAGTTTCGGCCTGGTTCATGGCTCTCTCCTGGGCACGGGCCTCAAACGGCCCGTGCGAACAGGTGCATGTTGGACAACTTCCCGTTGCGGGTGTACGGCTCGCGGAAGATCTCTCGGGGCATCTCGTAAAGTAGTTCCGGAATCCACATCCAAAGTCGCCAGCGGATAGTGGACGGGCGAACGACTGGCGGGCGGACCAGCTCCCAACCGGACTTCTCCAGGACTGCGTGGGCCGTGTCGAGAGTGAAGAAGTGAACGTGTTCGGGTGGGCCCACGTACGGTGTCTGAGGCCCCTGCCGGATGAGCTTCATGAAGTTGGGTATCTGAATGTAGATCAGACCCCCGGGCGCCATCCTGCCCTTGAGCGCTTTCAGGTAGTCGATGGGGTCGGGGAAGTGTTCGACCACCTGCGCCGCGGTGACAATATCCAGCGGCGGCAGATCTTCCGGGAATTCGTCCGGGTGCGTGGAGAAGAAGACGTCCATGCCACGCTCCCGGCTCACCTGGAGCGCGTGTTGGGATATATCGGTGCCGTGGGGGGTCCAGCCAAGCCGCCGAGCTGCCGCCATGTAGTAACCCAGGGAGCAGCCGATGTCCAGAGAATGCCCCGGTGGGCGCCGCAGTTCCATCATGTAACGAATCCAGCGAGCAGCGCGACCCACTCGAAATCGCCACTTCCGATCGTAGCTCATCGCGGTGTAATACTCGCCGTCGTAGATCTCCCCGGCTTCATCCGAAAGGCCCGGGGGCATGTCGGACACCCCGTGGCCACAGCTCTCGCAGATGAACACATCGATACCCTTGTGGGTGTCCCAGTAACGCATACTGGTACCGCCGCATACCATGCAACTGTCGATCATCCATGCCCTCCGATGGTTCCTCGAATGCGCGGATCAGCGCTGATTACATGGGCGGACCGTTCCCGGCGGGTGGGCCGGAGATGCCGCCGCCGAGCCCGGTGGAGGCCGAGTTCCAGTCCTCTTCGATTTGGAACTGCCGCGTGTACATCTCCTTGTACAGGCCATTGCGCGCCATGAGGGACTCATGGTCGGCCTGCTCCACGATCTCTCCCTCGTCGATGACCACGATCTTGTCGGCGCGCCGGATCGTGGACAGGCGATGGGCGATGACGAAAGTGGTGCGCCCGACCTGCAGGTTCATCAATGCCCTCTGGATGATCTGCTCAGCCTCCGTATCCACCGAGGAGGTGGCCTCATCCAGGATCAGGATCCGCGGGTCGGCCAGGAGCGCCCGGGCGATGGAAATGCGCTGCTTCTGGCCGCCCGACAGCTTCACACCGCGCTCGCCGACAACGGTGTCGTAGCCCTCGTCGAGTTCGCTGATGAAATCGTGGGCATGGGCCGCCTTGGCCGCCTCGATGATCCGCTCATCATCCGCATCCGGGCAGGCGTAGCGGATATTGTTGCGCACGGTGTCATTGAAGAGGAAGGTGTCCTGGAGCACAATGCCGATGTTCCTGCGCAGCGACTTCTGGGTCACATCCCGGACATCGTGGCCGTCGATGAGCACGCGCCCCTCATATGGGTCGTAGAAGCGCGGTATCAGGTTCACGAGGGTGGTCTTCCCCGCTCCGCTGCGGCCGACGATCGCCACCATCTCGCCGGGTTCCGCAGAGACGCTGACGCCCTGCAGCACGTTTTCGCCGGTTGCGTAGCGGAAGCTCACGTTCTCGATGTTGACCGCTCCTTCAACGCGCCCGAGCTCCACTGCATCCGGTTTGTCCGCGACATCCGGGACCTCATCCAGCAGTTCAAAAATGCGGGCCATAGACGCCAATGCATTGAGGACCGTGTTGTAGACCCGCATGAGCGAGCCCACCGGGCCGTAGAACTGCTGCAGGTACGCCAGGAACGCGACGATGGTGCCCGGCGAGCTGAAGCGGCTGTCGGTTGTGGTGAGCTCCGCGCCATACCAGATCATGATCACCATGCCGACAGACGTGATCAGGCTGACAAAGGGGAAGAAGGTGCTCCACATCCAGATGCTCTTGGAGTTCGCGCGCCAGTACTCTCCGCTGCTCTGCTCGAAGCTCCTGACTTCGTCCTCCTCCCGAGCGAAGCTCTTGATGATGAGCATGCCCGAGATGCGCTCCTGCAGCTTCACGTTGATGTCGCCCAATTCGTCGCGGATCTTCCGGAACACCGGGCGGATGTAGTGCGAGAAGATGAGCAGGCAGCCCACGAAAATGGGCAGCGGCGCCAGTGCCACCATGGCAAGTTTCCAGCTCAGATAGAACATGAAGCCCACAGTGCCGACCACGCGGATGATGTTGCTGATCATGTCATCGGTGGCGTGGACCACCAGGTTCTCGACTGCCTGCACGTCATTGCTGACCCGGGACATGATGTCGCCGGTGCGCTCGCGCTCGAAGTAGCTCATGCCAAGGGTGACCAGATGGCTGAAGCACTGCATGCGCAGGACATGCACCAGGCGCTGGCCTAGCAGATGCATGATGGTGGTCCGCGCCGCGCCCAGAACCTGGCTGCCGGCCTGGTACATGAGAAGTTGGTACACGAGACCCGCGAGGAGATCGCGCCTGCCGTCCTGGATGACGTCGTCAAAGATCGACTTCATCACCATCGGCACGTACAGTCCCAGCGAGGCACTGGTGATCATGCAGAACACGCCGAGGGCGATCTTTGGCCAATGCTCGCGCGCGATGCTCGTGTAGAACCAGCCCAGCATGCGCCGGTCGGTGATCTTCAGTGGTTTTGTCTTCTTGAGAGCGTCATCGGAACCGCCGCGGCGGCCCCATCCCCTGCCTCCGCCCCCGCCCATCAGCCCAAGTAACATGCGATCGATCTCCTACATGTTGCGCCCGAGAAGGCACGACGGTCATCTGCCCTCAGCTGGGAGGGCCGGTCCGGTAAAGATCTTCCACGAGGGTCGAAAACGGCATCGGCGTCTGCTTGTAGCTTGACACCAGGGACCCGTCCCGCCGGTCGTAGCCGAGAGTGAGAGACCACTGGCCGCACGTCTCGGTGATCTGGATCGCCGGTGTGTCCCTCACGTCGGTCCCGACGCCATTCACCACAATGCGGCTTCCCGTGATCGGGTCCTGATCCAGCACCAGCCCCTGGCGCAGGGCATTGAGCGCCGTGGCCGGGAGCCAGACGCCCCCGAAGACCTGAGACGCGCCGGTGACGCTTGTTGTCGGGCCGCCGGGTGCAGCGCCCACGGACAGCGATGTCGCGTGGGTGGACCACCTGCCACCACGTTCCCGGGTCTCAATGACTGCCCGGGTCTTGAGAGGGACAGGCGGGCTGCCGGCCATGACCATCGTGGTATAGCCCTCGAGGGTCATCCTGCCGCCCTGTTTCACCCAATTCGGCGTCACACCGGCCTGCCACGGCAGGTTGAGCATTCGCTGACCTCGGTATTCCAGGTGGAAAAGGAGCGTCGAATCCGAGGCCGGCGAGTAGGTAGCTGTACTGGAAAACAGCAGAAGCCCGGTGCGCAGGTCGAACACTGACACGAACCGGCCGTCGGGCCTGCGCTCTATGCCGACGCCCTGGCTGGTCGTCGTCTCGATCCGCACCGAGTCATACTTGCGGCCCTGCACTTCGTACGGCATCTTTGCAATCCGCAGGCCCTCGGCCTGAAGCTGCTCGGCATTCTCAAAGGCCTTGGGATTCGCCCAGCTTGCTCCGTAGCCGGGTATCCCCATGGACATCAGGGTCAGCGCCGGAGATGGCGCCTGCCGGTTGGCAAGAAGTGAATACATGACGTGATGCTGGGCGTAGGTGCGGCCGTCGACCGCCACCAGATCCTGCTGCCAGAAGCCGTCTCCCGATCCTCCCGGCGGGTCGTCGGGAGTGG
The DNA here is from genome assembly GCA_013314775.1 of Armatimonadota bacterium. Classification (NCBI taxonomy): domain Bacteria; kingdom Bacillati; phylum Armatimonadota; species Armatimonadota bacterium. The sequence continues at coordinate 30,098 of JABUFB010000006.1, read as the reverse complement.
TCCGCGCCGCTCCGTCCAGCGGGTCGAAGACGAAATTGCCGCGGACCGTCGCCACCGTGCAGTAATAGGTGATCCGCAGACCTTCGCGCACCCAGTCAGGCGCGGGAAGGTCCTTCAGCTGCGGGAACAGGATCAGGAAAGGATCCGTGACCTCCGGCAGCGTGAGGTTCGGGACCGGCAGATTGAGCTGAGGCGCTTGCCCGGCTTGCCCCGGCGGCTGTCCGGGGAAGAACTGCGCTGTTGATGGAACGCTGACCCCCAAGGCCACAAGAACGCCCATCGTGCGGCAGAGACTGCCCGGACAGTTCACCGCAGTCATCCTTCCCGGGTCCTTTGTCTGTGGCAAGCCTGCGCTATTGATTCTTGGGCAACTTCGGGATCAAGAATTTCAGGAATGCATCCATGCTCCGGGTCTGGAGGTAGAGCCTGCCGGGACCGGTGAACTCGCAGACCAGGCCCTCACCGGACAGGAAGGTCTCTTTCAGGCCACCGGACCCGCGTACGCTGTAGGTCACGCTGCCATCGAAGGCCACCATGTGTCCGGTATCCGCCACATAGCGCTGCCCTTCGGCAAGCTCCAGGACGTGTATCGCTCCGTAAGAGCTGACGAAAAGCTGCCCGGTGCCTTCAGCCTTGAGCAGGAAGAAACCTTCACCCGAGAAGAACCCTCGCGCGCCGCTCCATTTGGTGTCAATTGATATACCGTCGGTGTTCGCGATGTAAGAGCCCGACTGCACGAACATGACCCCTCCCAGGGGGATGTCCATGATATCCCCGGGCAGTGGCGGCGCGAGGGTCATCTCCCCGTCGCCCGAGCCGCACGTGAAGTGGTTGATGAAGAAGCTCTCCCCGCCAACCAGGCGCTTGATCCCGCCGAGTATTCCGCCGCGCGCCTGCGTCTGCATCTGGATGTTCGGCGTCATCGACACCATCGCGCCGGCTTCCGCCTGGATCGACTCTCCCTGGGACATGAGCAGCTGCAGGAGCGAGTACGATGGCCGGTACAGGATCTGATGCTGCACGGTGATGACCCCCTTCTGGTATTCGGCATCCCGGGCCCAGCGCATCACGCGCCAGACAGTGAGCTATGTCATGCCCTGAAGAATAACCGCATAGCGGGCCCTAAGTCCAGTTTGCCGGATTCTCGGGTTCTTCCGCGATCTCCGACGGAGATAGCGCACTGGTCAGCGCCCGGCGTAGAAACCCGCTCGCCCTGCAGTCCAGGCGCTGCGCCTGGGTGAGCGTTTCGAGCCACCGGTCGCGGTAGGCAACGCCGATGCTCCGGTCAGCTGCTTCTCTGTCCAGACCGGGCGCGGCGTCCACCAGGTCCGCAAGTTCCTCATAGGTGTACCAGGCCTGCTCAAGCCATTCAGCAGCTGTTGGCTCGCTGACATCTGCGCATCGAGACAGGAAAGCCGCGGCGGAGGTACGCGCATCCGCCAGCGTGTTCGCCAAAGCGGCGTTGTTCTGCGCCAGCGACCAGCTCTCGCCGCCGGCATCCGAGGCAAGGCTCGACAATTGCTCAGACCACTGTGCGTACGCCGCTTTCAGGGCGTGCTCATCACCGGCCGCACACTCAATGACTTCTCGCCAATGTTCCTCAGGCTTGATGGGCGGGCATGGTTGGACCACCCTTATAGCCAAATCTCCTGCCGGTGGTGCGCCCGCACACGCCGCCTCTGTCCAGGTGGCGGGCCAGCCGCAAAGGACGCCTCGGGCGTCATCGTACCCCGCCACCAAAGCCCAGTCGAGGCCGCCTTCCGGCCAGCCTCGGACCGGTAAAGGTGTCCCGGCGGCCACGGCCTGGCGCACGATCTCGGCGAGTTCCCCGGCGCTCTCGGGTCGCAGCACCTCCACGCGCATGCCAAGGGGCTCAATCAGCGACGGCAGTTCGTCGACAAGACGGTCTTCAGTTGCGCGCGGGTCAAGGCGGTCTAAAACGTGGAGCCGGAACGCCATGCCCGTGAGGCCCATGAACGCGTCGTAATCGACCCCGGGGCACAAGGGGACCAGCGCCCGCACAAGCGAACTCGACCCGCCCATTGACAGGTGCGGCGGGGCGATATGGATCATGACCGGCCCAGGGCGGCCGGGTCCGCTTATTCCGAGTCGTCTCATGGTCGGCTTCAGGCCCCCCCTGCAGCGCGGTGCTCCGGCTTGTGAAACCACGTTGGCTATGCTATTATGCCACAAAATGGGGATGAGCGCATGTCCTACGCAGCCGGCGTTTTCTTACTGATCGCTGCTGTGGCAATCATCACCGGTGCGGTGCTGCAACTGCTGCAGTACCGGCGGGGTCAGCACATCATCTCCCGTCGCCAGCTTCTGACGCGCATGCTTACGGCGGCGCTCTTGCTGGCGATCATCATCCTCATTTTCGTCGGCGCGGTGTACCCCTGGCCCGGGCCCCTTGAGGCTCTGATATTCTGGACCGTCCTCACGGTGCTGGCCGTTCTCGTGATCTTCATCGCCATGGCCGATCTGCGCCAGGTTGAGCGCCAGAAACACATCCGACAGGCTGAGCTATACCGCAGCATCCAGCGGGCAAAGGATGCGGAAGCGAAATCCCGGGGGGGAGACCGGGACTAGATGCGCGCAAGCGACAACGACGATGCACGCTTCATGAGACGTGCCCTCGAGCTTGCCTCCAGAGGACTCGGACGAACCAGCCCCAACCCCGCAGTCGGCGCCGTTGTGGTGGCGAGTGGTGAGATCGTGGGTGAAGGCTGGCACGTGAGGGCCGGTGAACCTCACGCCGAGCCCATCGCCCTCGTGAATGCAGGCGAACGTGCGCGCGGGGCGACCCTCTACGTGACCCTGGAGCCTTGCAGCCACTGGGGCCGGACACCCCCCTGTACTGAGGCTATCATCGAAGCCGGCATCAGCCGCGTGGTCTTCGCCGCCTACGACTGCGACCCGCGCTGTTCGGGCAAGGCAGCCCCGCGCCTCCAGGAGATGGGCATCGAGGTCACCCCTGGCGTCCTGGCCGGGGAGGCCCTGCGCCTGTTAGAGTCGTACAACAAACACAAGTGCACCGGTCTGCCCTTCGTCACCCTCAAACTCGCGGCCTCGCTGGACGGTCGCACCGCAACCCATACCGGGAACTCGCGCTGGATCACCAGTCCAGAATCCCGCCAGCGCGTGCATCAGTGGCGTAACACCACGGACGCGGTCATGGTCGGCGTGGGCACGATTCTGGCCGACAATCCCCAACTCTCGACCCGCCTGATCACACCGGATTCCCGCGATGCCGTGCGGGTGGTGGTTGACACTCAGGCGCGGACACCTGCGGACGCGAGAGTCATCACGCAGAGGGCCCCGGAAACAAAGTGCATCATCGCGGTGGGGCAGGGCGCCGACGAGTCGCGAGTGAGCGCGCTCGCTCAGGCCGGGGCCGATGTGCTACGCCTGCCTCTGGGCACGGATGGCCGCGTCAACCTCCAGGCGCTCATGGCCCAACTGGGATCACTGAACATCATGAGCGTGCTGCTTGAGGGCGGGAACGAACTGGCCGGTGCAGCGGTTCAGGCCGGCCTCGTGGACAAGATCGCCTTCTTCTACGCGCCGCGCCTCATTGGCGGAGCCTCCGCGCCCGGGATGCTGGGCGGTGTGGGTGTAACGGCGGTGGCGGACGCGCGCGTCGTGGATGTGTTCAACGTCGAGCGGATCGGACCGGACATCCTGGTGGAAGGGTATGTCTCGGCGCGGAAGTGATCCGCCGCGGGGGGAGCGTCTCGTGTACCGATCTGCCCTCAGACTGCTGGCCACTGCGGTGAGCTCGCCCGAACTGCCCCTGGTCCCCGGTGAACGGCGCCGGGAGCCCTCCGCTGAATCCCGGTCGCGCGACGGTACGACCGCTGAAGACCTGGCCGCCATCTATCTCGTGCTGCGCGGTTACCGGATCCTGTGCCGGCGCCGGGCGAACGCTCTGGGCGAACTGGACATCGTGGCCCGTAAGGGACGCACCCTTGTGCTGGTCGAGGTCCGGTCACGGCGCACCAATAGCCCTGTATCGGCCCGCGACACTCTCACTGTGGCCAAGCAACAGCGTCTGGCAGGCTGCGCGGAACTGTTCCGCCGGGAACACGGAATGATGGCGCTCCCGTGGCGGATCGATCTCGTCGCGGTGGAGCTCCCTGCGAGGGGAATGCCCCGAGTAGCCGACCACCTTGTGGGCTGCATCGGAGACCGGAGCCGGCCTTAGACCCGTGGATCGCCCCGGCGTTTTCTTTCCCATTTCTTGCCGGACACGTAACCGTACCTTCATCAGTGCCGTTTATACTGCAGTCACTCAATCAGAGTGAACCCGTTGCTCCGCCCTCGGCGCTCTTAGCAAGCCTGAGCCAGGGAGGGGGCACCCGTCAGGGACCCGGGCGGAAGGGAAGACCACCCGAGGATATCTGGCGGTTTTTCTTTTGTGGGGAGAGTCTCGCGGATGGGGGAACGGGGGGCCGGCGCCACGGCTTTCCGGCGCAGGAAAATGCCACTGCTCTCCGAAGCAGTGCAGGACACAGACCATCACGCCTGGCGGGGTTTCAGCAACTGCTGAAGCGCGCTTCGGGGACGTCGCTTCCACTAAGGATGCGTTCGATCACCCGGGCGAAGTCACAGTAGTCTGTGACCGGCTTCGTGTAGTACCACGTGCAACCCAGTTCGCCGCCGATCTTGACGTTCACCGGATCGTTCAGCGCCGTCAGCATGAGCACCGGTACGCACTTCCAGCGCTCATCCGCCTGGATCCGCGTGAGAGTGGCCCAACCGTCCAGCCGGGGCATCATCACGTCGAGGATGATAAGGTCCGGCGTGACCCTCTCGAGGATCTCCAGACATTGGACCCCGTCGTACGCCTCCAGTACCCGGTACCCTTCGCCCTCGAGGAATATCCGGGTCGCCATTACCATGTCGCGGAAATCATCCACCAGCAGTATGGTCGCGCGCGTCTGGTCCCCGGTCGTCATGGCTCGCTGTCCCCCAGTCTTGTGCTTGGCGCCCCGAGTGCAGCGCAAGAGCACGTCACGTCTGCGGCATGATGCGGCGCTCCTCGTGCGGGTCGATTGCAAGCAGCCGCTCCACCACAAGCCCGATGTCGTCAAATTGGAGAGGCTTTTTCTTGATCTCGTACCAGTCGCAACCCAGGAACCACCCCTTGGCCTCGTGGGAATCGGATGACAGGCCCGTGAGCACGAGTACGCGGATGTCCCAGGTCGCGTCGCTACTGCGCAGGGTCTCCAGCACTTCCCAGCCGGACATTTCCTCCATGAGCAAATCGAGGATCATCAGGTCCGGCTTGCGGCGCGCGATGAGCCGCAGAGCTTCGGTGCCATTCACAGCCGTGCGCACCTCATACCCGAGGGAGTCAAGGTACGTTCGGAGCGCGTGGCGCATGCCCTCGTCGTCTTCTACCACCAGTATGTACGCCGGCATGGTATTGCCGGGCGCTGCGGACGCCGCGCTCTGACTGGCCATGCGGCGAGATCGTCCCGGTGGGTGAGGGGCTCGCACGCACCATGGCCTTCCCCCCACGGCGCCCTGGCAATCGCCTTCTAGCCTCCTGTATCAGCCTCGTGCTCTCTCACGTGCTTGATCCGCAGCGCACGACCCACGTCATGGACGGCTCTGCGATCCCGCGCGTACTGCCGCCCTGCGGCACGTGCGTATTCCTTCAGTTCAGCAAGGATGCGCGACAGCTGGCCCACGTGGGCGACATCTTCCGCTTCATTGGTGGCGCACGCCACCGTGAGTGTCATGAGCGGAAAACGAACGGGCTCACCGGTTGCCCGGTCGAGCGCGGTCAAGAATCCCCGCGACGCATCATCCGCATCGTAGAAGCTCCGGCTGCGATCCGCGAAAGCTTCCACGGCCCGGGTCGCCACGTCATCCGCCTTGCCCGGGCTGGTGATGATGAAGTAATCGTCGCCACCAATATGATAAACGATTCCGTCTTCCCCTGCTACCATCTGGAGCATTTCTGCGGTTTCCAGGAGCACCTGGTCGCCGCGCTGAAAGCCGTAGCAATCGTTGAAGGCCTTGAAGTGGCACAGGTCCAGCCCGAGGACTGCCAGCTTGCCCCGATGCTTCAGGCCCTCTTCCAGTCGCCGCTGCAGCGCGGCGCCCCCAGGCAGGCCGGTGAGCGGGTGCAGGTCAAGGTCCGCCGATCGTCGCCGGATGACCGCCCGCGCTCTGGCAATAAGCTCAGCGGAGTCGTCGGGCCACACGAACAGGTCTTCCGCGCCGGCGTCGATGGCCTGTGCCCGGCTGTAGCAGGGCGTCCGGGATGCCAGCAGCATCACCGAAGGACTCGGCGACGGGCTGCAGTCGCCCCCGGGAATCGGCAGGTTGTCGAGCCGATCTGGAGCGTCAGCGATGACCACGAGGGCGTGCAACCGCTGCCCCGGGGCACCGATGTGGTATGGCTTCAAGCCGTTCGTGGCAAGAGCATCCGCTACCTCCCTGCGGAGTTGCTCGTTGCCGAGGATCATACCTACAAGCGTCTCCGAGCATCCCAAACGGCAACACGCCCCTCTTTAGCGGCAATCCGGCGACCCGGCAGTCAGGAGTGCTCGCTCGTCGCCTGGTCGGCCCAGTGCACCGACCGGAAACGCCGCGGGATGCTCCTGCGGAAGCTGTGGGTCGGGTAGCCCAGGGCGAGTACGCTAAGCACCTGGTTGTCGGCAGGTATCGAAAGCTCCGTGCGTAATGCCGCATCGCGCGCCAGTGTGCTGTTCGCCAGGCCCAGCATGATAGAGCCCAGACCCATTGCCTCCGCCTCCAGCATGGCGTACGTCGACGCGATCACGCAGTCCGTCTCGCCCGCGGCAGCAGACTTCGCGACATGGAACAGCAGCATGGCGGGAGCGCCCCAGGTCACAAAGTCGATCCCCTGTTCGTGGTACAGCTTCAGCCACGGCTCTAGCAGAGGCGCCAGTTTCTGCTCGACAACGACCGCCGCCTTTGTCGACGCCATGCGGTGGAAGATGAAACGACCGACGGGATTGGATAGCATCTTCCTGAGTTGCTCGCATTGCGAAATGGTGGGGGCCACCAGTTTCTCCACAACATCGCGCGTGGGGAGGACGGTGATCTCAACTTCGCTGGGCGGGAACCCCATGGGCGCCATGGCGGCCGCGTCGATGATCCGCTGTAGCAGTTCGCGGGGCACCGGCTGGTTCCGGTACTTGCGTACCGACCTGCGTCCGCGAAAGAGGGTTTCGAGAGCCTCGACTTCGGCAGGCTTCCCGCCCAGTTCGCCGAACTGCGCGGGATCCAGGCCACTCACCGTCACCGCTCCCGTCGGGCAGATTGCCATGCAGTGACCGCACTGGACGCATCGGCCGCTCATCTGCCGATCGACTTCCACCAACCCGTCGGTGCGGCGGTAGACCCACGCAGGGCAAACGGTCACGCACAATCCGCAGCGGGTGCAGAGTTCGTTCGAGATCGTCTGGCCGGGTGTTTCCGGAGTGATATCACTCGACATGGTTGACCTCCTGGGCCGCCCCATCCGCCTCGTGCAGGAAGTACGCGCGGGCAGTGGTCTTGAGTCTATCGAAATCCCCGCTGACCCCGTACCTGCATTCGGCCCTGCAGGAACCGATCAGCACACATGCTTCGGGACGTGCCCTGATTTGCCCATTCCGCGCTGCGTCATTCCCCGCCGAGGTGCCTCCGGCCTTCCCGACGCTACCGGCTGAGCCCACGTCCTTGCACCCGGCAGGTCATCCGCTTACAATCCGTACCTGCAGGCCGCCGGAGAGTGTAAATGAGGGTGGGCCATGATCTACGTGGGCACCTCAGGGTACTCCTATGACGACTGGGTCGGGCCATTCTACCCAGAAGGGCTGGACAAGAGCCGATTCCTGGAGTATTACGCGCGCAAGTTCCGTGCGGTGGAAGTGAACTACACCTACTACCGGATGCCCACAGCGCAGACTCTCGCCGCGATGTCGCGCAAGACCGGCCCGGACTTCCGCTTCACCGTAAAGGCCCCGGGGGACCTCACCCACCAGCGCACCGATGACCCGGCGCTCTTCGCCCAGTTCCGCGCCGCCGTGCAGCCCCTGGTGGATGATGGCAAGCTCGGCTGCATTCTGGCCCAGTTTCCCTTCTCATTCCGGCCCTCTGAGAAGACGCGCAAATACCTGGTCTGGTTCCGCGAACATCTCTCGGACGTGCCGGTGGTGGTGGAGTTCCGCAATACCGAATGGGTTAGCCCCGGGACGATCAACGACCTGCGCACCCTCGGTCTGGGCTTCTGCTGCGTTGATGAGCCCCGGCTGAAAGGACTCATGCCGCCGGTTGCGGGTGCCACATCGCCGGTGGGCTATGTCCGATTTCACGGGCGTAACACGGCGAAGTGGTTTGAGCACGAGCACGCCTGGGAGCGGTACGATTACCTGTATTCTGATGACGAAATGCGCGAGTGGCTGGACAAAACCGCGAAAATCGCCGCACAGGCCGAGCACACCTTTGTCTTTTTCAACAACCACTACAATGCCCAGGCGGTCCAGAATGCGGGCCGATTCGTGGAGCTTCTCCAGGAGGCAGACCTGGCCGGATAGGCCGGACAGGCAATTCCATGTACGAACTCAGCGCCGAGACCATGGAGGCAATCACCGACCAGCGCGTTGCCGGGCCGGACCGTCTCGAACAGTATATCCAGTGGCGTCCTCGACGCGATACACTGACCGAAGACGGCCGCCTGGTGATCCTTGCTGCCGACCATCCCGCGCGTATGATCACCGCCGTCGGCGATGAACCCTATCGCATGGGCAGACGGGCGGAATACCTCGGCCGAATCATTCGGGTGCTGGAGAGTGGGGCTGTGGACGGACTCATGGGCACCCCGGATATCCTCGAAGAGATGATGATCCTGGATTCCCTGCGGGTGGACCAGGGCCTTCCGAGCCTGCTGGCGGGCAGGCTCCTGGTGGGCTGCATGAACCGCGGCGGTCTTGCGGGCACCGTCTTTGAAATGGAGGACACTTTCACCGCCTATACGGTGGACCAGATGGTGCGCACTCGAGTGGACGCCGCGAAGATGATGCTGCGTTTAGAGCCTCTGGAATCCGCCAGCGGACGGACCATCACGGCCTGCGCCATGGCGATCAACAACTGTGTAGACGCGGGACTGCCGGTGTTTCTGGAGCCGCTCATGGTTGCCTATCATGACGGCAAGTATGTTGTGGATAACTCTGTGGAAGCGATGGTGAAAATCTGTGGGGTTGCCAGCGGGCTGGGGAAAAGTTCGTGGAAAACCTGGATGAAACTGCCTGTTTCTGTGGATTTCTCACAGGTCGCAGCCGCCACATCTTGCCCGATTCTATTGCTTGGGGGGCCGTCCACCGGGGATCCTTCCGCCCTGATTGCCGACTTTCAGCGTTGTCTGGAAGCTGCCGCCAATGTGCGCGGGGCGCTGGTCGGGCGGAATGTCCTGTATCCAGGCGATGCGGACCCGGCCGATGTAGCGAGGGCCGTGTGGCGCGTCGTGCATGGGTAGAGCGCTCTCCGCGTGCGAAACCGCGGTTGCCGTGTCCGGCCCAGTCTTGTATGCTTTCGCGCGTTCGCGCCGTGACCGCATCACACCTGGGGCCACCCCGGGTGTTCCCGAGGCGCTCAATGTCCTGCGAGACCCGTCCCGTCGTTGAAAGGCTCCCATCCCTCTCGGTCTTCTTCCCCTGCCATAACGAAGTGGACAATATCGAGCGACTGGTTCTGCGGGCTCTTGAAGTGCTGCCTCAGGTCGCGGATGAGTTCGAAATCATCATCGTCAATGATGGCAGCCGTGACGGGACCCGGGAGCTGGCGGACCGCCTGGCATCCGAACATGCGGCAGTGCGGGCGGTCCACCACGACGTCAACCGAGGCTATGGCGGGGCGCTGAAGTCGGGTTTCGCAGCATCGAGATACGAGTTCATCTTTTTCACCGACGGTGATGGTCAGTTTGATCTGGGTGAGATCACGCTCCTCATCGCCCTGCTCGAACGGGCGGACATTGGAGTGGGCTGGCGCATCAAGCGCGCTGACCCGTTCATCCGACTGGTCAACGCGAAAGCTTACTGCACAATGATCCGCCTGTTGTTCGGGCTGAAGGTCCGCGACATCGACTGCGCGTTCAAGTTGCTGCCACGCAGGGTCCTGGAAAGCGTTGAACTGCATAGCGACGGAGCGCTCATTAGTGCGGAATTGCTCATCAAGGCGCGCCACGCGGGTTTCAAGGTAGCCGAGACAGGCGTCCACCACTATCCCAGACTGGCGGGCGAACAGTCCGGCGCGCGGCTGTCCGTGATCCTGCGGATGTTCAAGGAACTTTGGGCGTTGCGCAGTGAACTCCGTGCTGCATCGGCTCCGCGGCCAGATTAGGCGGCGCCGCTTTGCGAGCGTACCCCCTCCGATCTCCAGCAAGTGCCCGCAAGAGCAGCCAGGATCGCTACCCGGTCAATGGGTTCCCGGGGGGTTGGTCGCCCATTTATCCCTGTTTTCAAAAAAAAGATGGGTGTAGCAGCAGGATAAGCAAGGTATACTGTCCAAAAGAACACCCTGGAGAGTCTTCGATGATCGTCTGCTCGTGTCCGACGAGTTTCGGCGGATACATTGTTCCGTGAGTACAGGATGACGGGCTCAGCAGCAAGGCTGTGGGGGTAGCCTGTAAGCCACCGGCAGGCGAAGGCTATGAACGGGGGAGATCGATGGATCCAATCAATGTACTTGTAGTGGATGATCACACGCTGTTCCGCAAGAGCCTGTGCTCCCTGCTTGAACAGGACGCACGGGTGCATGTATTGGGCGAGGTCGCGAGTCACGAGGACATGCGGCAGTTGCTGCCCCACATCGCCGGTGATCTTCAGGTGATCCTGATGGATTACCACCTCGGCGACGATGAACCCAATGGCGTATCGGCCACGCGCTGGGTTCTGGAGCGTTACCCTCACATTCCTGTTCTCATGCTCACCATGCACGACGAAAGGGAGGTGCTGATCCGGGTAGCGCGCGCCGGCGCCAAGGGCTACGTTCTCAAGGACGCCGAGGTCGAGGACCTGGTGACTGCAATCCGACTCGCGGCCGAGGGCAAGGGTTACCTGTCCCCGCAGATGATGGGTCGCGCGATGATGGAAATCGCGCGAGTGCCTCTCGATGGGCCGGACGAACAACCCGCTGTGACGCCCGAGACATACAGCCTCACGCCGCGCGAAATGGATGTGCTCAGGCGCGTGGTGCAGGGCATGACGTACAGCGAGATCGCCGGGGAACTGCTGGTAAGCGTGAGTCAGGTAAAGCAGTTGGCGGGCAGCATCCTGACCAAGCTCGGCGCCAAGGACAAGGCACATGCCGCGGCGATGGCTGTGGCACGCAAACTCGTGCCTCCGCCGGACTGAACCGTCGCGGGCCCGAACAGGATGACTGCACTGCATGCCAGCCAAACGCATTGCTTTCGTTGACCACGCCGAGCAACTCGGGGGCGCACAGAAGAGCCTGATCGAGCTGTTGGGGAACCTGGATCGGGCGCGTTACGAGCCTGTGCTGCTCTGCGCGAAGAAAGCGGACTGGCTGGAGCGTGCCGACCTGAATGGCGTGGAGAAGGTGCGGGTGTTTGAGTCATCCGAAGTGCTGGGGTGGCGCCGGGATCGGCTGGCAAACTCCTGGATCCAGTCTGTCGGGGTGGTCTCAAGGGCTCTGGGGCCGGTGAGCAATCTCATCAGCGCCCTGCGCCAGGTGCGGCCGGACCTGGTTCACACGAACACCCTGAAGGCACACATGCTTGGTTCGGCGGCCGCGAAGCTGTTGGGCCTGCCCTTGGTGTGGCACGTGCGCGACATCCTGGAACCGGGCGGTGCCCTCACCTGGCTCATTCGGGCGGGACGGTGGTCCAAACCCAGGGTCATCGCGATCTCAAACGCCGTGCGCGACCAGTTTGAAGGCTGCAATATCGACGTTGAAGTGATTTACAACGGGATCCCGCTGGACCGGTTTGCACCAGGACCGGCGGACGAGGCCCTGCGCGACGAGTTTGGCATAACTTCCGGAGCACGCGTCATCACCGTAGTCGGGCGGTTGACGCCCTGGAAGGGACATCGGGTCCTGCTCGAAGCGCTGAATCTGATCCTGCCTGAATACCCGGACGCGGTGCTGATTGTGGTGGGTGAGGTGGCCTTCTGGGAGACCGACTATCTCGGCGAACTTCAGGGCTATGCGCAGGAATTGGGCGTAGCTCAGGCCGTGCGTTGGCTGGGGTTCCGCGACGACGTTGCAGAAATCCTCGCGCTGACGGACGTGTTCGCCCTGCCTTCGGAGAACGAACCTTTCGGCCGGGCGATCATTGAGGCGATGGCCGCAGGCAAGCCGGTGGTGGCAACACGCTCAGGCGGCGTGCCCGAAATCGTGGTTGATGGCGAGACGGGGTTGCTGGTCGAACCCCGGTCGAAGACTCAACTCGCTCAGGCGATCTGCCAGTTGCTTGGCGACACACAGATGGCCGCGCGCATGGGGCAGGCCGGACTCGAGCGAGCCAAGCGATCTTTCGATACACACCGCGTGGCCGAAACTGTTCAGGCGCTGTACGACCGGACGCTTCGGGCACGAATGTCCAGAGCATCGCGTCGCTGATCTCGCGAGCTGCCTCGCCGGATGGATCAGCCGCCGTCCCGTACTCCGGGGGGGACCAGAAGACAGACGCCGATTCTGGCGCCCAATCTGCCCGACCGGCTGGAGGACGCAGCGTGAGGCTCATACGCAGTACGGTAGCGCCGCCTCTTGGGCACGCCGCGAAGCCGGCTCAGAAGGTGGACCTGCCGGTAGATCGCAGCCCGATCCTCCTTTCCGGGCTCATGTTCTTCGCCGCGGTTGGCGCGGGCTATGCTGCAACGCGCCTGTTTCAGCCCGTGACCTATGCGCTGGTTGTCATCACTGCCGCCGGTGGCGCTAGTGCTGCCTTCCTCATCTTCGTTATCCCGGTGCAGACACTCCGCCTGCTGCGCAAGACTGCTCTTGGCCTGCGCGTGGCCATCGCTCGCGGGCGCCTGCGGCGGCGGCTGGAGGCGATAGGTCATCGACTGCGGGCCCAGTGCGAGAAAGGGCAGTCCAGCCCTGAACTGCTCAATGATCTCGCCGTCACCGCTCACCTTCTCGGTGCGGAAGATGCGGCCCGGCGAGACCTTGCGGAGGCTCTCGAAGCGGCCCCCGAAGATCCCGCACTGCTCAACAATCTGGGAGCGGTAATGGCGGCGGAAGGGCGCTGTGATGAAGCGGCGCGTCTGCTTGCCCGGGCACAGCTGCGCAATCCAATGCCTGAGACCAGCCTGAACATCGCACTGGTCGCGCCGCTTGTCCAGGACCCCACCCCACTGCGTGTTGTGGATCTATCCATTGGCGTCCCCGACCAGGCCCTGGCGATGAACAACATGGGCTGTCTGCTCATGAAGCTGGGCGACCTGGATCAGGCGCGGGAGTGGTTCCTCAGAGCAACCCGGCAGAACCCCAGGCACGGGCACGCTTGGGCCAATCTCGGCTTGATATCCTTCCAACGTGACCGTGTGCGCGAGGCGGCCGGGCACATGATCCGCGCCGCACGCTTCAGCCCCGAAGACCCGCGGATTGTCAACAACCTGGCGGTGGTCTTCGCCACCGTCGGCAAGACCAGATGGGCGCACCAGATGCTGGCCGCGGCGCAGACCCTCGAACCGGCGAACATCGGGATCAGATTGAACACCCTCAATGTTCATGCGGTGGAGGGACACACGGAGCTCGCCATTCGTGGACTGCGGAGCCTGGCCAACGCGCCATATCACCGCGCCGACGCGCTCTACAATCTCGGCGTTCTGCAGCTAGCCAGTGGCGAATATGACGAAGCCGCGAAAGCGGCGGCGGAGGGCATTGAAGCCGGGGATCGCAGCGCGGACGCACTGACCAACCTCGCCGTGGCGCTCTGGAGCCTTGGCCGCACCGCAGAGGCGCTCTCCCACTTCCAGTCGGCGCGGCAGGCGCCGGGAGCCGGCCCGAGAGCCTACAGCAACCTGGGGCGCGTCCTGCTCCTCGAAGGCCGGATCCATGACGCCGCCACCGTGCTTGAGGAGGGCAGGGAACAGTGGCGCAGCGACGCGGATCTGGCGCTGGACCTGGCTACTGCGATTCTCGCCCTGGCAGCAGAGCAGTACCGGCCGGACATGAATCCCAATGAGCGCCGGGATTTCTTCTCGGAACTGCACCGCAGCTATGCAGGTCTGGAGGCCGCGACATCCGATCCGACCCGCGCCACCCACCCCATCGAAGCCCAAGTCAACCTCGGCCTGTATCTGTATCTGAGAGAGGACTACGTGCAGGCCGCTGAACGGTTTGAGCGCGCCATTGAGAGCGCACCGCATAACCTGGAACTACGATACCTTGCGGGAACAGCCTACGGGCGGGCGTCCGACCGGCTGCGCACGACCCTGATCGACGGCACACGAATCCTCGAGCCCGAGGGCGTCGCACTCGCCAAGAAAGCGATCCCGCATCTCACTATTCTTTGCGAGAGCCGCGACGCTCCCGCGGATGCGTTTTACAATCTTGGGCGAGTGTTGTACGCCACCGGAGATTACGAGAAGTCCCTGGAGTATCTCCGCAAAGGTCTGCGGCTGGAAGACAGCGAGGAGATGAACCACCTGGCAGCGCTGGTTGCAGGGAAGGAAGCGCGGGAATGCCTCAACGCGGTGCGCACGACCTCCCTGATGTCCGAGGGCCGCAAAGAAGCTCTCACCCGGCGGGGCAATCAGTACATGGACGCCGCTGTGCAGTACTTCCGGCAGGCGCTCCTGAAGAACGAGCAGAACCCCACGCTGCATGCGAACATCGGTCTCGGCTACATGCTGCGCAACCGCGAGCACGATGTAGAGGCGGCGATCCGACACTGGCAACGGATGCGTCAGATCGCTGGAGACCGCATGTCGCGGCGGTACTCGACACTCACCCAGGTGCAGAGTGCCGAACATGCGGCGCGTGTGCAGTTCGACGACTCGGACATCTCCTGCCGCGACATCCGGGTCAAGGAATGGGTCGCCACTCGGCCCCCGGAACCCGCCGGACTGCGCTATGTCATGGAGCCGGTGTCGGTGCAGGATGACTGGCGACTTGTGGCAAATGATGCCGCTCTGCGCGAAGCCCTGCAGTTGAAGGACCGCATTGCCTCCTTGCAGCGAGCACTCGCCCGACTAGGGTAGACCTCAGGCGTCGGTCTCCTCGTCCTCGGGGCCGGACGACTGCGTGTCAGCGTTTTGTCTTTCATCCGGAGGGTCCAGCTTCTTGCTGGGCTGGACAGCCCCGAGCACGTTGGCGATGCTCGCCCCGTATCCCGGCAGGCAGCGCTCCTGTGGGCCAATCCACTCATACACACCATTGGCTTCGAAGTCGGCAGCCACCTCATCGATGACTCGCCGCGCCCAGGCCTCGTCGAGGCTGCGCATGGTCTTGGCGAGCCATCCGGTGGGCGTGGCCCAGAAGCCCCCGTTCTGGTAGGCGCCCCTGGGAACGTCGATGATAAGCCGCCGCCAGTGCTCGTTGCCGGGCAGGTGGCGCAATTGCCCGTGCAGAACGCAGCGGTCCCAGTGTGCCGCGATGTACTCGGCAATGCGCGCCGTGTGGGATTTCGATGCCGCACGGATCACGCAGGCATAGACGCTGCCCCACAGATCAAGCTGATTGCAGTCCTCGCTGGCCGCCCGGTACAAACCGATGCGGTCGTCCCAGAAATCACCCATGCGCCGGGATGTGTGCTCCGCCCGCTCGTACCAGCTGTGGGCCTCGTCGTGGTATTCGCACCGCGCACAGAGCTTTGCAAGGGTCTGGCAGGCCTCCCAGTACAGGATGGTCCCGAACCACACATTGCCTGTCTTGGCAATGCAGTCGGTGAACCCATAGTCGGGGTGGGGGCGGTTCGGGTCCACGAACACCAGAAGATCCGCGGAAAGAGGCACGGCTTCCACCGCTCGGTACAAGCTATCCCGCCGGGCAAGGAATGCATCCAGATCGCCGGTGAGTCTTACATAGGCCGCCACCAGTTTGACCATGAAAGGCCCGTTGTCGGTGGGAGCAGAGCGCCCAAGGGGTCGGTCTACGGGCCCGGCCAGGTAGATCGGCTCTCCCGAGGCCGTAACGCGGTCCGGGATCGTGCCGTCTTCGCGCTGCCGGGCGAGGATGAAGTCAATCCCCGCGAGGGCCTCTGTTGGGTCCATCAGGTTGCCGGCGCCCTCGAGCATGTAGCAGAAGTCACGGGTCCACAGAGCGTTGTAGTGTCCCGAAGCATCGGGTCGGTAGATGGGTGTGCCGTCATCAGCCACGGTCCGGCAACCGTCCAGTGTCTCGGCGGCAAGGCGCGCGAGGGTCTCGTATTGTGCAGTTGGGATGTTCACAGGCTGGAGGAACGGTTTCATATTCGGTGCTCCGGGTCGCGGCAGATCAGGAGATGGACAACAGGATGCTCTCGGCTTCCTCACGGCTCGCGCAGTGAGTGCTCACGAAGGTCAGTTGCGGATCGAAACGGTCCAGCAGGCGCTTCACATTCCCGGGCGCAACACCCAGGATGAAGGTGCTCTTGCCGGCTGCCTGGATTTCATCATACAACGGCCACCAGCGCTCATCATCCACACCCTCGACACCCGCGCCGGGCGTCCACTGGATTCCGTGCAGTTCTTCGATCTCCAGGAGCGCGGGCAGATGGCAGACCGCTCCCGGTCCGTCGAGATGGTAGAAGCAGTGGTCAATGCGCCGGCACTGTGACCGCAGGTACGGCTGGACGAACTCACGGAAGGCCTCGGGAGAGATCATGCAGGACATGTCGCACTGCAGCTTGCAGACGCGGCCGGGACCCCAGCCGGGGAAACTCACGAAAACCGAGCCCTGCGCCGGGATGTTTTGCAGTGTCGCCAGTTCGTCGTAGGCCGCCATGTACAGGTCTAGAATCTGGCGCTGGTAGCGGTGTACCTCATCCGGGCAGTCGATAAGGTCCGTGAGAAGTTCCAGGGACCCACGCAGGCTTGCGAGAATGTCCAGGTTCTCGATGAGGTCGGGGAAGGCAACGACCCACTTGCCGGCACCCTCGGCGCAGGCCCGGCGCGTGAACTCCAAAGTCCAGCGCCACCACGGCTCATCCGGGTTGAGCGACAGGTCGGGCGAGCCGCGCAGGCCGTCGAAGCAGGGCTCGTACCAGACGGTGCCTGGCTGGAATACAGGCTCAGATCCGAGATGTATGGCCAGGGAGCCGGGCCCGAGCTGGGTCTGCATCACCGGGAAGGCCTCGGCGAGAAACCAGACGCGCCGCATGGCGCTTTCGCCGGCTGCGAGTCGGTAATCCTGGTCGGCCCAGATGGCAACGGGATCCGAAGGAGGCGCAGGCGGCTCTGGTCCGGGCAAGGGTTCTTCGCGATTGGCAGTGATCCAGATGGCCGGGCGGTCGAGATCGCGCTTCTCCCAGAACGCGGCCATGCGTTCAGCGGCCTCACGGACATCCGCCTTGTACTCAAGCTCGCGCAGCATGGGGGACCCTCCATGGCAGAAGCGATGTATGCCGGCATTGGCCGGCTCGTCTACTGTATCATATCCGCGGGGTCTTGTGTTGCGGGCGCTGTGTGCCCTTCCTTGACAGAAACCCAACCCAATTCTACACTTACCACGATGTGACGCGCCCCGCGCATGTGTCGCGGGGCGTTTTGCGACCCCTTGCACCGGGGATCCGGGTGCAGTGAGGAAACCCCCATGAACATAGCTGAAAAGTTGCTGGCAAATGCCGCCGGCGAGGACAACGTCAAGCCCGGGCAGTTCGTGAACTGCAAGCTGAGCTGCGTGCTCGCCAATGACATTACCGCTCCGCTGGCCCTGGAGGCCTTCGCGGAAATGGGCGCGACGAAGGTGTTCGACCCCGAGCGCATCGCTCTCGTGGCCGACCACTCCACGCCGAACAAGGACATCAAGTCCGCGATGAACACCAAGCTCATGCGAGACTTCGCGCGTGAGCAGGGCATCCGGCATTTCTACGAGGCCTGCGGCGGCGGGATCGAGCATATCATCCTGCCGGATAAGGGCATTGTACTGCCGGGTGACGTGGTGATCGGCGCGGACTCGCACACCTGCACTTACGGTGCGCTGGGCGCCTTCGCGACAGGTGTCGGCTCCACCGATGCCGGCGCGGGCATGGCCCTGGGTGAGAGCTGGTTCCGGGTGCCCGAAAGCATGAAGTTCATCTTCTCCGGCCAGCGCCGCAAGTGGGTCACGGGGAAGGACCTGATCCTGTTCACCATCGGCAAGATCGGAGTGGACGGCGCGCGCTACCGGGCGATGGAGTTCGCGGGCCCGGTCATCGAAGCCCTGCCCATGGCCGACCGCTTCACCATCTGCAACATGGCCATCGAGGCCGGTGGCAAGGCGGGTCTGATCGCCCCCGACCAGACCACAGTCGACTGGGTGACCCCCCGGGCGAAGCGGGAGTTCTCGCTCTTCACCAGCGACGCCGACGCAGACTACGCCGAGGTTTTCGACTGGGATGCGGCGGATATCGAGCCGCAGGTGAGCTTCCCGCATCTGCCGGAGAATACTCGCGGGATCTCTGAAGTCGGGGACATCGCCATTGACCAGGTGGTCATCGGCGCCTGCACCAACGGCCGCATGGAAGACTTGGAAGCTGCTGCGGAAATCTTGCGCGGGCATAAGGTCGCCGAGGGCATTCGCTGCCTGATCATCCCGGGCAGCCATGAGATCCACCTGGAGGCGACTCGCAAGGGCCTGGTGGAGCTCTTCCTGGAGGCGGGCTGTCTCGTGAGCACGCCTACTTGCGGACCGTGTCTCGGCGGCCATATGGGGATCCTCGCGGCAGGTGAGCGCGCCGTCGCCACCACCAACCGCAATTTCGTGGGCCGCATGGGGCACACCGAAAGCGAAGTCTACCTGGCCAGCCCGTACGTCGCCGCGGCCAGCGCAATTACCGGCAAGATCAGCGGGCCCGAAGAGATCTGACCCGCGTTCACCTGAATACTGGAGACCCGCCCATGATCATCAAGGGAAATGCCCACAAGTACGGCGACCACGTGGATACGGACGTCATCATCCCGGCGCGTTACCTGAACATGAACACGGCCGAGGAACTGGCCGCCCATTGCATGGAAGACATCGACAAGGACTTCATCAAGCGGGTGAAGCCTGGCGATATCATCGTTGCTGGGAAGAACTTCGGCTGCGGCAGCTCCCGCGAACACGCGCCTATCGCCATCAAGGGCGCCGGGGTAAGCTGTGTCATCGCCGAGACCTTCGCGCGCATCTTCTACCGGAATGCGTTGAATATCGGCCTGCCCATCGTGGAATGTGATGTGGCCCGTCTCGGCATCGAGAGCGGCGACGAGATTGAGGTGGACCTGTCCGGAGGTGTCGTGCGCAATCTGACTCGGGGCACCGAGACCACCTTCCCGCCGCTGGTGGGTATGGCGCAGACGCTGGTTGAGGCCGGTGGGCTGAAAAACCTGGTGCGCAAGCGCCTTGGCGTTGACTGAAGATCGCCTCGCCCGAGACGAATAAGCGAGCCGGCCCCGTGTGGGCCGGCTCGCGTGTTAGCGGGCATCAGACTGTCTGCAGCCTACCACTTGAGCACCCCGCCGACGCGCCAGAAGAAATTGCTGTCCATGGTCCCGATGCTCACCTGCATGTCGTCGGTCACCTGGTAGGTGCCGATGTACGTGGGCATCGACTTGTAGTTCTGCACGACCGCAGTGAAACGCGGGTCGAACTTGAGCTGGAGCATCCCGAAAAGCTCTTCGTCGTGGAAGTTGTTGCCCCAACCGAGATGCAGGCGCACCAGCGGGGTCTTCCAACTCGGCTTTGCGGGCTTGGCCAGATTGTAGGCCCCGAGGGCAAAGAAGGACGGGTCGTCATAGTCCGGATTGCCGCCGAAGTCGGTTCCCCCAAGCCAGTCGGAGCCTGTGAGGTTCGTGCCGCCCACGACCAGCGACGGATGCTCCGGAGTCTCCTTGAACACAGTGTAGTAGGCGTTCAGGATGCCGTAGCTGTCGGCATGGGCAATGTCCAGGTAATCCACGTCAACCTGCAGACGGTCGGTGACGCCGGTGAAGAGCTTCACATAGCGCATGTCATCGACCTTCACCTGGCCGGCCCTGTTGACCTTCAGCGGTTGGGTGACATAGATGAAGTTGAGTTCGGAAGTACCGGGTTTCATGGCATTGCCGGTGGGCATGTTGAGCGAGTCCATCGCTTGAGACGGCAGAGCGAAAGTAAGGAGCAGTGGCAGAGCGAGCAGGAGGCGGGTGCGCATAGGTGAATCACTCCGTTTCAGACAATAATAATATGCTTATATTACTGAATAAACCGGGCTTGTCAAGGCTATTGTCAAGAAATCAGCGGACAATCTGGAGGAGAAAACACAGGCGAGGAATCACTTGGCCTGATCGGCTTCGACATGCAGGGCTTCCGACAGGCTGCCAACGAGGCGCAGTGACTGGTCGGACGGCTTCGCCAAAGTAGCCACGCTTCGACCATCGGGCAGCGTAAGTCCCGGCGCCACGTCATACAGAGGGACCAGCACAAACTGGCGCTCTGCAAGATACGGGTGCGGAAGGGTCAGCTCGGGAGTTCGCACAGAGCGGTCGCCGAACAGCAGGATGTCTATGTCCACCGGGCGAGGTCCCCAGCGCTCACCGGGGACGCGCCCCAGTTCCCGCTCAATCGCCTTGAGCGATGACAGGAGGGCTTCAGGTGCGAGCTCGACCCTCGCCGCGGCCGCCATGTTGAGGAAATGCGGCTGGTCCTCCACGCCCCAGGCAGCTGTCTCGTAGACCCGCGACAGGGCCGACAGATGGATGCCGGGAGTGAGAGACAGTCGCAGGAGAGCACGGGAGAGATTGCGGGCGCGGCGCCCGAGGTTTCCGCCGAGGCCGAGGTAGACAAGTTCCGGCGCGAGGGACGGAGGCATGGGTCAGGAAAGCCTTGGTGGCCGGGGTCCTCGAGGAAGCCGGCGCAGGCCGGAGAGCAATGCCCGGTGCGCCTCCTCGGACAGCGCGAAGCCGCGTTCGGTCAACGCGCGCTCAGGGTCGACAAGGAGCCTGGCCCGGAAGGTGGGATCAACGTCGCGCATGGCTAGGACCTGCCGGGACTGGAAAGCGTCCAGCGAATGAAGGGCATCCTGAGCGGCCACCCGGAGGGCGTGGTCAGCGCCGGCGTGGACCATGGCGAGTTTGAATCGATAGACGGCCCAGTCGTAGCTCTGCAATCGCTGCTCGATGAGGGCCAGGCGATAGTGGGCCCGGGGATCGAGGGGCGCTACGGTAGCCCAGCGGACGGCGGCTTCACGAGCGCGCTCCATTCGGCCGCCGCGCTCCCAGACGCTGGTCAGCAGTTCCAGCACCGAGACCGCCGTGGGGCTGGCCTCCAATTCCCGCTCGCACAGTCTGGCAGCGCGGTCGTAATGACCTCCCGCGATCTGCGCTTCCACGGCGTCAGCAAGGTGCCTGAAAGATCTCAACGTTCCCATTCCGGTTGTTGGGTCTCGACGTTGCATGGCGGTGAAGCGGTTCCTGTCCAGTCTGGCGCCGCCGCAAGATTCTGGGGGCGCAGACGGGTCTCGTATCGGAAGACTCCTGACGCACGCGCAGGCCCCCGGTGGCGCGAAACGCACGGTCGGGAGGACTGCGTCCTTTGGAAGCGTGGTCACTCGGGTGATATCGGCTTAGGCGCTCCCGCGGGCCTGCCCGGTGGTGTGACGGGAGGCGCCGCGGGCTCGGTCGGAGACTGAGCCCTGCGCACCGGCTGCTCCGACGGTTCAGGCTCCGGAAGGCGGCCTGTCTTGACGATGGCCTGAACTTCCTCCTGGTCCAGCGATTCCTTCTCAAGCAGAACCTCTACCAGCGCATCCAGCTTGTCGCGGTTCTCCACGAGGATCGCTTTCGCAGCATCATAGGCCTGATCCACAATGCGGCGGATCTCGAGGTCAATCTGTTGCGCGATGTTTTCGCTGTAATTGCGCTCTTCCGCGAGATCGCGCGCCAGGAAGATAGGGCCGTGGCGCTTGCCGTAAGCAAGGGGGCCCAGAGCCTCGCTCATTCCGAACTCGGTCACCATCTGCCGAGCCATTTCGGTGACCTTCTCGATGTCGTTGGCCGCGCCGGTGGTGATGTCATCGAACACCAGAGACTCCGCAGCACGGCCGCCGAGAGCCTGGGTCGCCCGGGAGATGAGTTCGCGCCGCGTGACCAGATACCGGTCATCTTCAGGCAGGCTAATAGTATATCCCAGCGCCATGCCGCGGGGCAGGATTGTCACTTTGTAGGTGCGGTCGAAGTCCGGCAGCATGCATCCTACAAGCGCGTGACCGGCTTCATGGTAGGCCAGAATCCGGCGTTCGTTCTCGCGAATCACCCGACTTCGTCGTTCAGGGCCGGCGATCACGCGCTCGATAGCCTCATCGAACTCCGGCATGTTGATAGTCTTCTTGTCTCGCCGTGCCGCAAGCAGCGCCGCCTCATTGACGAGGTTTTCAATGTCCGCGCCAGAAAAGCCCGGGGTGCGGCGGGCGAGGGTGCGAATTTCCACATCCTCGCCGATCGGCTTGTCCTTCGCATAGATGTTCAGGATCGCCTCGCGCTCTCCCACATCCGGGTTGTCCACAACCACACGTCGGTCGAAGCGTCCCGGGCGAAGCAGGGCCGGATCGAGGATGTCCGGCCGGTTTGTGGCAGCCAGGATGATGATATCGGCGTTGGGGTCGAACCCGTCCATCTCAACCAGGAGGGCGTTGAGTGTCTGCTCGCGCTCATCGTGCCCGCCTCCGAGACCCGCGCCCCGCAGACGCCCCACCGCGTCAAGCTCATCGATGAATATGATCGCCGGCAAGTGTTGCTTGGCCTGGTCGAACAGGTCGCGGACCCGGGAGGCTCCGACACCCACGAACATCTCCACGAAGTCCGAGCCGCTGATATAGAAGAACGCGCAGTTCGCCTCACCGGCCACGGCACGGGCCAGAAGGGTCTTTCCACAACCGGGCGGGCCAACAAGCAGAACGCCGCGGGGGATCTTCGCTCCCAGGGCGCGGAACTTCTCAGGGTACTTGAGAAACTCCACGACCTCCTGTAGTTCCTCTTTGACCTCCCTCATGCCCGCCACGTCGTCGAAGGTAACCTTCTCGAAATTATCACCCAGGAGCTTGGCCTGGCTGCGGCCGAAAGACAGAGCCTGCCCACCGCCCATGCGCATCTGCCTGGTGAAAAAGACCCACAGAAAAATCAGTATCGCCAGAGGTATGATGACATTGCCTGCCAGTTGGAGCAGGCGGTCCGCCCACAAGCCGTGGCTGATGGAGACCTTGGTGGTCGACGGCGCAATCTCGGTGATCTCACGAATTGTCTCGGCGTCGAGGACGACGTCAACAATAAACTCATCGTAGCTGGCGTCGTACCGGCCTTTGGCCTGTGTCGCAAACTTGCCGCGGACCTGTCGCTCGCCGACGATGGTCAGCTCCGAGAAATGCCCGGCTTTGAGCCCGTCGTAGAACTCGGCGAGATTGTCGAACTTCTTGACCTGGACCTGGCCTGACAGCTTGGGCACCATCCAGATGGCGTAAGCGCAGGCCACGGCTACCAGTATGAGTACCACAGGATTCTGTTTGTTCATTCGTCATGCCGGGTTGTCCCGGCCTCCTCACAATCTACAGGGAAGAGGCGTCGCGCTCAACAGCCGAGCCAACGGATGTGCACTGCCGCCGCGGAACGTTCATGGATCGCTCCGGTCCGGGACACCCCACATCCACCGACCCACACGATCTCTCCCCTGCTGTTTAGAACAACCGGCACTCGGTCCCGTTCCTGCCGAGGGATCTTCCGGTCCACCATCAAGTCCTGCAGTTTGCGCGATCCGGACATGCCCACAAGCTGCATGCGGTCCCCCGGCCGGCGGCTGCGCACGCACACAGTGGAGCCGATCGCTGCGAAATCCAGATACGCCTCGCAAGCTCCGCAGGCTCGTGGATCACCAGGCACCGGGACGGTCCTGGCGCAGACCTTGCCGCCGGGAGGCAATGCAACCGCTCCCGGTATCTGTAACGTGACTTCCCATGGGCCGGGTTCCTCATCCATCGCACACCCGGTGGACATTAGGAGCCGTTCGTAGCCGCGCTCGGCCCGGTAGCCGCCGGGAAGCTGGACACGGGCGCCGGTGCGGCCTTGAGCTGCCAGACCGAGCACCGCATCCACGTGCTGCAGCGTGAAGCCCTCCAATGATCCGACAACGTCCCCAATCGCCCGCCGGACCATCCGTCGCGCAAGCCCTTGGGGCATCTCCTGGAGCGGCGCAAGAAGCAGGCCCAGGCCGCGCTCCTCCCAGTGAGCCAGGTCGGAGTAAGCTGCATTCTCGGCCTCGCGCGTCCATTCCAGTTCACCCTCAACTACCTTCGCCAGGCGCAGCAGGCAGTCCTCGATTCCCGGCGCATAATTCCGCGCCAGGAGGGGCATCAATTCTAGCCGGACCCGGTTGCGCAAGTGGGCCCCTGTATCCTCATTGGTCCGGTCATGCCGCGGCTGAAGCCCATGTTCGGCGCAGTACTCCGCCGTCTCCTCGCGGGTTACCTCGATGAGAGGGCGGATGACCTCGCCGTTCACCGCGGCGATGCCCCGCAACCCTCCCAGTCCCGCGCCGCGCAGAATGTTCATCAGCACGGTCTCTGCGCGGTCGGTGGCCGTGTGGGCCAAGGCAATCCGTCTGCAGTCTCGCTCGGCGGCTACCCGACGCAGGAAGGCATATCGTTCAGCACGGCCCGCCTGCTCCAGGGAAATCCCGTCGCGCTTCGCTACCGCAGGCACATCGACGCGGGCCACGGCCAGCGGCACGCCCCACTTTTCGCAGAGTGCCTCGACGAACCGCTGGTCCTCATCGGCCTCTTCGCCGCGGATTCCGTGGTTCAGATGCGCGGCCTCGAGGTCGATACTCAGTTCCGGGCCAAGACGATGCAGGCAGTGCAGTAGCGCCAGCGAGTCCTGCCCTCCGGAAAGCGCAAGCAAAACGCGGTCACCGGGCGACAGCATTCCGTGTCGCTCGACGGCCGCGATCAGCTTGGTCTCGAGGATACCCCGCGCTCCAGTCACGTCGCGCCTCAGCTTGTCAGGCGACGGAGGGTCTCCCGGTAGATATCTCGCGTCCGGGTTACCACGTCCGCCGGCAGTTCGGGCCCTGGGGGCTCCTTGTTCCAGTCCAGTGTCTCCAGGTAATCCCGCACATACTGCTTGTCATAGGATTCCTGCGCCTTGCCCGGCTCATACTTGTTGATGTCCCAATAACGCGATGAGTCCGGTGTCAGCACTTCGTCGATCAGGATCATCTCGCCATCCACCAGGCCGAACTCGAACTTGGTGTCGGCAATGATGAATCCATGCTCGGCGGCATACTCCGAAGCCGTCAGGTAAATCTCAATGGCCTTGGTCTCCAGTTTCGCGGCAAGCTCGGCCCCCAGTTGGTCAGCGACTTCGTCTCGGGTCATGTCCCAGTCGTGCCCGCTTTCCGCCTTGGCAGTGGGGGTGAAGATGGGCTCCGGCAGCTTCTGGGACTGCACGAGTCCGGGTGGCAGCTTGTGCCCGCAGACCTCGCCGGTCTTCTGGTAAGACTTCCAGCCGCTGCCCGCGAGGTACCCGCGGACGATGGCCTCCACCGGGATCACCTGGGCCTTCTTGCACCACATGGTGCGGCCCTCGAGGATATCCGCGAAAGGCTGCGCTGCTTCGGGAAAGTCGCTCACACTGGCGCTGATCAGGTGGTTCGGTGTGACGGGTTTGAGCAGGTCGAACCACATCAGCGAAAGCTGGGTGAGGATCTTCCCCTTTTCGGGGATCCCGTTGGCCATGATGACGTCGAAGGCCGAGATGCGGTCGCTGGCGACGATGAGCATGCCGTCGCCGTAGTCATACACGTCGCGCACCTTGCCGGAACGGGACGCGACAGCGCCGGGCAGGTCGGTCTTGAGGACGGTCATTTCGGCTGATGACATTGGCAGGTTAACCTCACGAGATAGGGTCAGCGGCCTGTATTGCAAGGTTCACACGTAGCTACTTCCGAAACTCCAGCCACCAGCCCACATCCGGCTCAGTAACCAGTCTCGCTTCTCGCATGCCAATCTCCGCGGCCATGGTGAGCATCCGGTCTTTGGGGCCGCGCCAGCCCTGAGGCCGATTCTCTTCCTCGGGGCCCCAGCCCAGGCGCCATTCCACCAACTTCTGGCGGTCCTCCGGGCTGAGCAGTCGCCCGAAGCCGCCGTGGCCGATGTATCCCACGCCGCCGGGCTTGAGCACCCGGTAGCACTCGCGCAGGCCCTTCACCTGGTCGGGCCAGAAGGGGATGGACCCGCGGCTGAAGATGAAGTCCGCGAAGTTGTCCCGGAAAGGCATGCTCTGCACGTCCCCCCAGACAGGGACGACACGCTCTGTGAGCCCGGCCTGGTCCGCGAAGACCCCGAGCAGACGCATGGCCCAGGGGTCGACATCCAGGGCGTAGCAGATCATCTTCGTCCTGCGGGCGAGATGGAGCAGAAAGGGGCTGCAACTGCTGCCGATCTCGACTGCGACGCCATCCTTGAGCCCGTAATCTTGGACCATCTGCTGCGCAAGGGGCTCGTACATCGGCGCGAACCGGCCGTTGGTGAACCGCTCCCACCCGGGCACCTTGCTCTTGAGCAGGGCGACGTACTCATCCTCCGCCAGGGCGGGGAGGACTAGAGCGAAGGCGAGAGTGACCAGCAGGAGTCTCTTCATCTGTCACCGGGCCAGTTGTGTCAGCCCATTCCCCTCACAACCCCAGCATTGCCACCAGGGCCTTCATGTCCTTCGGGCACTTCTCCGGCTTGCTGGTGTACTCCACCGCGCTGTCGGGGTCCTTCAGACCGTGCCCGGTCAGGGTGCAGACCACCGTCGCCGGATTATTCCCGAAATACCCTTCGCCAACCAGCTTGTAGACCCCTGCCAGCGATGCCGCCGAGGCGGGCTCCACGAAAATGCCCTCTTCCGCCGCAAGGTCCCGGTAGGCCGCGATGATCTCCTCGTCGGTGACCGCACGGAACAGGCCGCCGGAGTTGTTCACGGCGTTTTCGGCGTCGGTCCAGCGTGCCGGGTTGCCGATACGGATCGCGGTGGCGAGGGTCTCGGGCTTCGCGCAGGGCTCGCCGGTCACGAGAGGGCAAGCCCCAGCCGCCTGGAAGCCCAGCATCACCGGCTTGCGGTCCACGATGCCCGCCTTGTAGTACTCTTCGTAACCCCACCAGTAGGCCGAGATATTGCCCGCGTTGCCCACCGGCAGTGCGTGGAAATCCGGCGGCCCCCCGAGAGCGTCGCAGATCTCGAAGGCCCCGGTCTTCTGGCCCTCCATGCGGTACGGGTTCAGGGAGTTTAGCAGCTGGATCGGGTACTGGCTGGTGACTTCGCGCACCAGTTCCAGGGCCTCGTCGAAATTGCCCGCAAGCTGGATGGTCCGCGCGCCGTATGCCAGGGCCTGGGCCAGCTTGCCCATGGCGATCTTCCCGTCGGGGATGAGCACCACGCACTTCATCCCGGCCCGGGCCGAATACGCCGCTGCGGAAGCGGATGTATTACCCGTGGAGGCGCACATGGTGACCTTCATGCCCTCCTCGAGGGCTTTGGTCACGGCCATGGTCATCCCGCGATCTTTGAAGGACCCGGTAGGGTTGACGCCCTCATACTTGAAGAACAGGCGGATCTTCCCGGGCAGACGCTCCGCGATATGCAGGCTCTCGATGAGCGGCGTGCCACCCTCGAGCAGCGTGACCACGGGGGTCTTGTCGCTGACCGGGAGGAACTGTCGGTACTCTTCGATAACCCCGCGCCAAGGGCGGTGGATGGGCTCTGTGGGCATGGTGGGCGGTCTCACTCTCCGTGCGGCGGGTCAGACGTCTCCTCGGCGATCAGTGCGGCCACTTGCTGGTTGAGCGCGGGCAGGTGCGTCTGCACCACGTCCCAGACCACCTCGTTCTCCACGATGCTATAGCCGTGTATCAGAATGTTCCGGAAGGCAATGATGCGCGGCGACGCGGTGATGCTGCCGGCTGCAGCCGGGTCGGTTCGAGTGAGCTGGTTGAGGGCTTCGCCAATGATCTCCAGTTGCCGTTCCACTGCCGACCTGAGCAGAATGTCATCATCATAGTCCTCGAAGGTCCGGCCCGACACGAAGCCGCGGATGAACCCCGCAGCCTGGCGGATGTCCTCCAGGAGCTTTCTGGCCTCACGCCGCATAGAGCACCTCGCGCTGCTCCTCGATGGCTTCAAGGAAGTACCGGTTCTGCACCGCCCGCACCATCACCAGATCCACGGGGCGTCCGAAGAGGGCCTGAAGGCCTTCGAGCAGCCCGAAGTACGCGTCCGCCCTGTGGCCCTCTCTGAGCGGCAGGAACTCCACCAGGAAGTCGAGGTCGCTCGTCTCCGGATCGAACTGGTCGCCAACCGCCGAGCCGAAGAGCTCCAGCCGCCGCACGTGGAACTCGCGGCAGAGGGCTCGTACCTGCTCCATCCGGGACGCCACCAGACCGATCATGCGATGTCTTGCCTTCGCGCTCTACAACCCATTCTTCCGGTCCACGGCGGCGCTGACTTTCGCACCCATGCCGAAGACCTTGATGAACCCCACCGACGCTGTGTGGTCGAACTTGTCCGCCGCGTCGTAGGTCGCGAGTGAGTAGTCGTACAGGGAGTTCTCTGATTCCCGCGCAACCGCCTCGCAGGTTCCTTTGTAAAGTTTCACCGTGACGTTCCCGTTCACGCGCTTCTGGGTTTCGGCCATGAAGGCGTCGATGGACTGGCGCAGCGGGGTGAACCACAGGCCGTAATACACGAGTTCCGCGTAACGCAGTTCGAGATAGGGCTTGAAATGCGCGGTCTCGCGGTCCAGTGTCATGCTCTCAAGGTCGCGGTGAGCGGCCAGGAGGATCGTGGCCGCCGGCGTCTCGTAAAGCTCGCGGGACTTGATCCCCACCAGGCGGTTCTCCAGCATGTTCACGCGACCCACGCCATTGGCCCCGCCGAGTTTGTTGAGCTTCGCGACCAGTTCGACGCCGCCCATCTTCACGCCATCCAGGGCAACGGGCACTCCGGATTCGAAGGTGATGGTCACGTACGTGGGCTGGTCGGGGGCATCCATGGGGCTGACGGTCCACTGCCAGGCATCTTCGGGGGCTTCTTTGGACGGGTCCTCGATGAGCCCGCACTCGATGGAGCGGCCCCACATATTGGTGTCGGTGGAATACGGGCTGCCTTTGCCCACCGGGACCGGGATACCGAACTTGGCGGCGTAGTCGATCTCTTCCTCCCGGGTCATGCCCCACTCGCGAGCCGGGGCGATCACGCGCATCTCCGGCGCGAGCGCCTGATAGGTGACTTCGAAGCGCACCTGGTCATTGCCCTTGCCGGTGCAGCCGTGGGCCAGCAGCGTGGCGCCCTCAGCCTTGGCGACTTCCACCTGGGTCTGGGCAAGCAACGGCCGCGCCAGCGCGGTGAATGCAGGGTACTTGTGCTCGTACATGAGATTCGCGGCGATGGCGCGGGTGATGTAGTCGTTGAAGAAGGCTTCTTTCCGGTCGCAGACCACCGACTTGACGGCGCCGACCTGCTCGCCCTTTGCCCGGATGCCCTCATAGTCCTTCTCCTCGCCCACGTCCACGGCAACGGCGATCACGTCAACGTTATACTTCTCGGCGATCCAGCGAATCGCGACGGATGTGTCCAGTCCACCGGAATAGGCAAGCACGCACTTTTCGGCCATTTTCATCGCCTCTTTGGCATATGGATTCTGGTCTCAACGAGGCACGCACCGATGCCCGGGTCCTTTCGGATGCCCGGGCGTCACCTGATGCGTTGGTTGCAAGGGGTGGTCAGTGGTCCCACGGCCGACGTCACCAATGCTCCGGAGAAGAATCGTGTACCGGAGTATAGATGCAAAGCGGTCCGAAGGCAAGATCAGGGGGCGGAACTGTCAACGCAAAGTAGAAATGTCCGGTTTTGTGCAAAGTAGAAATGTCCTACTGCCGTTGGGGTCGGGAGTCTCCTTTGTAGGGTTTCTTCCACGGGTGGTCTGCCTTCGGGGTGACGGCTGTGCCT